>NZ_SOHD01000042.1:0-429766 GCF_004403235.1 Cryobacterium sp. Hh38 | reverse complement strand
GTTCCCCTATCGGGCCTCTCGCGTCCGACGTCGACGCCACTGTCTTCACGCGATTGTGTGCCCGCTGAGCGTCCCTCTTTCGGGTGCCGTGATCACGGCGATAATGATCGTTAGCGGTTCGGCACTCCAAATGTGCCCGTTCCTCTGAGGAACGCAACCGTCGAGGGGCTGATGGCCATCAGCGGAACTCCTGGGACAATTTACGGATGACCAAGCAATCCTTCCGCGCTCGCATCGCCGCAGGGCGGCGTCACTCTGTTGGCCTGACCGCGGAGGGGTTGGTGCTGACCGCGGGCATCCCGAAGGCGGAAGAGCGTTGCGTCGAGGGGTGGAGCGGCATCGTCGCTGTCGCAGTCGGGAACGTGCACACGGCGTCCAACACCGGGCGATCCCACACGGTGGGGTTGCGTGAGAATGGCACCGTCCTCGCGACCGGCTGGAACAACGACGGACAGTGCGATGTCGACGACTGGACGGACGTCATTTGTATGGCTGCTGGTTGGCGACGCACTCTCGCGCTCGTCGCAGACGGGACAGCTCGAGCGGCTGGTCGACGGAACGAAGGGGCGTGCGATGTTGATGAGTGGAACGACCTGGTCGCCGTTGCAGCGGGCGACTGGCACTCCGTCGGGCTCCGGAGAGACGGCACGGCCGTAGCTGTGGGAAACAACCGCAGGGGACAGTGCGAGGTGACCGGATGGCACGATCTGCATGCGGTGGCGGCGGGATGTCTGCATACCGTTGCCCTCACCAGGGACGGGCATGTGATCGCGACGGGAGACCGAACGTCCGGCGTCGAGGATGTCGCTGTGTGGCGCGATGTCGTAGCTGTGGCCGCGGGCAGTTATCACACGGTTGCCGTTGTGGCAGGGGGCCGGGTTCTCGCTGTCGGCGACAACAGTCGCGGGCAGTGTGATGTCGCCTCTTGGCGTGACGTTGTGGCGGTTGCGGCGGGTTCTGTGCACACGCTTGGGCTTCGCGCCGATGGGTCTGTGTTGGCCGCCGGCAACAACGATGACGGGCAGTGCGACACTGCGGGTTGGCACCTCGCCGCGACCGGCTGACGGGAAACCCATCCTGCTTCGAGCACAGTCCCGTTTGCCGTTGGTCGAGCGGGACGCGCTACTTGCTACCTGATTCCGGTGGCCGAGCGGTCCTCGTCAAGCAGAGAGAGCTGCCGTAGGGGATACTGCATTTATGGGGAAGAGGAAAGAGTCGTTCGCGTGGTGGTCAGTTATTGTGATCGTGGCCCTCGCGATGGGGTTTGGCGTGTTTTTACTCGCAGAGGCCTCGTCCATGCAGACCGTGTTGGCCGGAGGCGTTCTCGTCCTCGTCGCACTCACCGCGGTTTTCAAGGCCGTGCTGAGCTTGCGAAGGTTGTCGCGATCAACCGGGTGGTTTTCCGCGCAATGACTAAGCCGATGGACGTCTTTCGGCGTTGCGGACGGAATTGACATGACCGCCACACTGGTTGCGCATCTTTTCGGGACAGAGACAGCGGCGGCGGTGGTCGGCGCTGCCGAGCTAGAGATTCAAACGGACCCCCACTAGGATCCCTTCGCTACGGCAAACGGATTGTTCTGACGTCAGCCGCCCCGTTTGGGGTTCGGCTTACGGCGAGAGTGTGGCCCTTTTATTTCGTGAAGTCAGCACGACGAACGTGCGGATGGATGGAGTACCCACCCGCGGTTGTTCGCTTTCGTAATCGACTTGCCGTGAGCAGGCACGACTGCAGGGGCAGGCTGTGTTCGACGTGGTGGGCCTTACGGCGAATGCCCTCAATTACGTTCTTGTACCAATACTTGAATTGTGCGGCGGAATCAGGCGACGTTGGTGAATCATGAGGGAATGAACCAGAAACGCAATGCGGCTCGCCTACTCGGAGCGATCGTCGTCGCGTTGCTTCTCGCTGGGTGCCAGCAAACCGGTCCTGGAAATGAGATCGGTGCAGGTGAGCCTGATGCTGTCCTGACTGGCGAGACCGCGACGTGGCAACTTGGCAACTCCATGAATCTGGGCCCGGACAGCACAAGTATCGAGGTCGAAGTTACCCGCCTGGGCTGCGCCTCCGGTGTCACCGGTGTCACACTCACCCCTATCGTGACGTACACACCAGAACAAATCGCGATCCGGATTGACGTTGAACCTTTCGATGGGGACGGGGCTGAGTGCCCAGGGAATGATGCCGTCCCCGTAGTCGTCCAGCTCGACCAACCGCTCGGGGAGCGCACCCTGATCGACGGCGGATGCCTGCGCAGCGATGCCGCCAATACCGTTACTTGCGAATCCGATCTGCGGTGGCCAGCGTGACACCGATCGAGTGCAGCGCTGCGATCCTGTCGCGAGACGTCTAGCAACCTCGGATCATCGAATTCCTCTGGATCACAGACTTAACGTTGCGACCACAGAAGCAATACCACGACCACCACGTAGACCTGTCGTCCCGTAGGACGTTCCCAAGTGACACGGCAGCGGCTCGCGGCCGCCGGGTGGTTTGGTCTCAGCTCTGTCGCGCTGGCCGTCCGTCTTGCGGGCAGTGAATATAGCCGTGGGGTGACGACGAGTGTCGCAAGCGTCGAGGTCAGCGAAGGTGCCTGAAATACCGTTCTGGATCATCCAAGAACGATCGCCAATTCCGGACCAGGTCGAGGTCATCCCAGACGCAGCGCCGGTATCCCCATGGCCCGACCTCGTAGATCTCCGCACCGGGGATTGAGGCCAGAATCGGTGAATGAGTGGACAGAATCACCTGAGATCCACCTGCGGCAACGATATCGCGGAGATCGCTGAGCAGAGCGAGCGATCCGGTGAACGAGAGCGCTGATTCCGGCTCATCGAGGATCCACAGGCCCGGGTAGCGAGACCGGGCAGCCACAAGGTCGAGGAACGATTCGCCGTGCGAGCGCTCGTGGAATACGGGGTCGTTTCCGCCGGGGTTGTCCTCCAGATAGGTGAAGAACCCGTGCATCGTTTCCGCGCGGAGGAAGAAGCCGCCCCGGCCCGCGCCGAGACCACGGTTCAACCGCAGGTGGTCGGCGAGGGTGGACTCGGACCTGCGGGTGGTGTGTCTGGAGCCGGTCGATCCTCCTTCCGGTCCCATGCCGTAGGCACCTGCGATGGCCTCAACGAGAGTCGATTTGCCGACTCCGTTGTCGCCGACGAATACGGTCACCGGGCCCAGTTCGAGACCATCATCGAGGAGCTGCGTGATCGGGGCCAGCGTCGCGGGCCACACATCCCGAGGCAGAAATGGCGCGTCGGGATCCTGGCTCACTGAGCGCAACGGAGGCTCGTTTCTCGACATGCGATCATTCTGCCTGAACTGGCAATGGGAACAGTTAGACCAACCGTTCAGGGTTCCCCCGAGAAGCAGTTCAAAACGGAGTTCGGGCAAGTGCGGCAGTGTGGCGGCGGTCCGGAGTTGTGGGAATGTTGACGAATGGGGGAATCTAGTTTCGGGTGTCGACGGCGAAGCACTGGTTCAGGTCGTTCACGGTGAGCGCCCGTGGAGCAGTCGGCTCGATGATGGCGGCGACTCTGGTTTCCAGGGCGCTGGGCTTTGCGAAGGCCATTTTGCTGGTCGCTGCCATCGGCGGAACCAGCACGGCCGTCGCGGGTCAAACGTTTGAAATCGCGAACTCGGCGCCGACCTATCTGTTCGCCTTGATCGCCGGCGGCGTCCTCGGCGCCGTACTTGTTCCCCAGATTGTTCGGAACCTGCACGCGGGCTCCTCGGGTCAGGAAGACACTGACCGCCTTCTGACGATCATCCTGATCGGCGGGGCCGGCGCCACGGTCGTTCTTACCTTGTGTGCGCCGGGCATCGTCTGGATCTACGCCACGACGTGGTCCGCGCCGTGGCTAGGACTTGCCACGTCGATGGCGTATTGGTGCCTGCCGCAAATTTTCTTTCTCATCACCTTCGCCGTCTTGTCGCAGGTGTTGAACGCGCGCGGCGTGTTCGGTGCCCCAGCCTGGGCACCTGCAATCTCGAACGTCGTTGGCATCGGCGGCATCCTGGTGTTCCTCGTCGCTTTGCCCTCCGGACTGGGTGACGCTGGTACGTGGACCCCACTGATGATCGCGGTCCTCAGCGGGGCCGCCACCTTGGCCATCGCCGTCCAGTCCTTTTTGCTGCTGATTCCGCTGCGTCGCATCGGTTTCCGTCTGCGCTTCCGATGGGGCTTTGCCGGTCTCGGCCACATGTCCCCGCTAGCCGGCTGGACTCTGAGCGGGGTGTTCGCCAGTCAAGTTGCCTACCTGCTGACGGCGAACGTAGCCAGCAGCGCCGGAGAGTCACTCAACCAATTGGGCATCGACGGGCCAAGCCTGAACTCCCTCTCGATCGCATACCTGCTAATGCTTCTGCCCCATGGAATTGTGACCGTGTCATTGACCACGGCCCTCTACACACGCATGAGCGGGGCGGCCGCACGCAACAACTTCGCTGAAGTCGAGTCCCTCTCCAATCTCGCGCTTCGACCTGTCGCGTATGTGTCACTCGCCGCCGCGGCAGTATTCCTCGCTGTCGGGCCGATTCTGACCGAGGCGATCTTCGGCACGCCCCTCATCGGCCACCTCTTGCAGGTGCTGGCGGTCGGCCTCGTCGGCTTCAGCCAGGCCTACGTCCTCAACCGGACATCTTTCACGCTGCAAGACGCCCGAGGCCCGTTCATCACACAACTCACCATCGCCGTGCTATCTGCAGCCGGTGCGCTGGCAGCGGCGATCCTGCTGCCCCCGCAGCTGACCGTGATCGGAATCGCCGCCGGCATCTCGATCGCAAACATTGCCGGATGGTCGACAGCTCACGTCCTACTCCGACGAACTTTCCGAAAACGCGGACACGAATCCGAGCCGGCCGCGGTGTGGGGTCTGACCCGGCTCTTGGCCACGGCAATGATCAGCGCCGCAGCCGGGCTGGCCACGACGACTATCATCGGCACGCCAGCCAGCTTCATCGGAAGGGCCCTGATTTTCCTTCTCGCCGCCTTGATCGTCAGCGGGGTGTTTGTTGGGATCAGTTGGCTCTTGGGCGACCGTACAATCAAAGATCTCCGGCGGTAGCCGCAGCAAGAACTGTTTCCGCGATCCGACCGCCATTCTCGGATGCGTAAGCTTCCATCGGGAATCCCGTTGAGGGTTCCCAAGTGACACGGCAGCGGCTCGCGGCCGCCGGGTGGTTTGGTCTCAGCTCTGTCGCGCTGGCCGTCCGGCTTGCGGGCACTTCGGCAAGAGGGCGCGCTATTTCGTCGGCAGTCGAGAGATTAACCGTCACTCTGACAAACTGTGCTGGTGACCGGGGATATACAGATAGTCCAATTCAACGATCCGCGAGTGCAGCATCTAACGGAGGCTGGGTACGTCGTTGTCGGCGAATCGTGGGGTGCCCGCCTGCGCCTCAGCGATCCACCCGACCTGTCAGCACTGAACGCGGCCATCGTCGCGGCGAAGGAGCAAGGCTTCCTAATTCAGGAACTCGACGCCAGCTGGGCCCGTCAGGTCACTGCACTGGAAGCCCTGAACCACTCCGATTATCCATACACGCCAGCGACAGAAGTGCCACACCGCGACGAGTCCGACGTGCTCGAACTCTGGAGATGCGGCTGCCGCCTCTTTGGCGCCATCGATGACGGACAACTCGTGGCATCCAGCGTCATCAGCCTGACCACCGCGCGCGGAGAAACCGAATTCACGTCCGTCCACCCTTCGTACCGCCGCAGGGGGCTTGCCGTTGCGGTTAAGGCGGCGTCGATTATGGCGTTGGTCGACGACGGCGTCAGGATCTTCGGCACGGGTGGCGCTCAGGTCAACACCGGAAGCATCCGCATGAACGAACATCTCGGCTACGCCATCGAGGAACGATGGCTCAGCCTCACGATGCCGCAATAGTACGGAATCAGAGTACCCGGTAGGGGTTCGGCTTACGGGGGCGCGGGGCTGGACTTTTTTGCGAGGGTGAGCGCACGCTTCAGCAAGACTGCGATCAGTAGGATTTATCCATGCAGCTGGGTGTTGGCACGAGAGCGTCTGTGACGTTGGAGCCTGTTCGATATGAGTTTGCGACCCCTGCGGGCGATGAGTGGGATGACAATTGGCTGGTCATCAGCGGGGACGTATCGGCGCCTGACGCGGCGTGGCAGTTTGCCGTTCCGTGTTTGACGACGTTCGAAGCGAAGCGCATTTCGGCCTGGCTGCGCAGCGTGGCCAATGGCGACATCGCCGTAAGCGTCATTGGAAACGCCGGTGTTGTGCCGTCGCTCGAATTTACCGAACCGAATCTTGCGTTCAGCGTTGGCAGTTATCAGGGCGTGTCGATATCGGTCAGGGTGCACTTTGCGCTTGAAAGTATGCCTATCGGTCAGAGTGGCGATGACCGTGATCAGTTTTGGTTCGAGATCGCAGTGACGGCTGCAGATCTTGACTCATCGGCCGATGAGTGGGACGAGGCGCTGTCAGCCTTTCCGGACCGCTAAGCGTTCCCGGGCGGCGATGCCGCTATTCTGCGGCAATAGAGCACCGCCACTCTTCTTCAATAGCCACAGGTGTGGGCGGGAAAATTCGGCTGCGTCAGCCGACGGCGATGAGTGTCGACCATGCGACATCGATCACGCAGAGACTATCGTCGGTTTCGCGGTAAAAGACGTCGCCGGGATGAGTGTCACCGGGAGTAGCCCCCTCGGGAAGACCCTCCAGGTTGATGTTCCACTGCGGATCGAGTGGTACTTGTTCATCCCAGTAGTCGGCAACGAACCGTTCCGGCTCGCCTGCGGAGCGGCCTTCCCAATCTTTTGCCGTGCCGAGGTCAGCTTCGGCGTCTTCGCAGACGAGATCGGATGTTCCGCCAGAAGCGAGGTCTTTGATGAGGTTCTCGGTAGTTTGGATAACCTAAGCACCGTCGTTCCCCCAAATTAGCGTGTCTACGGAGCATCCGCTCAAGACCAATGCGCACACAGTTGCGAATCCGGCAAGAGCGAGGGCGCAACGAGGCTTCATGCCTTGAGGCTACAAGTGGCCTTGCCCCCGGTTAGTGGACACGGGTTAAGCGGCGAGTTGAACTTCCGCGGTCTGTGACGAGTATTGCGGNGGCCGCCGGCAACAACGATGACGGGCAGTGCGACACTGCGGGTTGGCACCTCGCCGCGACCGGCTGACGGGAAACCCATCCTGCTTCGAGCACAGTCCCGTTTGCCGTTCCCTTTACGGGAATTGAGGTTCGTCGGTGGCTGGCGCGAGGTGTGGACGCGAGTACGGACATCTGTGCAGACGAATTCGAAAAATGACACCGATCAGTTTCGTCATTTCTGCTCTCGGGGTGTCTCATAACCAGTGGTGGGTACCACGGTTCAGGCATGCGGTTATGCGACGTAGTTATGAGAATCGGCGCGTCGCACGATTCAGGCGAACGTGGTGGAAGTTGAGACATGGGCGTGAGACGTCTTGTATCCCATGGGTGGAAAGACGTTTGCCGCGATAAATGGTGGTCGCTCACCGGGCGTTGGAACCGTCGATCGTGGCTGTCTTGTCCGGACGTCGTTCCATGTGCGTCCAGGAACCGCCCGTGAGCGGGCTCAGGGTGGCGAGTGTGTAAACGACTGCGATGATGCCGAAAGCTAGTGGTAGGCCGATCGTGTCGGCGGCGATGCCCCCGAGTAGAGCACCGAACGGCACACCAGCCCAGGCGCCGGCATTGATGAGGCCGAAAACTCGGCCGCGCATGTGTTCGGGGACGCGTTCGAGCTCAACGGTCCCGAGAATTGGATTGATCGCTCCCGCTGCGAGGCCGGAGAGCGCGGTCATTGCGACGAGGACTGGTAGGGGTGCACCGACGGCGAAGGCGGCGCTGGATGGCCCGCCAGCTAGCGCGAAGCACACTGCCAAAGTAATGCGCCGGGGAACACGGTGTGCGACGAAGCCGAAGGCAATATTGCCGACCAGCGCGCAACCGCCCATCACTGCGACGAGTAGGCCCAGCGCGGCAGCGCCGTCTAACCGATCGTTGGCGTAAAGAGGCATCAGGGTTGACCCGCGGGCGGCATCGAGGAGATTGGTGAAGAGAACGAGCCCGACGATCAGTCTCATCAGAGGGTCTCGGATGACGAATCGAAATCCCTCGGCGAGGTCCGACCAGTAGGACGCGTGGGGAGGGTCGGCGTCGTTGCCGGTTTCAGGCTGGTCGAGCAAGGCTGGCACGGCGGCCACGAATGTCCAAGTGAGCAGAGCCGAAACTGCGAACGTGGCAGCGTTGACGAAGAGGGCCGCGATCGGTCCTACGGATGCCACAAGTAGTCCAGCGATTGAGGCGCCGATCAGCTTGGCGAACCGCTCGGAACCGTCGAGTAGGCCAACACTTTGCTCGAGTCGCACACCCGCGCGAGCCGTCAGTTTGGGCAGCATGACGCGTCGGGCAGTCTGTCCGGGAGTGTCGAGCAGTCCGCCTGCGAATACCAGAAGGAGAAGCGACCAAAACGGCAGCCCGACAGTCAGCGCCAGTACCGGAATGGCCAGAACGGCCGCTCCGCTGACGAGGTCTGCGACGATTGATGCCCGGCGATGGCCGACTCTGTCAACGACGACGCCGCCGAGTGCCCCGCCGACGACCACCGGTACGGTTGCGAAGAACGCGGCGATTCCCACATCAAAGCCTGACCCGCCGAGGCCGAGGACGTAGAAAGGGACGGCGAATGCCGTGACCACATTGCCGGTTTGCGAGATAGCGTGTGCGGCTAGGAGTGCTGAGAGGGAGGCGGTGGCGCGGCGGTCGCGAAGACGATGATCCGCGTTGTTCTTCGTCATTGGCGGGCTGACTCAGGGCCGGCGATAGGCCTGGTACACAAGGACCACGGGTTCGGCGCCATCGGCGGTAGCCGTGTCGTGGGCGGCACTCGTGTCGAGCCACCGGTCAACGAGGATTTCCAGCTCGGCTCGCATAGCGGTGAGTTCATCGACGGTGAGGCGCAGGCTGCGGTCGCTACTGGCGCCGGCGGCGACCCATTCACGTGGCAGGGTGGGCGCCGCGTCGATGTAGTCGGTGAAACGAGTGGCGTACGCCTGAGCGATCGACTTTTGCAGGGTGGAAGATGCAGCGAGCTTGTCGGGATCCTCCAGCAAGTCGGCGGGCTCCCAACTCGTGAGCAAGGTAGTGGCCTTCCACCAGCGTTCACGCTGGTCGGCGCTCTGTACGGCAGCGGGCTCTATCAGAGCGAACGACGCAAGCTTGCCAAGGTGATAACTAATGGTGCCAGGGGCTTCGTCTACGACGTCACCAAGTTGGGTGGCAGTTTGCGGCCCGCGCTCGCGCAACAGACCGAGAAGACGCAGACGCGTTGGATGAGCGAGTACGCGCATCGACGCAGCCGAAGTGAGCGTGGTACGCAAGGTATCGCGAGGTGTCATGAGAACGACCATATACAAACAACAGTTATTGCGCAACACTTATTGTCTAATGACTACTGAACTTCCCCAACACCACATAGCGATCACAAGATGCCGCCAAAGAGCGCCAAAGTCACAGTACGGGGTCGCCAAGTGAGCCGTCCCGTAGGAGGTTCCTCGAAGGCAACAACGTCTAGGACGAAACCACGCGCATGGAACTTGGCGGCGTGGGTCGCCTGGATGTCGACCGGGCGATTGGAGTTGCAGGGCATCTTCGTTCCGAGTCCGGTCACTGCAATAGGATCCAGTCAAGGCTTGGCGGTTATCCAGGCATTGGGGGCGATGTGGGGCGGGCACGGCGCTTATGGATCCGCAGAGTCGTTAAGCGGTCGGGTCTTTGGGCGTGATTTCTCCCGGTGGTACGAGCGGATCACCTTCGATTAGCGTGACCCGAGCTGGGCTCTTGGCCGCGGCTTTGCTGGGGTTGGAGCTTGTCGCGGGCATGCAGGCTTACCTGCTGAACACCGTGATGCCCGTCATTGGTTCGGACCTCGACGCGAAGGACTTCTATGGTGTGATCGTGGGCTCGGCGCAGATCGCCATGTTCCTAACGATGCCCTTGGGCCCGTACTTGCTCCAGCGTTTTCGGGTGGATCGGCTGCTCGTTCGTCTGAGTTGGCTCACGGTCGCCGGCAGCGTGTCGAGTGCCGTAGCTCCGAACGTCGGTGTCTTCGTTGCCGGTCGGGTCGCCTCTGGCCTGGGCGCTGGAGCTTTGGCGACCGTGTCCTTGGCGGCAATCGTGTCAGTTCTACCTGCCGGGTGGCGCCGCGCGGTTCTCGCCGGTTTCAGCGTGACCTGGGTATTCGCCTCACTCGCCGGCCCTCTGTACGCCGCGTGGGTGACCTCTGTTGCGAGTTGGCGCTGGGCGCTCGTGCTCTACCTCCCGCTCCTCATCGCGGCGCGAATCGTGGCTGCTCGCCAGCTGAGGGGCACCATGCAACCGGGAACCGATAAGGAGCCGTTGACGCTCGGCTCCGCCGGAATGCTCGCGGGCGGCGTTGCTTTACTCTCCCTCGTGGGCCTGCAGGCAGTGCCCTCCGCCGTAGCTGTCACCATGGGTGCCATCGGGGCCGTCGCCGTGATCTTTGCCGCACGCCGGCTTCTGCCCCCGGGAACCCTGAGCGCGCGAGCCGGCCGCCCTGCGGCACTGGCCACGATGGGGCTCCTGGCGGGTGTGTATTTCGGTGCCCAAGCGATCATGTCGATCATCGTTCAAGATCTGCTCGGGGGAACCACCGGACAAGCTGCGCTGGTACTCGCCGGCAGTGGCATGGGATGGGCGCTCGCGGGTTTGGCAGCAAGTCGATGGCCCCCACGGACGTCCCGAGCATACGTCTGCCGCGCAGCGGTAGGGGGTTCCCTGATTGGCTTGGGGCTGTTGGGGACCGGAGCCGTCATTCTCACGGACGACGCTCTGCCGCGCATCACTGTGGTCCTTCTCGGGTGGACGCTCGCGGGCATTGGTATGGGGCTGGTCTATCTCGACACCCTCAACAAAATCGTAGATGTGCCACCGGAGGTGGATGGCGTCACTGTTCCGCGGGCGGCTGCGGCGACAATCTTGGTCGAAGCGATCGCGACAGCGGTTGCCGCCACACTGGCGAGTGCTGTCGTGGGGCGGGCCGTTGCGGGCGGGCAGGACGCGAATCCAGCAGTAGTCATTCTCGCCGTCACCGGTGCGGGCGCCCTCTCATTGGTGTGGTTGGCCCGCCGCACGGCGATGGTTCATGTGGTGCGATGATCGCCTGCTCTGATTCACCTTGAATCGGCCACCAAGCCCAACCACCATCCCCACAGGACTCGAAGCTCGATCGTCCCGTAGAGGGTTGCCCTTCCGAGTCGCAACCGGACGCCGCCCTCGATATTTTCAAGCGACGGCGTGCGGATGTGTCCAGCCGGAGGTCACCCCATAATGTCAACTTGGCCTTGACGGTAGGCTGAATGTCAATGTAGCCTTGACGCATGAACTCATTAACAAAGATTCGCATTGCGCGAACCGCCCTCTGGGCCCTCCTGGCTTTTGGCATCTGCTTGCTATTGTTTGCGACATTCATAGGCGCTGGGCTCCCCAGCTTCATCGTGGGCGTAGCCGGTTGGATCGCTCTAATTGCTGGCCTAATTGGACTCGTCTCATTTTTCATCCAGAAGTCCAAAGCAGCTTCGCGATCGGATTCCTGGCGCCCAGCGGACGACGACGAACGATGACCGGAGCAGCCGACGCTGCCTTGTCGGTACAGTTGTCCAAAATTGCAGCCGACAGAGGAGTAGCCCTCAGTAACCGTGACGAGGATCAATCCCCTGACTTCCTATTGCACTCGGTCACTGTCTTCGGGGACCTGGCACGCGTTGCTGCGCAGCTGCAATCTGAAGCCGTGGCATCAGCCCAGGAATCGGGACTGAGTTGGGCGAAGATTGGCAAAGCCCTAGGAACGTCCCGGCAGGCAGCCCAGCAGCGTTTCGATAGCCGTCGCAACACCCCCGTTGCTAACACCGAAGCCACTCGGATTGTGGGTCCAGTATCGCGCGCCGAGGAAGTCGACCACATAAACGCGGCTGGGCGACGGGGCTGGAAGTTAGTCCGGTCCCTGCACGGCGAACATGTTCTCGAACGGGATGAAGGCTCATGGGAGGTCGCACGCGTCTCCATCTTTTCACCGCGCGCTTTGCCCTCGGCCGCCGACGGATGGGAGGCCGCCTCGACTCGGTTCCCTGACTGTTTCTATATTCGGCAGCAGGGTCGCTAAACGGACTCTCTCTTTTTCCGTGCCGTACCCGTCCCGTAGCAGGTCCCGCTTGCGGGCACGGCCTTGGACGCCCGGTATCTGTCATAAATCGCCTGCGACTCTGTGCTGATTAGCTTTCTGTGTGGCGGCAAGGTCATGCGTGCCGAGGCCAGCGAGTATCCCGATGACGATCTTTCATTCTGAGAACGGGTGCTTCGATGGCGTAGTAAGTGGTCGCAGCGAGGAGCAGGGTGAGAGACAAAATTAGTGCGATGTTAGTGAAAAGTCCCCAGTAAGTCGTGCTCGATCGCGAGGACGACGGCACGGTGGAGATCGGGTCGCGCGAAGGGTTTGGCGGTCCGCAGCCGACGATCATCCTCAGTCGTGAGGACGAGCCGGAAAAGGGCAAGTCCCGGCTGCACATCGACGTCAACGCCACCGACCGCGATCAGGACGCCGAGCTCGAACGCCTCCTGAAGCTCGGTGCGCGCCCTGCCGACATAGGCCAGACCGGGGAGGAGCAGTGGCATGTCCTGGCCGACCCCGAAGGCAATGAATTCTGCCTGCTCAAGACCCGCCTGGATCCACTCTGATGCTCATCGGTCACACCTCGACGTCAAAGTTGTACTCGTTAGAGACTCACTGAGTTTTACATCGGCCAGTTCAGGAAGCTGCCCGGTTTAGCGAAGAAAGCCTATCGGATGAGCCAGGAGTCCGATAGGCCCATCAGAATGTGGGTTGCTAATTGTGAAAAAATCACGATCGTCTGTTCTCTCTGAGCTGCCTATGAACAGATGCGCCCAATGGTACAAATGCGAGAAAAAGCAGTGCCGCAAGATAGATCGGGGAAAGCCCTAAACCAAAAAGAACGGAAGCAAGGACGTAGCTCACTAAATTCACGAACAGTGTGGACTGATTAGCCCAGCCCCACACTAGTTTGGGGTCGATATTGTTGGTTTGTGACCACGCGTCCACCGAGGTCCTTACCCAGCCAGAAAGGGTTGCTGCCGACAGTCCCGCGATGAAGAAGCCAAGATATGGCCCAAAAGTGGGTAATACCATCCACACGAGGAGCCCAAAGGCATATCCCACCACCGCGAGTCTTGGTCTGAGTGGTTTGGCCTCAGAAAATAGGGAGGCGATAAGTACCAACAAGCCACCAGCGCCGAAACATGCCAAGATCCAGCCAAACTCGGCTTCAGATACCTGAAGTATGGTGAAACTAAACGGTGTTTCAAGTGCGTTCAACAATGCCCCCACGAGAAGCAAGAAGATCCAGGCAGTCAACGCCGGGAAACCCCAGGCGTGCCGATTCGCCAACCCTGGCGCAAGAGCTAGAGCACGGGGTGACGGCAAACCACTCCACCATTGACTTGTTGGCGGGTTACCACTCTTTGGCGACTGGACCCCTTTTGTCATCAGCATCCAGAGACTGACAGCTACGAAGTTTGCGGCGTCAAGTAAGAACAAGTAGGCCGGCCCGGCGGCGGCCAGCAGTAAACCCCCTACAGCCGGTGAGATCACGACCGCAATAGAACCTGCTGCACCGACCCCCGTCAACGTCGATTGTCGTTGGGGCTGAGGAACGGACTCCACAAGAAGCGCCATATACAGCGGATTGAGAACCGCACGAATCATCATCGAAATGGCTACATAAGCAAGAATCGCAGCAAAATAGTGATACGTAAATGCTATTCCCAGGGTGATTCCGGCCAGAGTAACTTGTCCAAGTATCCAGGCTCGTCGGGTGTACCTAACAGGAATCCGGTCACTGATTGAGCGGGCCGCAAGCAGTGCCGGTACGGTTTGCGCTAGGAATATCAGAGCACTTGCTGCTGAGCCATATGTTTGCTGTGCAAACACGATGACCGAGAGAAAAGTCAGCCAGTTGCCGAATTGATTAACCGCAGCAATCCCAATAAATGTTCGCTTATCAGACACCCCTTGTTTCTCGCTACTTTGCATCGTTTTCACCGCTATTTAGTTTTACACAACCAGTGATTGTGTTGCGCGTTCTATCTCCAGCACGTACCTGTAAGGGTTGTACATGGTGGGAGGTGGGGGACCTCAGGATCACGAGCCGATTGGATACAGGCACGATATACCGACACAGGGCCTGCGAGGCTGTCATTGCGCAACCGCGGCTGCCTGAATGCGGGTTGATTGTTGCTTTTTCTGCGCCACGTGACATCTCCCAATCACTAACAATCAGTCCCCGACTCACGAAGTTTTCCACTCCTCGTACAAGTAGACGCTGAAAGCGGCTTGCTTGGAGAAGCCACCATTGTCATACCAGTCTGTTACCGATTCTGGCAGGAATGGCCACCGATTACTAGAGAAAAGGATTTGGCTCGTCGGCACATGCGGCACAAGTGGGCTACAGGTGGCTCCCTTATAAAGGGATGTAAAAAGCTTGGGAGGTCGTCAAACTCGCTCACCGTAATCTGACGCCCTGGACCACGCATAATCGGGTCGTCGAAAAGAGGTTTAATAAGAAATGACTCTCCCGTCCCAGTCCACTGTGACACGCTCCTGCTACCCGCCGCGTATGCCGACTTTGAAGCAGAGCATATGAGCCCCATCGTTTTCAACACGTGGAACGACAACATGCAAATCATGGCTGAGAATGACGGGCTCGTGTGCGAACAAGGTGTGCCCAACAGCGGCCAGGTCGCTGTTCTTGCCGTGCTTAAGATGACAGCTGAGCAATGGGAGGTCAAGAAGGCCGACCTGATTAGTCTTGGAGCGTCTGAAGCCAACGAGCCCGTCAGCAGATATCTGCTGGAGCCCGAAGTCAATATCAACGTTTCTCGGGGCAGATTTGTATACGAGGACGGAATAGTGCACTACGTGAGCAGTACTTACCTCGCGCCGTGGATTCGGTAGACACATAAAAATAAGAAACAGGGCAAGGTCTCCTACCCATCTGCAAGAGTCCGCTAACGTGGGCGCGGTAATTGGATTCAATTTCCGGCCGTCCCACAGGGGGTTCCAGTTACGGGACGGTTTGGAAGTGCTCGACCAATGGGAACGGTTCATAGAAGTGGTGCAGTAGGGCACGCCATTCTTGGTACTGGACGGATTGCCTGAAGCCGATTGTGTGGTCGTCTAGTTGATCCCACTCAACGAGCAAGAGATATGTGCTCGGAGACTCAATCGAACGGGACAGCATCAGGCTGCGACATCCAGGAATTGACGAAATGATCGCCCGCGCCTTGGCGAACGCGAGCTCGAATTCAACTTCACGACCGGGAATCACGGGCAAGAGGGCATGTTCTGTTATCACGTGAACAGTGTCCCATCCAGGGTCCGGCGCATTCAACCGGGCGTTGTGCTACGTCGCTGGCAGCGTGGAGGTCGTGAGGGACCGGATGTAGGCGGCGTTGCCGCGGATGGATGGCTTATACCGTTCAATATCTGGCGACTCGACACCCTCAGCAACCACTTCGAGCAATGAAGCGACAGCCTCATCGAAGCGGCTGGAAGCATGAAGGGAGATCGCTTGGAACACCGCCAGCGATGGCGAATCCGGGAAGTCTTGTCGGGCACGCTCGAAGACTTCCACCGACCTAGCGAACTCGCCGAGATTCCGCAGCGTGGATCCGTACTGGACGTAGCATCGGCGCAGCAGATCACCCGAGAGACCAGCCTGAAGGGCTTGCTCGTAGAACGATCGCGCGGTCTGCTCCTCGCCGGCAGTGTCGTAAGCGCCACCCACTTCGTACAGCACGCGAGCGTCAGCCGGGTGTTCCGCCACAATTACTAGCAGCGCATCGATTGTGGGCTGCATGTTATTTCGATCGCGAACAGTGAAGATCCGGTCGAGCTCCTCATCAAGTGTCATCCGTCCATTGTGCCCTCACCACGGTTGTCCGCCGGGGGTTCCTCTTTGGGTTCCGGGTCCGTTCGCCGTGGCACAGTTGGCAGATGACTGTTGACCCGGGACGCCCAAAGCAGCTCGTCCTGCCTCTGCTGGCGGGGCGAAATGTCACACTGCGCTCGTTTCGCTCGGACGATGCCCCGATGATTCAAGAGGCCTCAGAGGACAACCTGATCCCGACCATCACCAGCGTCCAGCCTGACAACAGTGAGGAAGCCGCACTGGCTTTCATCGAGCGGCAGCACGAACGGCTGCATAGTCGGACGGGGTATTCCTTCGCGATCAGTGACGAGAATGATTTTGCCGTGGGACAAATCGGGTTGTGGCTGGAGCACGAGGATCAAGGCCGTGCGAGCGTGGGTTACTGGATTCGACCCTCAGCTCGAAAGCGTGGATACGCCGCCGACGCGATCGTCACGGTTGTCGGCTGGGCTCGGACTCTCCAGCAGCTACATCGGCTAGAGCTATACGTGGAGCCGTGGAACGAGGGTTCCTGGCGTGCCGCTGAGCGCGCTGGGTTTGAACGCGAGGGCCTCCTGCGCTCATGGCGGCAAGTTGGCGGGGTGCACCGTGACATGTTCATTTACTCCCTGATCATGAATTGAGGTTGGCCCGTCAAGGGTTCGTCCTCGGTCACCGCCACCGCCTTGGCCACCCATCCCCGCGATCCCTATGGGTGGACGACCGCCGTTGCCGTGCTCACGGGCTGGGCCGCTGCCGGAATCGCTGCCGGGTCTATCCTCCTCCGGCACCGAGACGCCTGGCACGATCCGATATGCAACGTGACAGTTGACCGGGCACTCTGCCAAAACTCTGAATTTCGGGTTTGACCCGTTCCCGCGAGGGCAGTTGAGGGTCACACTTGCACGCATGACGAGTATGTCCCGGGCTGCGTTGGTGAGCGGCGCTTTTGTTGAACTAGCTGATGCTCTTGTCGGAGAATATGACGTGCTCGATCTTTTGCGCACCCTGGTTGACCAATGTGTTGTGTTGCTCGACGCCAGCGCAGCGGGCATTCTTCTGGCCGACGCACACGGTAACTTGCAGGTTCTTGCGTCCACCAGCGAGGAGAGCCATATCGTTGATGTCCTGCAACGTGAGGCCGGAGCAGGACCTTGCGTTGACGCGTATCGGTCTGGGAGCGTCGTGACGATAGGCGACCTCGAAGCGGAGGACGGTCGGTACCCGGGTTTTCGGGCTGCGGCGCTGTCTCAGGGTTTTCATTCCGTTCATGCCATTCCGATGCGTTTTCGCCCGCATACCATCGGTGCGTTGGATCTGTTTCGACAGAGCAAAGGGGTGTTGAGTGATGAAGACGCCATGATCGGGCAGGCGTTGGCTGATGTGGCGACGGTGAGTCTTCTGCAGGAGCGCGCGGCTCGAGAGAGTGCGACGGTGACGGAGCGACTCCAGCGTGCGCTGAACAGTCGGGTCGTCATCGAGCAGGCCAAGGGAGTAATCGCCCAGCGCAACAGCATCAATATGGACGAAGCATTCATCCGCCTGCGGGCGCATGCTCGTTCGCACCGGGAGCCGATGCATACCAG
Source organism: Cryobacterium sp. Hh38 (assembly GCF_004403235.1). NCBI lineage: Bacteria > Bacillati > Actinomycetota > Actinomycetes > Micrococcales > Microbacteriaceae > Cryobacterium > Cryobacterium sp. Hh38. The sequence goes on along the minus strand of NZ_SOHD01000042.1, from coordinate 412,181 downwards.
TGCCGCCAATGTCATCAACCGCCGCGTCATGATCTAGGCCTGACTGTTCCCAACTACCGCGCTACATCACGACCGTCCGCGCAGCTCCCTTTTGCTTTCGCGGACGTGGGTGGTTGCGTGACGTTGCGAGCTGTACCGTGGGCGATCGGGGTGTGCAGATTGCCCGTTCACTCAATATCAGAGTCGGCCCAGGTAAGGCCGAGGCCGGCGTGTGCCACGGTCAACCACCGATACGTCGTTCCGTCGGCACCGAAATCCTGGGGATCACCCAACCACAGGCCTGACAGGGTGCGGCCAGCATCGCTACGCGGGTTGACGAGCACAGTGGGTAGCTGGCCGAACTGATTTGTGTCCAACGTGACTTTCGTGGACCTCTTGATTATGTTGTGTCCGCGCAACGTAACGATGACGATCTGGCTTGTGAAGGTCACCATGTTCTCCAATCGCCACAGAAGCTGGCCCTATTTTGGTACCGAAACACGGCGTTGCCTGGGCTGCACCGTCACAATGACAGCCCGTTCGCGGTGTGTCAACGCGTCAATTGAAGAGACTTTGCCCCCGTTTGGGGAACACCCACGAGCAAAACGCTCAGCATTAACCGCACGGTTGTGCGCCCGTCAACCTGATGATCAGCACCAGTCGGGCGACGCGGTCTCTACTCTGGCGGTCGGCCCAGTTCATGTCGGCCTTGCGCTCCTGCTCCTCGTTTTCTCAATCGTCGCGGTCTTACTCACGTGGCCCAGGAGGTCGCGCGGCTGACGCGTACGGTGCCTCGGTTCCGCCATCGCAGCTGCGGCTTTTATTGTGTGTCGAGAGCACGAAGGCGCGATCTTTTGATCGTCCAGGCTCTGGAAGACGAATCCGATTGACGAATCCTGGACGAGCACGCCCTCTGGCCTCCCGTAGGGGGTTCCGCTTACGGGCCCCCGTTCTGAACCGAGAAGTACCTCGAAGTTTCCATCGACATACCCCGATGTCGGCTCGGGACCAACGAAGTGTAAATTTTGAGGATGCCCCTCCTTGGAATAGCTGACCTTACTGCGCGACTGGGACTCGATCTCGGTACTGGAGTTGAGCCAACTAAAGAAAGTCTCCTGAGCGCTATCAATGTCGAGCTCAGAAACCTACAAGTGCCCCAACCTAGCTCTAAGCAACACAGGCGACAAGTTGCTCTCATTGAGGCTCGCGGTGAACTTCTTGGGACTAGCCAAGCAGGGGCGTCCTCATCTACGGATCTAGTACCCGTCTCGCTCGTGAGCCAGATGATGGAGGCTTTTCAAAAAAACATTGCCAAGGAGCCGATGGTCACGCCGTCACGTCCAGATCCAACCTTGACTATGAGAACAAACGTCAGAGCCACAGCCACCCAAGCATCGGCCGATTTTACTAAAGCACGCTCACTACCGTTCGCTGGGGCCGGTGCGCTAATACTTTCGACGTACGGACTTCGAACCTACTTCAACGTTGGCGACGTGGAACTCCCATCGACAATGTTTTATCCACTCTTTTGGGCAGCAGTCATCGTCATCGCATACGGGTACCTCGCATCCACCATGGCCCAGAGGAAAGCCAGCGGTATCCTGCGGGCGCTTTATAATCCGGACGTCCAAGAAGAAGCTTTGAACCGTCTCGAAGAGGAATCCTCAGACTATTTCGGCAGCCACAGCCAGAGAATCATTGAGATGGATGGCGCACCCGGAAGATCACATCGGGCTATTGACGACGGTGCTGGAATCATCGTCAATCGAAGCCTGTATCTATATGCTCTACGCGATGTCGCTTACAGGGGCAGGACTCGGAGGTCTTTTGTTGATCTTTTGTCCACGATAGACCTAGCGGCAGCGACTGAAGACGCTACCGGGTTGGCATTGGACCGCCTCTGCGACTTGAAAATAATTGAGCCCGTCGTTCACGAGCGCCGCCAAGCGTTCAGACTCATATCGGGGCCGCCTAGGCACCACGGTGACTGAAGCCGAGGCCGCGAACGCAACAAGCCAAGCGGCAAAATCTGCTTAGCGCAGGCTCATTGCGCCAGGAAAGCCAATGCGGAGCTGATAAGACTGAATCTGATATCCAAATTTCCGCGGTACGGAGTGCTTTGCGCTGTCGCGTTGAGGGATCTCATGTGACACATAGCAATACGGGAGGCAGGAGCCGGTGGCACGACTAGGCGTTTGGTGTGGCTGTCCCACTCAACGTTCCCCTGCGACACAGCGCCGGCGCACTCGGCCGCCGGATGGTTTGGCCCCAGATCTGTCCCGTTCGTCGTCCCTCTACCGGACACCTGGAAGATCGAGGTCCAGTACATACGTCTGCGACGGACGTCCCAACAGAGAATGCGGGTATGGCTCTCCCAGCGATCGGCAATAACTTGAAGGAGAGACCGCTCATGGCCATGCCCAGCAAGCGCGGCTGTTGCCCCAGTTAGCAGAGCGCCGCCGAGCCCGCGCCCCTGAACGCCAGGAGCGACAGCGAGCAGACCGATGACAGGCGAGTCGGGTGGATCACTGGCGAGACCCAAACCCGGTTTAGTTGCGAGTACAAACCCGACGAGCCCAGCGACTGCATCCTAGGTCACGATCCAACATTCTGAATTGTCGAACTTGAGTCGAGCTCGCTCGGCTACTCCATCGACCGACTCAGCATTGCGAGCGACGCACGCCGCGACCCGAAGCGAAACGAAAGCCGCCGCATCCTCTGCTGTGCCACTTCGAAACACGGAATCGTTCTCCCCCCACGGATTCTCCATGTATCGAGTCTCCCACCCGCTTCGATGATCCTCCGGCAACTCGATCACTGTCCTTCACCCGCAAATTCCTGAAACTGCGACATCGTGAACCCTGTCGTCGTCCCGCATTGGGAATGCGGCGTTCGTGCAGCGTCTAACCGCGGAACCTGGCAATAGGGGGTATTAGCGCTCCCCGGCGCGATAATCGGGTTCATGCTACATATCAGCCCGGACGGGCCAGCCCTCACGGTCAAGCAGGCGAAAATCCTTGATGACGAGTTCTTTCAGGCGCGGCCGCTGGCTTACTTTTCTGCGCGAATCGCGGCACTTTTAAATGCACTCAGCGACCAAAGCACGGTCACTAACGTCAACGCCACTGGGTTTCTCGAGGCGCTGGGCGACGCAGAGCTGGCGTCCATCTTGGATCACGGAGAAAGTGACAGAGATCTCCAGGTGGCACTCGATTCCGTTTCGGTACGCCACCACGCCGCGGAAGCGCTGGTTCGGATGCTACATGCTGTGGTTGTATCCAAGACTCGACCCGGGGACGCTGTTTGCGTCTGGGCTGCAATCGCCGACGGACCAAACAGCCTGCATACGGTGGCGCAGGAGTTGGCCGAAGCACTGAATGGCGACACGAGTGCCTTTGCTCGAGCCTTCTTTCCGGCGAGCAAAGCGCACAGTTCAGAGGAAGTCCAAGCCTTTGGCATTGCCTGGGCATGGGTGCTTCGGTCAATCCAGCTCCTCACGGACAACAACTTGACGGTCAACGCTGCCCACAACAAAGTGAAACACGGTCTGGCCGTCCGAACGAGAGACGACGTTCGCATCGAACTATTGAGGGGCGACGGGCCCATCGAAGACGGCACCATTCCCTTGAGCAGCTTTGGCCCAGACAAGTCCATCGTGATCTTCGATCGGCCGATGATCACATATCTGGCTCGGCCCTACCCTCCCCACAAGCAAGGGCTCGAATTGGTTTCCCTGCGCATCGACCCGCCGGCGGTCCTTGCAGAAGGGTGGATGATCTCGTGGGTCTACGCATCACTGTTCCATGTGGCGGCAGCGAACCACGGCAGCACGCCGGAGGGAGGACTGGCGCCTTACCCTGCGCCCCGAACTGGTCCAACACCCGCCCAGCTTCTAGAAAACTCAGGTGCAGCGGCCCTTGGATACCGCGGCTCGGTGACGACGTCGCCTGACCAATCCTTCGAACCGCGACCCTCAGGAGTCTTCTTTCCGGGATTTTTCCAGGAGATGACGATCGACTTTGAGAACGTTACAACGGCCACTGTCGTTGACTAGCTGCCGTTACCTGAGGGCGCGCAGGCGGCGCCCGAATCGCCCATCCACTTCGACATTGCTCGACCACAAGGCGATCCCACGCGTGACTCCAACTGCTCTTCGGCGACCAGAGGGGCTGGCCGCGGTTCGGTGCCCGTGAAAGGCCGGGTTGCGGCCGGTCCAGGCTGCAGTCAGATGCCACGTAAAAGTGCCATGACCCTATGATTAGCTTTTGAATGACATGAGCTGGGGAAGGCGCAAGGCATGGGGAAGCTGGGACTGACGGCGACCGAGATCGGTTGGAAGATTCACGCGTCCGCTGAAGTGGTCAATCTCCTGCTGTTGGAGAAGGGGCTCACTTACGGCGTCCCTGGTTGTTACGGCATCACGGAATCGGGCAAGATATTCGGCGTGGAGCGTAGCGCCCTCAAGAACAATTCGTTCGGCACCTTCGAGTGGAACAACTGGGATGAGAGCGTCATTGCGGAGCTTGGCGCCACTCCCGAGAAGATCGCCGATATGACCGATGCTTTGAAGGCTGCGCGGGCAGCGAAGAGGTTGGCCGGCCGTGCCGAAGCGGAGGATGCGTTTGTCGCGTTCATGGCTGAAAAGGTGTCCCACGTCAGCGATGGGGGCTCGAAGGGCAGTCTGACCGCCGGTCAGAAGACGGTCATCGTCGTCGTAGCGGGTGTGGCCGTCATCGTCGGAGGCGTCTTGATCTACCAGGGCGTGAAGCGGTACAAGCGCAAGAAGGCGGAGCAGGTCGAACGCGATGAAGACACCGCGTTGTGACGACGAAGCGCCGCGCAGCCGAAGCTGACGTCCGTCACTTGGCGCGTGGATGCGGGCTGAGCCAGTTGGGAAGACGAGAGTCTCGTGGTGGCCTCTCGGACGCACCTGCGATCGGGAGCGTGCGGATGGCTAGGGCTTCGTACCTGGGGGCCCAGGCTGGACAAACACGATCCTGTTCGTCGCTGCGTCGTAATTGCCATAGTCGGCGCGATTCGCCTGACATTGAACGACACGACCGCTCGCCCTGGAGCGAACTCAGCCAACCAGGACTCAAAGAGACGTCCGTGAAGGTTGCGCATTCGACATTAGAGCGGGAAGTGTCGATCGAGTGACCAGAGAGCCCAATTGATGTGCGGACACTGCGTGCAGTGGTTCGGTTAGGCGCAGCTCTCCGGGCGCGTTCGATGTCTGCTTGATGAGGGTAAGCCTGGCCCCGTCTGACGTGCCCCTAGGCTGTGACGGGGGCAGGAGCATCCGTTCTTGAGGATTTTCTACGGGCAAGAGCACGGGGCGAATCATGGAATATATCGGAAGTCGCGTCATCAATGCATCGAGGGCGACGATTGCGAACATTCTCGCCGATATTCGCCGCCTGCCGGAATGGAATCCTGCGATTCTTTCTGTCACAGCCGGCGATCCGGTTACGCGGATTGGCAAGCCGTACCCGATTCGAGCCAAACTGCCTGGTTCACCCACGATCACTTACGAACAGGTGTCTACGGATTGCGTTGTCTGGCGCCTAGACGGACTGCAGGCGCATGAAACAGGGTCCTGGAAACTCGTTTCAGTTGCTGATCACAAGACCGAGGTAACCCACACCATCACTCACAGCGGAGCAATCTTTCGCATGCTTACCGGCATCTTCCGGACTGTGCCCGGCCTGAGGCTCGATCGTTTGCAGCACCGAGCAGAATACGCTCAGGAGCGCACCAGACCACGGGACGTGAACGATCCTCCCGAGGTTTTGGGTTGATTGCTTCAACGGCCTTCGTGCGAGCAGGTACACCGTGCATGTAAGTGAATTCGGCCACTCAGACGGCCCTCCGGTGCTTCTGCTACACGGCGGCGGAGTAGCAGGCTGGATGTGGACCTCGCTTCGACGAACCCTCGAAGCGACACACAAAGTAGTCGTTCCCGATCTTCCGGGCCACGGTCACAGTGCCGATAAGCCGTATCAATCACACACCGAGACCGTAAACGCTCTCAGCCAGATACTGGTGCGTGGCGGTTCGAATCCCACGGCAGTCATCGGATTCTCCTTGGGCGCACAGCTCGCCATCGAACTCGCATCGAAGTACCCCGAACTCGTCGATCGCGTGATGGTAGTCAGCGCCCAAGCCAAAGCGATGCCCTTTCCCGGACTCACCCTTCGCGCACTCGGGGCCGCTGCACCCTTGGCGCGAAATCGCAGGTTCGCCCGACTTCAGGCCCGGGAGCTGTTGGTGCCGGCAGAGTTGATGGACGAGTACATCGACACGAGTGCCCACATCACCAAAACCACGTTGCTCGCCGCAGTCGGTGACAACATGCGATTCGAGTTACCGGCAACGTGGTCAGAGTTTCGCGGTCAAACACTCGTAATGGTCGGCAGTCGGGAGCGCGCCTTGATGCGTGACTCCGCCGAGATCATTCACGCGGCCCTGCCTAGCAGCGACATGGAAATCGTCCCTGGCCGTGGCCATGGAATACCACTTGAATGCCCAGACTGGTTCAACTCTCGCGTTGCCGCGTGGCTTGCACTGCAATAGCTGCATCCGATGCACAGAATCGTGCTCCCGACCGCTTCTTCGTCGCGGACCACTAATCGTAGGGCCGCAGAACAGCATCGCTATGAGACGGGTTCGCGTCCCTGTCCCGTAGGGGGTTCCGCTGTGGCACCCGGCTGCGGCGGTCTGGCTCGGCACAGGTAGCCTCTCCCTATGGAAGATGAGTTGACCATTTCGATCGCCACCCACGCCGACGACGCTGTCGCCGAAGAGATTCGCCGATTGCTTCCGCAGCTGTCACAGACAGCTATGTTCGACAGGGAGATTCTCAATCGGATGCTGGAGAACGAGTCAGTCGATCTCTTCCTGGCGCGGCTCGCTGGCCGGGTTGTCGGAATGGCCACCCTCGTAACGTTTCCCATTCCGACTGGGGTCCGGGGTCACATCGATGACGTTGTGGTGGACGAACTCACCCGTGGCCGAGGGATCGCTCGTGAATTATTGACCGCGATGATTGCCAGAGCGCAGGCGTTGGGAGTGCGGAGCCTGGACCTGACGTCGCGCCCATCCAGAGAATCCGCAATCCGGCTTTACGAGGCCTCCGGATTCGTGCGCCGTGATTCCGTTTTGTTTCGATACCAGCCCATCGATTCTCGATGAGAGATTCCCTTCCGGGTGCACGGAAAACAAAGCCCTGAGACTGCACATTCGCGGAACCGTCCCGTAGGGGGTTCCCCTGTGGAACTGGATCAAGGCCGGTCTTGGACCATGCACGGGGCGGATGTGCCTACGGCCGAGCGGTGTGTGGGACCATGCAGTCATGAGGATAGCCAGGGCAGCTCGAGTCTTAACCGTTGTTCCGATTGCCTTGACCATGAGCGGGTGTCAGGCGGTGCTGGAGCCTCGGTCGACTATGGGGGTCGATGATGTGGTGGCTGTTTTCACGGCGCAGGCTGACCTTCCCATGACGGATCCACGCGACATTACCGCCGACGCCTGTGCCACAAACGACGCCTGCATAGCGGCGGTACGGTCAGAAGAAATTTCGATTTACCGTTTTGCGTCGCCGAACGACGCGGAGAAATTCGCGGAAACACTTGGCGATAACGGCCATCAATCCGACTGGATTGTCTTGGAATATCCAGGAGCCAAATTCGATTCCGATCCCACTAAATCGTCGCATGCCGGCCTTATCGACTCCATGTGGACGAGCGACTGACGACAACCAGCGAGTCAATCACCGGGACGTAGCAGGTCCCGCAGAGGGTTCCGTTTACGGGCGCCTATCTCGGGCCGTTGCCCTGCAGCGACGCCATCCGGCAATAGCAACGGACATCGCCATCACGCCGAGGGTGACCAGTACGAAGGTGGGAGTTGGAGTCATGCGGCTCGCTATCTCTTTCGGAACGCTCAGGTGAGCTTCTTGAGCATCTTCACCGAAGTTGTTTCGTACCCAAGCGAGTTGTAAAGCCCCCGGGCGCCGGTGTTGAATCCGAAGACGCTCAGGCCGAGAGACTGCGCTCCGTGTGAGTGTGCGTATTCCTCGCCGAGGAGCATTGCCGCTCTCCCGAAACCCTGACCACGCTGGTCAACGTTGATGACAACGTCCCAGACCCACCACGCCCCTGGATCGGCGCTGACGTCCTGTCCGATCCACAGGTATCCCACTGCCGCACCCGCCTCGTTCATGACGTGAAAGACCTCATTGCCAGGGCTCGGAGCACCATCCGGGAACAAACGAGCCATGCTCTCGACGGCTCTGCGTTGAGCTTCCTCATGCGATCCACCCTGGGTAACCAAATCACTTACGTATTCGGTGCAGCTGCGGTCCAACCACGCTGGGAACTCGCTGGTGAGGATTCGCTGAAGGGTCACTGTCATCCGTCAATTCTTCCAGACAAGTGTCGCCGGCCAACGATTCCTGGTCGCAGCAGATTCGGTTTATGCGACCCCATCTGATGCTATATTTGTATAGCACTCTGAGGAGGGATGCCATATGCCGCAAATCAATCTCCGCGTTGACGATGAAACGGATCATCGCCTGCAATATCTGTCGGAGCGCACTGGGCGGTCGAAAACGTTTTATGCGACCGAAGCATTGACCCAGTATCTGGACGAGAACGAAGACTATCTCTTGGCCAAGGATGCGCTCGAGGAATTCACTCAGTCCAACGACGACGCCATTGACCTCGCCGATGTGGTCTGGCCTGTGTGAGCTACACGATCAGATTCACCCCGAAGGCAGCGAAGCAGGTCAGGAAACTCGACTCGGCCGCCGCGAAACGGATTCGTGATTTTCTTGAGCAGAGGCTTTCCGTACTAGACAATCCGCGCCAGCTCGGTAAAAAGCTCGTTAACGAAGAATTCTGGCGTTACAGGGTCGGCGACTACCGAATCCTCACAAATATTGACGACGATCAAATCCTCATCCTCATTGTCGAGGTTGCACATCGTCGCGAGGTCTACAACAGGCTCTAAACACAGCAGCGGCGCCGCTCGACGCGCCAAGTTCGATATTGCCAGCGAAACGAGACGTGTCCCGCAGAGGGTTCCCCTTTCGCGCACCGGGTCCGGCCCCCGGCGGCGTTGACCTTCTCGCGCGTGGGCATGATTCGCAACATCCTGATTGTCGCTCGAGGCGTGGACGTGCCGTTCACTAGCGAGATTTCATCGGCCCGGCTGAGGTGTCGGCAGCGGCGTTCGGCTCTGTTAGATTTAGAAAAACTGCAGGACCGACGTTTAGGGGAACGGATGAATAGACGAAGACTTGCTTTGGCCGTGGGAGTGTTCGTGCTCCTGGCTCCGGTGTTGAGTGCCTGCACGGGGCCACCGGAACCTGGGCCTAGGTCACCGTCAGCAACAAGTTCTTCGGTGGACTCTTCGACATCGTCTACGCCCGTTCCCCAGTCAATCAAGCCGCCCGCCGCAACGGGCACGACACTCGGAACGTGGGTGAGCCTACCCAACACGGCACGTGGCGGTCCTATCGATTCTCACGGCGAAGGCCTATGGGTCGCCCTCAACTGCGCGGGGAGCGGAACGGTGACGGTCGACATCGGCGACGTTACGTCGTCCACATTTCAGTGCACCTCAGACGACACGATGGCCTATGCCAATCACTTCAACCAGGCGCACGGACAAGCAACCGTCTCCGTGTCCGCAACGGGAGATGTTATATGGGGACTAACGATCTCCAGCACGCCGGTCACCAACTCGACACAAGGCTGAGACCGATGCCCAGCGGCCGCGACTCGCCGCCGGTGCAGCACAGGTGTGTCGTCGATTTGTCCCCGGATGAGGTTCCCAAGTGACACGGCATCGGCTCGCTCGGCCATCGGTCAGTTTGGACCAAGATCTGTCGCGCCGGCCGTCCCCTTGTGAGCCGGCCGGCTGACCTCGGAACCGAGACCACAGGAACCACGATTTGCGTCGCGCATCAACTTTTCCACGACTGCCTTGATCGAAGACCAAGACGGGGGTAAGGAGTTCGCCCAACAGAATCTTTTCCCCGAAAAAGCGTTGGCAGGTCTTAATACTGCAATGCTTTTCTATCCTCCGAGGAGAACCCCGTGCACGAAGATGATCGCCGGGAATGTCGCGGTGAACGCCCAAAAGAAAATGTCAAGGCCAATTAGTACGGCGGTTCCGAGATGGAGCATGGCCCCGGCGAAAAGAAACGCGACCAGTACGCCAGGCGGAGCCACAAGGGCTACGGGAAAAATGATTTCCACGCCGATAACTGACCATCCGACGAAGCCTCCAAGCCAGGGTCGCCTACGAATTACGGCTGCGGCCGTGGAATGTCCATATGTAGCCGTGTTGAGAATGCTCTGCATCGCTGATCCTTGACGCCATTGTGCGTTGGATATCTTCGATATCCCCGCAGCGAAATATGCCAACAAAGCCTGCGCCGCGATGAAATACAAACCCACGGCTTGAAAAGGACTCGACGTTGGAATCAGGAAGGTGAATGCCAAGCCCGCAAGGATGATGACCGATATTTGATTGGAGCCATCTTTGCCATAGCGAATTTGATAGGCCAGGAAAAGGCTTGACAGCAAAATGATCGTCACGTAAGCGGCGTAGAGCAGGTTGCTTTGAAACGGAGTGATGAGGGCTATGGAACAGACGATTCGAGCAATCACAACGACACGTAGCCACACTGAGCCGCTGTGCCCGACCATCCATCCACGTGACCCACCGTGTGACCTAGCGAGGATCTGTTTACTATTCCAGTCAAACAGCCCGCTCAATCCGAATTCTTTCAAGCTGAAGAGTAATTGCAGAGAACCTTGAAGAATGCCTATGCCCACGATGACGGCGGTAATTCGTGCGGCGCTCTCGATTGTCAACATGGCTTATGACACCGGGTGAGTCAGCGAATAGAAACGAACGAGTGGCACAGATGCTCCGCTTGGACCGCGTGTTTCAATCAAAGCGAATTGGTATAAGGCCTGCGACGACAATGAACCTCCGAGGCGTTTGCGCGCGACGTCAAGCAAGATTATGTATGGCGCGGTGAACTGAAGCCTGTCTGTAGAGCAGTTGATACTGGAAAGCGCCAGCAGCTGGAACAATTCAATCATGCCCTCTCGGTAGCGTTTTCGAGGGTTCCAAAGTGGATAGAGAATTCCTCTCGGGGATAAATTCAACTCCAACCATGGGCTGAAGCTCGTTTCCTTGTCGCGACTGCGATAGACAAAGTGATAGTTGCTCGCACCGGGATCTGGCGTGAAAAACGACCATTTTGGTACGAGTGTGAACCGGTCAAACCGTGTCGTTAGCCGGCTGAGCCGATTATTTTTCTGAAATGCGATCGTCAGTAAGAACCAGACAGAGAAAACAACCATTCCAGTAACGCCGAAGACGGAGCTTGCAATATCACTCATCATGTGGACTTCCCCAGATCGAATCGGTCGGCGAACAACTTGTAACGCAAGCCACTTGACGAGCGAACTCGTAGCGGAATCGTTTACCGATTTTGGTAGCAGGCAGCTGTTGGTGATTTGAGAACAGGAAGCAGAGTCCGGTTCACTTCGATCGGGCGGCCCTCGCGCGCGCCTGGAAGGCTCGAAGAACCTCCAACGTCTGTGCCGGTCGGTGCTCTACAGGTACTTCTGCAAGCTCGTCGCTCATACCCTCGGTGTCGCACCGTATAGCCGAACCCCCGTCCGTGACGATCCAGTCGTCCTGGGGGTCGACAGGGGTGACGAGGCTGTCGAGGGTCGAGAGTTCTAGATCCGTGAGGCTGATGGCCATGTGCGTTCCGTCTTTCGGTCTCGGAGAATATTTACAGACGCGCTCTCACTATGAATCCAGAATAACTTGCGGTCGCTCATAATCTAGCGGGCCGGTCCACAGAAACGAAAGCTGTGAAGGTTCAACAGCCTGATATTTATTCTCAAAATTGTCTTTCGTCAACAATGAAAAAAGAGCATGACAGACATCTCAGTTCGTTAAAGGAAGGCCTTGCATCGCAGTGTTCTGGGGTCGCGGAGCATCAACCCGCCATCCGCGCTGAGTGCGATTACCTCCCGACGGCAGGAACTCTCTCGCATGCCGTTCAAGGTTGCTGTTTGACAGGGTCACAGTCGGGTAGCGCTAATCGTTGCGCGCGGTTATTAGCGCCGTGTCAGAGTCAGAACTTGCTTGCAGTTCAGATCGAAACAGCCACCAAACGATTACGCCACAGCAGATGAAAAGGGTGCCGCTCGCCAGGAACGGCACGGACAAGGACAGCGACGAAGCGAGGACCCCGCCGAGGGCTGCTCCCACAGTGAGACCGATAAGACCGAGGACCTTTGACGATGCGTTGACCCGCCCTCGGAGGTGCTCGGGGACAACGCGCTGCCGAAGCGAGCTCACGCAGATACCCCACACGACGGAGTGCAGGATGTACACGGTTAGGAGAGCCGCGGCTACCCATGGAATCCGGACGAACGCGAGCGCGAACATGGATGCGGCGCCGAGGCAGAGACTGCCCACGATCGTCCATCCGTATCCCGCACGTGAACGCAGTGGAGCAGTGATGATCGAACCGACAAGACCGCCGAGTGCTGACACCGCCAGAATCAGGCCGTACCCGGCGGAGCCAAGTCCTAGAGTCTGCTGAGCAAATAACACCAGAACGGAAAACGGCATCATGTATGCGACACTCGCGAGCCCGCCAACTACAGCCAGGCCGCGCAATAAACGGTGGCCCCGAAGCCACCTGGCACCGTCCGCGGCTTCACGAAACACGGATCGGCGAGGCGAGGGAAGGGCGTTGACGACGCCCCGACGCGGGAGCGCGAGGAAGAAGAACCCGGCCGCTGCATAGAGGCCGCCAGCGGCCAGGACCGGAACCGCCACCCCGAGGGCGAACAGGAGGCCGCCCAGTGGTGGCCCAGCGAATTCATCGGCGAGGAGTTGAGCTGCCGAGATGCGGCTGTTCGCCTGGTCTAGTTTGTTCGCTGGAACGACCGACGGCAGGATCGACAGGGCTGCGTTGTCCGCGGCGGTCTCCAGGATTCCGACGCCCGCAAGGACGACATACAGGAGCGGAACGGATCCGAAACCGATTGCGAACAAGACCGCCATCATGATCAACAGCGACGCTCGGCTGAGATTCGTGATCCACAGGATCGTTCGACGGTCGTAGCGATCGACGTAGACCCCGACCGGAACCACCACAAGCAACCGCATCGCCGAGTATATGGCGGCAAGGCCGGCGATGAGAATGGCATCCGTCGTCAATGATGTTGCCAGCAGCGGTATCGCCACAAAAATCAAGCCGTCGCTCAGGTTACCGGCCGCATTGCCCGCCCAAAGCTGCCTGAACCCTCTACCTAACGACACGAACAAACCCTAGCCGCCCCGAGCCATCAAGCCGCCAAGAGACGTCCCGTACAAGGTTCCCCGTGAGGGCTCTCTCGTGAGCGCTTTGCCGCAAGCCGCTGCGGCAGCTCTGGCACTCGCAGGGCGTCGGTCAGGCGGTGAGCAACGCGAGCGGGATGACCGCCACGCCATCCTGTCGGCGATAGGCGTGGGTGCCAGTGTTGATGACAACGAGGTCGACAATTTGGTCGGGAAGTGACTCCTTCAGCCACAGCAGGTGGCGAACGTCCTGGTCGGTGATGGCGGACTTGAGCTTGACTTCAAGACCGACAGCTTCTGCGTCTTCTCGGTGGATGACGAAGTCAATCTCGTGTCGCCCATCATGGTCGCGGAAAGGCGACAGCTGCGCGTCGTTCGCCGCCGCATAGGTCTGGAGGCTGAGGGCCACGAGTGCTTCGAAGAAGTCGCCGAGGCGAGTCCGGTCGCGGTTGTTCGTCGCGGGCCCGGTGGCTGACATCAGTTTGACCGCGTTGAGGCCCAGGAGGCGCGGCAGGAAGTAGAGGGCGGTGCCACTGACCCCCGAAGCTGAACATTGGGCTATACCACAGCAGCCCGCGAAGCGCAGTCCCCTCATGAGCCGACGTGTGATCATCTGCGGCAAGTCGTACCTTTCAATTGCACCTGTGTTGAACGCTCAATATGGGCAAAGTCATTGGTGACTACTTGGCAATCCACTACCCACAAGGAAAAGGATTTTTCATGCATAAAAGATTTTCGGAACAGATGCGTCTCAAGCTCTTCACCGTAGCGGCTGCCTCGTCGGCGATCCTGATCGGCATGACCGGACTGGCCCTTAGCACGCCCGCTTCGGCCGCTCCCGCCCCTCAAGCCAACGGTACCGCTGCTGCCGCAGTCCCCGGCGAGCTCGTCGTCGGCTACGTGGCCGGCGCCTCCGCCGACCAGCGCGAGCGTGCTCGCGGGCACGCCTCGGCACGGTTCGCCGAGCGCATCGTCGCCGCGGCCGCCGACCGCACCGAGGTCGAGCTCGTCCGTCTGCCGCAGGGCAAGAACCTGGACGAGGCGATCGCGCAGCTGAAGAGTGACCCCGCCGTCGCCTACGCCGAGCCGAACTACGTCCTGACCCACCAGGCCACCGCCACCGACCCCATCTTCACCAGCACCAATACCTCCCAGGACCTCTGGGGCATGTACGGCGACGCCTCGACCCCCGCCAACGCCTACGGCAGCCAGGCCGCCGAGGCCTGGACCGCCGGCCACACGGGGTCGAAGAGCGTCTACGTCGGCATCATCGACGAGGGCATCCAGTACACCCACCCCGAGCTCAACGGGCAGGTCTGGACCAACCCCTACGAGATCGCGGGGGACGGCATCGACAACGACGGCAACGGCTACGTCGACGACGTCAACGGCTGGGACTTCGCCAACAGCGACAACACTATCTATGACGGTGGCTCCAGAGGCTCGCTCGACAACCACGGCACGCACGTGTCCGGGACCATCGGCGCCAAGGCCAACAACGGGCAAGGCGTAGCTGGCATGAACTGGGATGTGACCCTGATCAGCGGCAAGTTCCTCGGTCGCCAGGGCGGATCCCTGGCCGACGCGGTCAAGTCGGTCGACTACTTCACCGACCTCAAGACCCGCCACGGCCTGAACATCGTGGCGACCAACAACAGCTGGGGCGGCGGCGCCTTCTCCCAGACCCTGCTCGACGCCATCACGCGCGCCAACGCCGCGAACATCCTGTTCGTCGCGGCCGCAGGCAACAGCGGCACGAACAACGACACGACGGCGTCCTACCCGTCCAACTACGACGTCGCCAACGTCATCGCAGTCGCCGCCATCGACCGCAATGGGGCGCTGGCGTCCTTCAGCCAGTACGGCGCCACGACCGTCGACCTCGGCGCCCCCGGAGTCGGTGTCTGGTCGACGACCGCCTTCAACACCTACTCGTCCTACAACGGCACCTCAATGGCCACGCCACACGTCACGGGCGCGGCCGCCCTCTACGCCTCCACGCACCCCGGTGCGACAGCGGCGCAGATCAAGAGCGCGATCCTGAGCTCGGTCGTCCCGACGGCCTCCCTCAGCGGCAAGACGGTCACCGGCGGACGGCTCAACGTCAGCGGCTTCTGACTTAGAAGACGGTCAGCGGGTGTGGTCGGGGCGAGAGCCCGGACCACACCCGCTTCTCGTTGCCGAGCGCCGTCTCCAAGACTGACTGACAGTTCACGACGCCACGCTCAACAACGGGCTCGTCATACACCACGTCCGTGGACTCAACTAGCCGTCATTGCGGCTCTTCTCAGTGTGGTGTTCGGCGCCACAGCGGCGAGTGATCTGGACAGTGTGATCCTCAGCCTCGGCGAACACGTCGGCCGAGTGCTTGCGCAGGTCTGATGATCGCCGAGTCGTGGTGCGAAGGTCATTGATCAGAGTCATGTGATCATCGTGTTCGGAATGCATTCGGAAGTACAGACACTACCGGCGCTGCGCATCAGTCATGATCGCTCTGGACCAGCCGCAGTCATCCAGCGACAGTAACTACTGATAAGACATGGATACCCATGACGAAGTCATGAGCGGAATCTCTGATCGAGGTCCGACCATCTTCACTTGCGGCACGTGCCCACTTCTTGCCCACAATCGTGGCGTTATCATTGCTCAATCATGATCGCTATTGTGAGCGAAAACGACTCTTGATCGACTATTTACCGTCGGGAGGAAGACTGGAAAAGGTCCGCGGTTCGCCCTCCGGGAGGCAGGGGCGGCAGTTCGAATCTGCCTGGGGCACACTCTGAAAGCCCCGGTCACGCCAGTTGCAGCAATTGTTCGTTGCGTTCAGGCTGCAACTATCTGGGCCGATACACATCGGCGCGGTGATCCACCTGCACGACGATGATCACCAGCCGTTCCTCGACGATGTCGTAAATAATGCGATCGGGGCCACGGCGCGCGCTCCACAGACCTTCGAGTTCGCGTTGCAAAGGGTTACCAACTCGCCGCGGGCATCGGGCGAGGTCTCCGTAGACGAACTCAATTATCGCTGGCACAATCCGGGGCGGTACTCCTTGTAAATCTCGGCGGGCCGAACCAGCGAATTCGACCTCGTCGCTCTTCTCGTCGTCCGAGCTCACTTCGACGATCGACGGGAAACGTTGAACTCGGCGCGTATCTCGTCCTCGCCAATCGTGCGACCGTCGACCAGCTCCTGGCGCGCTTGGGCGACGGCAGCAAGAGTCCCGGGCCGAGAGAGCCAAAAGAGCGTCTCCTGCAACGAATTCCATTCATCGGCTCCGATCAACACCGCCACCGGGAATCCATTTTTCGTGATCGTCACCTGCTCGTGAGTGAGCGACACCGCGTCGACGAACTCACTCAGCCGGTCCTTGACCTTAGAAATCGGTAGCGTCTGCATGCCACCGCCGAAGGCCCGAATCCTGGCCATGAGTAGGTCCATATAGTGGCTCTTCTTGGCGATCGTTATCTTGCGGTGAGCGAACGGATCAGTCTGCCGCGCTCTGTCGCGTGTCGTCGCGACCTTTGCGCCCCGGTCATCGGCCGGCCCACATCTCAGCGATTGGGATCTCCCGGTTCAGCACGTTCGATGCGGCGCGGTGGCCGGAGCAAAGCGCCGCGGTGACCGTGGCAGGGTCATCCGTCCAGGTCGCCTCTCCGGCGATGTGGAGCACCCCGCCGACGGGCGTCGCGAGGTCGTCGTGGTCGGCCGTGGTGGCGCCGCGCGTCATGTACGCGTAGGAACCACGAGCAAAGGGATCGTCCTGCCACGCGGTGATGTCAACCCGGGTTGGAAACTCCACCTTGTCGCCGTACAGCCTCCGCAGCTGCGCCAGAACCGAGTCGACAACCTGCAGGTCAGTCCAGTTACGGATCTCGCGGGCCGCAGGCCCGGCGGCGAAAGTCAGCAGGGTAGGCGTTCCGTGCAGGGCCGTCAGGTCGTACCAGGAGTGCCACGCGCGACCCTCGGGTCCTTGTTGCCGGATTGCAAAGACTCCGTCGTCCCAGAATTTCGTCGGAAACCGCAGGAAAATCTTCTCGAACGCGTTCATCGTCAGCCGCCCCAAGGCGCCCACGTTTGGTTCCGGGAGCGGCGGTTCGATGGTGAACTCCGGTGACTGGAGAACCCCGACGGGCACCGTCACGACGGCCGTGTCCGCCGTCAGAATGCCATGGTCTGTCGTGACCGCGACGACCGTTGAGGACCATCGCACGTGGGTGACGACGTGCTCCAGGCGGATGTCGAGTCCGGTCGCGAGGTGCGTGGCCAGTCGGTCATAGCCGTCGGGAAAAACCACCTCGTCACCCTCTATGACATCGTCGTCGAGTCCGTGGGCGGCAAGATCGTCGATCCAAACCCCGTACTGCTCTTCGCTGCGGTGCTGCAAAAACTCCCGCACACGTTCGGCCCGAGCCGGGTGCCAGCCCTGGCCAGCGAGCGCTGTCTCGGTCACGTCGCGGTAGGAGGCATCCGTTTCTGACGCAGCGACCGCCTGGACGAGCGCGGCATCAACCGAGCGGATGTCGTCGGTGAAGGCCCGCGCGGCATCATCGGGGAGTCGCTCACCGCTCGGACCGTAGTACGCGATCGGGCGGCTGTCCGGTTGGTATCCGCCGACCGTGAACTCCACGGTTGGCATCCCAAATGCTGCGGCCGCTGCTGCGACGGGGTTGTCGGTGATGCCGTGGATCCACGATGCGCCGCGGTCGGTGACGAACCCGTCGGCGCGATCCGTGTAGACCCGGCCGCCCACACGGTCGCGGGCCTCGAGCACCACGACGCGGCGGCCGGCGTTCGCCAGCAGTCGAGCAGCGGCCAGCCCCGCCACCCCGGCGCCAACCACGATCGCATCGAAATGTTCCATGCCTAACCTTCTCCTACGGGGGCGAGCAGCGCTGCCAAAGTCGGCTGACATTCAGCCGTGAGCCCACTCTCCCATGCTCGTCCTCGATGACGGCGGCAGGGATCGCTGAGCGTCTGAACTTGACCGTACGGGGGATGCGCATGTTGGGTTGATGCCGCAAACGCTGGCCGATTCCCACGGCCACCGACATTGCATTCGCTCTCGGAATCCTCGCCGTATTCGGCAAGGGCATTCCCTCCCCGTCGGGCGGCACACCACCGCGACCTGCGCACCCGCGAACAGACGGAGCTCCAGACCAGTAGCTAGACTGATTTACCTGATCGGGGAGGTTGTGGATGGCTGGAAAGAACAGCGTCGGGCCGGCCAAGCCCCAGCCGTGATCGAGGCGCTGTGAATCGGCATCGCCTCGCCGGAATCGGCGCGATCACCGTCACGTCCATTCTGTGGGGCACCACCGGAACCGCCGCGACTCTCGCGCCCGGCGTTGGGCCGCTCGCGATCGGCTCAGCGGCTCTCGGCATCGGGGGGATTCTGCAGGCCGTCATCGCCATCCCCGCGCTTCGGGCCGCCCTGCCCGCCGTGCGCGGCAATTTGCGGCTGATCGTTCTCGGCGCGGTGGCGGTCATGATCTACCCCCTGGCCTTCTACAGTTCCATGCACTTCGCGGGCGTCGCGATCGGATCGGTCGTTTCACTCGCCTCCGCGCCCCTCGCCTCCGGCCTCCTCGAATTCCTGCTCGAACACAAACGACTCAGCCGGTGGTGGGCCCTGGCGGCGGGCCTGGGAATCATCGGCAGCACGCTGCTGTGCCTGTCCAAGATGACGGATGCCGCAGAGTCGGCCGGTCAGACCGTGGCCGGCATCTCCCTCGGACTCCTCGCCGGGGCAACCTATGCCACCTATTCCTGGGCAGCACACCGCCTCATGAACCGAGGCATCAGCCGCGCAGCATCGATGGGCTTCGTGTTCGGGCTCGGCGGCACGCTCCTGCTGCCCGTGCTCATTGTCACCGGCGCCCCGCTGCTCGCATCCACCCAGGCCTTCAGCGTTGCCGCGTACATGGCGATCATTCCGATGTTCCTCGGCTACCTTCTGTTCGGCTACGGCCTGACCCGCGTCTCGGCCAGCACCGCCACAACGATCACGCTCACCGAACCGGCGATAGCGGCCATCCTCGCTGTGCTCATCGTCGGCGAACGCCTCACGACGCTCGGCTGGGTCGGCCTCGCGGTCATCGCCGGCGTCCTGGCCATCCTGGCGATTGCCCCGGCCAACGAAGTCGAGCGCAAGACCGCGACCTCAACGCAGAGAATACCCGCCGCGACCCGGTGACCGGCTCGGCGCATGCGCTCGTCAGAGGCTGTCTCGTCAACGGCTGTTCGGGCACACGAAGAGGCCTCAGTCTTTCGACTGAGGCCTCTTCGTTACTCCGATTTAACTTAGTGGCTACTCAAAGCCGGTTCCTCGAACTGGTTGCTCGTGTTGTTCACGCCGCCAGCCTTCAGCGCGGCTTCGCCGGCGAAGTACTCCTTGTGGTTGTCACCCAGGTCGGAGCCCGACATGTTCTGGTGCTTGACCGTGGCGATTCCCTCACGGATTTCGCGACGCTGCACGCCCTTGACGTAGGCGAGCATGCCCTGGTCGGCGAAGTAGCCCTTGGCCAGGTCATCCGTCGAGAGTGCGGCCGTGTGGTAGGTCGGCAGGGTGATGAGGTGGTGGAAGATGCCAGCCTCTTTCGAGCTGTCGCGCTGGAAGGTGCGGATCTTCTCGTCGGCGTTCACGGCCAGTTCGGTCTCGTCGTAGTCGACGCTCATGAGCTTGGCACGGTCGTAAGCGGAGACGTCCTTACCCTCGGCGAGGAGTGCGTCGTAGGCCTGCTGACGGAAGTTCAAGGTCCAGTTGAACGACGGGCTGTTGTTGTAGACCAGCTTGGCGTTCGGAATGACCTTGCGCACCTCGTTCATCATGCCCGCAATCTGGCCGATGTGCGGCTTCTCGGTTTCGATCCAGAGCAGGTCGGCACCGTTCTGCAGCGACGTGATGCTGTCGAGCACGCAACGCGCCTCGCCGGTTCCGGCGCGGAACTGGAACAGGTTGCTGGCCAGGCGCTTCGGGCGAAGCAGCTTGCCATCGCGCTTGATGACGACGTCGCCGTTGCCGAGGTCGGCTTCGGTGATCTCGTCAACGTCGAGGAAGGAGTTGTACTGGTCGCCCAGGTCGCCGGGCGTGTACGTCACGGCAAGCTTCTGCGTGAGGCCGGCACCGAGCGAGTCGGTGCGCGAGACGATGATGCCGTTCTCGATACCGAGCTCGAGGAACGCATAGCGAACCGCGTTCAGCTTGGCGATGAAGTCTTCGTGAGGAACGGTGACCTTGCCATCCTGGTGGCCACACTGCTTCTCGTCCGACACCTGGTTCTCGATCTGAATGGCGCAGGCGCCAGCCTCGATCATTTTCTTGGCCAGAAGGTAGGTGGCTTCGGGGTTACCGAAGCCGGCATCGATGTCGGCGATGATCGGCACAACATGGGTCTCGAAGTTGTCAATCTGCACCTGGATCGCAGCTGCCTTGGCGTCGTCGCCAACGATGCGGGCGTTGTCGAGGCCGGTGAAGAGCAGGTCGAGCTCGCGGGCGTCGGCCTGGCGGAGGAAGGTGTAGATCTCCTCGACGAGAGCGGGAACGGTCGTCTTCTCGTGCATGGACTGGTCGGGGAGCGGACCGAATTCGCTGCGCAGCGCCGCAACCATCCAGCCGGACAGGTATAGGTAGCGCTTGTTGGTGGTCTTGAGGTGCTTCTTGATCGAGATCATCTTCTGCTGGCCGATGAAGCCGTGCCATACACCGAGCGACTGGGTGTAGATGGAGGAATCTCCGTCGTACTCCCCCATGTCCTTGCGCATGATGTCGGCCGTGTACTGCGCGATCTCCAGGCCGGTCTTGAAACGGTTCTGGGCACGCATGCGGGCGACAGACTCCGGGTTGATGGCGTCCCAGCTGCTTCCAACCTGCTGTTTGAGGGCTTCGATGGCCGCGATGTCTTTCCGGTAGACAGTCATGTTAATTCCTTCGACGTGTGAGTTGGGCTGAGCCGGAACTTCTGACTCAACGAGCCGCTATCGGCTGATAAACCCAGATTGGCGCAAGAACAGTGAGTCTTTCCCAAGAAAGTCGAGAGAATAAATGCGATTCTTCTGCAATTGAAAAGTTATTCACGGAGTTGGGTGTTCTCGGGGGCATCTCCGGGCACGACGATGACCAGCCGGCACCTGGGGCACCGATGGCACTCTTCCAGACCGTCAGCGGTGTCGACGCCGTCCGGGATCATCTCGGTGCCGCAGGCCGGGCAAGCGGGACCGTCGTCGTCAGAGTCCTTCATCACACAGGCGATTTCAGGCCGGCGCCGCACAGCGGCACGACCACGGACTCGGCCGTGAGCAGGCTCGCGGCCACCGCCCAGATGGGGCTGGCTTTGTCGAACGTCGAATCAACGGCGGCGCGCACGGCAGCGAAGCAGACAGCCGAGGTCGGCTCGACGAAGAGTCCCTCATCGGCCAATTCCTGGCGCGCGCCCGCGGTTTGCCGGTCACTGACGGAAACGATCGTGCCACCGGTGGCACGCACGGCGGACAGAATCTGCCGGCCCCGGGGAGGCGCCGCGATGGCGATACCCTCGGCGATCGTGGCGCCGCCGTCAACCGCCGCGGGCATCGCAAATCCCTGCGCCATGGCCTGTTCCAGCGGCGAACAAGCGGATGCCTGCACCGCGACAATCCGCGGCATCCGCTCGGCGAGACCAGCGGCGACCAGCTCGCTGAAGGCGAGGTAACAGCCGAGCACCAGCGTGCCGTTGCCGACCGGAACCACCACCGTCTCGGGCAGCGAGCGCCCGCGCTGCTCCCAGATCTCATAACCGTAGGTCTTCACGCCGTGCAGAAAGTACGGGTGATAGACGTGGCTCGCGTACATGACGCCGGGTCGGCCCGCTGCCCGAAGGGCCGCCGCGGAGGTATCCGCGCGCGAGCCGGGTACCAGCTCGACCGTGGCGCCGTGCGCCCGCATCTGCGCGAATTTGCCGGGCGAGGTGGACTCGGGAACGTAGACCGTGCAGCCGATGCCGGCCCGCCCGAAATAGGCGGCCATCGCCGTGCCGGCGTTTCCGCTGCTGTCGACCATGGCGTTGGTCACACCGAGCCGTTGGGCGAGGGTTGCGAGCAAGACCGCGCCGCGGTCTTTGAACGAGAGCGTCGGCAGCAGAAAGTCGAGTTTGAGCTGTACGTGGGCCAGAGAGCGGGACGGCACGAGGGGCGAAAAACCCTCTCCCAGGGTGATCGCCGGGTCGACGGCGATCGGCAGCGCCTCGGCATAGCGCCAGAGCGAGGGGACGCGGCCGGGCAGCGCCTGGGCATCCACTTTAATGTCGAATTCGGCGACGTCGAGTAGGCCGCCGCAGGTGCAGCGCCAGACCAGGCTCGCGACCGGATAGACGGCGGCGCACTCGGAGCAGACAAGGTCAGGCATCCCTCGATGTTAGCTGCCCCGCCGTCAGCTGCCGGTGGTGAACCTCCAGATGCTCGTCGAGACGGGGTTGCCGGCCAGATCACGCACGGCACTGCTGCCGCCGGTGACCGTGACGGTGACGTTGGTGGTGGCGGCCAAGGTGTTGCCCGGGTTCAGAATCCACTGATTCGTTGTGCCGCTTCGGGAGACGACGGCGGCGATCGCAGCGCCGGTCGCGGTGTTCTTCAGCCTGAAAGTGGATGCCGCCACCCCCTCCATTCCCTTGCTGAACGTCACCGAGACACTCGCGGTGCGGCTGGCACCCGTCGCCCCGCTGGCGGGAGTGCGCGTGGTGATCGTCGGCGCTGGTCCGGTCGTGAAGCTCCAGCTGGTTGACACCAGCGGTGTGCCCGTCGCGTCACGGATTGCTGCGGCCCCGCCGGTGAGGCTGACGCTGCATTTGGTGTCCGGCGCGAGGGTCGCGGTCGGATTGAGCGTCGCGACCCGGGTGGTCGCGTTGCAGCTGACCGCGGCGGAGAGAACCGTGCCGGCCGGATTCTTCACCCGCATCGTTGTCGTCGACACCCCCTGCACGGCTTCGCTGAAGGTTGCGGTCGCGTTGGCGGTCTGCGCGACCCGGGTGGCCAGGCTGACCGGTGGTTTCGCCGTGACGGTCGGCGGGACCTCCGCCGCCACGATCGGGCTTAGAAAACCGCTCCTGGCGGTGTTCCAGTGCGTGGCCAGGTAGTTCGACGCGGGCGGCGTGCCCGAGAAATAGTAGTCCTCGTCGTGACAGTCGATGGCCCATTCGGTGCCCGGGCAGGTGAAGGTCAGGGTGCCGCCCGCGGCGAAGTGCGGCCCGCCGTCGTCGTAACACATGAGGTCGGCCTCGTCGTAGCAGTGGCCGGCCTGGCTGGAATGCGGCGCCGAGTACTGCACCGCCCCGATATTGTGGCCGATTTCGTGGGCGATCACGAGCAGGTCCAGGTAGGCCGACATCGAATAGCGCGGCCGGGTGTCGTTGTTGGCGTTCAGCGCGGGATTCGGCTGGTCGTCGATCGAGAGCTCACCCTGACCTCCGTAGGGATAGACATCCTGAATCTGATCGATATAGGTGATGTACAGACGATCATTGGCGATGAAGTCGACCGGTCCCAGCCCGAATGCGACCTGATTTTGCAGGCTCCAGACGTAGTCGTTGAAGTCGTAGGTGGCGTCGGATCCGACCGGCAGCAGGGTCACGTTGCGCACCGTGACGTCGACGCCGTTGGTGCACAAAAAGCGGTAGTTCTGGCTGGTAGCGGCACCCGCTGCCTCGAGATTGTTGTTCACTTGCCGCATCACGTCACGCAGGGGGGTCAACATTGTTGCGTACCGGTTGGTGCGATCCTGCGGAACCCCGTAGATCACCTCGATGCGCTTACCACTCACACCGCCGGCGCTGCACAGTGCGGTCAGCTCAGAGGCCGGTGCGGCGGGAACGCTGTCTTCTGCCGCAGCGGCTGTCTGTTTCAGCCTGGCCGCGCCGCCGAACGCCTCGACCGGGTCGGGTCCGTGGCTGCACAGGAGGGTCTTGGCGACCGTGATCTTGAGCTTGGCGCACAGTTTGGCCAGATCGGGAGCGGTCCGCACGCTGCTCGAGGTCGAAGCGTCGGCGACATTGGTCGGCAGCAGCGCACAAGAGGTGGCGACGAGGGCACCCAGCGCGAGCGCGGCCAAGGAGCGACAGATGATGCGGGACGGCTTCGGAGCACGAACAAATTTCAATCTCGTGTCCTTCCGGTGCTGGCCACGGCGTGACCGTCACATTAACGCGGTTCATCCCAACCGACAAGGACTAGTCGTGCTCGCGCAGAGCCAGTCCATCGCGAGGGCGCAGGCGTTCAGCACGGAACTGTGGCCGTCCCGAGGCCGCAGCCGCAATTCCGTCTCGGGCGTGTTCTGCAGCAGCCAGGTCACGTGCGGTGGCGGCACGACACGGTCACGGCCGCTCTGCGCGCACAGCACCGGTGTCACAATGTCGGCAACACTGAATCCCCACGGCAGCACGAAGGCCAGGTCGTCGACGACGAGCCCCTCGGTTCCGTCTGCTGCCGCGAGGCCGACATCGGTTCCAAGGGACGCCCAGGTGCCAGCCAGGGTCGCATAATCGCGGTCGTTGAAACTTTCGGGATCGAATTCGGCGGTCAGCTCGAACTCTTCGCGGGCAGCACGGCCGAGCAGGGCGGCGCGCAGGGACTCCCCGTCGGAGGCCATCCCGCCGAACCAATCGAGGGCATCCGCTTGCAGCGGAGCGAGGCTCGCCAGGCAGGCTGTGGCTGGGACCTGCTCGGGAAGCACCGCGGCGCAGGCGAGCGCATGCGGCCCCCCTCCCGATGCACCCATCACCGCGAACCGCTCGAGGCCGAGCTGATCGGCCAGTTGGGTCACGTCGGCGCCGGCCGAGGCAACGGTGCGCCCGCGCAGCCGGTCGATCCGCCGTAGCTCGGCCTGCCATACGACACCAGACGGATGCCCCGCACGGCCGCCGCCACCAGCACCGGCTCGAGCAGTGCCCCGGTTTGCGGCGAGCCGCGGTGCCCGAGCACGGTGAAGGCATCCTTTTGGGAATACGCGTCGGCGCTGTCGTGCACTCGCAATGTGCGTCCGTCGGACAGGGCCAGATTCTGCGTGGAAACCGCTGAAACAGAGTAGGACGATAGCCGGGACGAGTCCATGCGAGAGGTCATGTCGCGGCAGTCCGCCTACTACGGCGCACACCTGAAGGACCGGGTCATCGACACCGATCCTGCCCTGCTTCGTGAGCTTAAGGAAGCCTACGGGCTCCGTTCGAACAAGGAGGCGGTCGCGTTCGCCATCGGCGAGGCTGTCATGCGGCGCAGGCAATTAGTCGCCATTGACGCAATTGCGGCTCTCCACCTCGATCCACAGCCAAAGCGCTTCGACCTCGACGAATGAATAGGACGGATCCCCGATTTCGACGTCTCACAATTCGTCCCATGCCCGGCTTCAGGTCAAACGGTTCATCATCAACCACAGCGTGTGGGCCCGGTTAGGTACGTCGCCCAGTCTTGTGGCCGCCTTGCGCAAAATCGTCGAGCTGCACAGCCCCGCCTCAATCTGGGTTTGCGCGCCGACCGCCACAGAAATTGGATTCAGCGCACGAAATGGGCCCGAGCATGACAGCGCGTGGACTCCGCTCTCGGCCTTTAGCGATTGCCCACGTGCGCCCACAATCGACGAATCTTTAGTCATCCAAAACCGACTCTGGCATGCCGCGCTCGTGCGGTCGGTCGGTGAGGTCGACACGCTTATCGCCGCATACGCTCTCATAAATGATGCGACGGTTTTGCACTACGACAGTGACTTCGAGTATGTCGCGAGGGTGATGCCCCGGTTCAGACACGAGTGGATCGTGCCACGCGGTACTGTTTGAGGTTTCAGGCTCGTCTGAGACTCTAAATTGTTTCGATAAGGTCGAAGGTAGCGATCCACAAACCGGGGGAATCATGGAATTTGCAGAACTAATCAGGGCATTGGCTCTCAAGGTGCGCAACCAGCGCGAAGCAATTCAGACTGAAGAAGCAACCAAGAACGCGTTTATCATGCCGTTCATCTCGACCATTTTGGGCTACGACGTTTTTAATCCATTGGAAGTTGTCCCCGAATTTACCGCTGATGTCGGCGTGAAAAAGGGCGAGAAAGTTGACTATGCGATTATGCGCGACGGTGAGGTCCAGATCCTCATCGAATGCAAGAAATCCACGGAAGCATTGAAGATAGAACACGCCTCGCAACTCTTCCGTTATTTCGCGGTCACCAATGCGCGTATCGCCGTTCTCACGAATGGCGAGATTTACCAGTTCTACACGGACCTGGATGCACCCAACCGCATGGACGAGAAGCCGTTTCTGGTTCTCGATTTGATGGACATCGATGAAACACTGATTCCGGAACTGCGGAAGCTCACCAAGGAAGTCTTTGATCTCGACTCGATCATCAACTCGGCTGAAGAGCTCAAGTACATTGGTCAAATCAAGCGCACTATCGCAGCTCAGTTCACGGAGCCCGAAGACGACTGGATTCGATTCTTCACGACGCGAGTCTATGAGGGTGCGTTTACGCAGAAAGTCCGTGAGCAGTTTACTTCCCTGGTCGCAAAGTCTACGAAGCAGTTCCTGAATGACCAGGTCAATGACCGCTTGAAGTCGGCGTTAGGCGGGTCGAACTTCTCAGGAGCTTCAGCAACAGAGAGCGGTGTCATCAACAGCCACGACATTGTTGAAGTTGATCTCGCCCGTGACACGGAGATTGAGACGACCCTTGAGGAGTTGGAAGGGTATCAAATCGTTAAGGCGATCGCCTGCAGCGAGGTGAAGCCTCAGCGAGTGATGCACAGGGATTCCAAGTCGTATTTCGCTGTTCTTCTCGATGACAACAATCGCAAGCCGGTCGCTCGACTTCACTTCAACGGAAAGAAGCAGAAGTATCTTGGAGTCTTCGACGCTGAGAAGGTCGAGACTCGCCACCCTATTGAAACTCTCGATGAGATCTACCTATTTGCGAATGACATCCGCGAAACGATTAAGAGTTATCAGGACTAGATACGTTCAAGTCAATCTCCGCATTTTAGGGTTGGACGCATGATGGTTCACCGCTACTGGCGCATCGCGCTGGTTGCGCCCGTGATCGGGTTCCTCCTCGGTGCCGCCGTGGTGGGAGTGATGTCCTTGGGCAGTAACCCCCAGGCGCGAGCGGGCCAGACGATCGAAGGCGTCGTGCGGGCGATTCTGGGCTTCGGTGCCGTCGGCCTGGTCGTCAGCATCGCCGCGCTGGTCGGCGGCGTCGTTCTGGTTGGCGGCCTCGACCGGCACCTCGCAAAATCGTCGGGTGCGCGCACCGCCCTGGCCTCCCTCGGTGCGGCCGGTGGCGTGCTGATTCTCGGAATCGTGTTCGCCACTGTGCAGGGAATAATCGGAGCGGGCTGGGCGTACCTCATCATTACCTTCACGGTGGCGCTCGCTATCGCGGCGGGGATCGCGGCAGCGTTTCTGGTGCACCGGGCTGAGCGACGAAGCGAGCGCACCCGGCCAGAGCGGCTGGAGCATCCGCTGCCCAGCGCCTGGGTCGATTTCTAGAATGCCGGTGCGAACCGTCGCAACGTAGGGTGGGCACATGATAGTTCGGCGCTACTGGCGCATCGCGGTGTTCGCACCGATCGTGGGGTTTCTGATAGCGGCCTGCGTCGCAGTCGTCATGACCGACGCCGGCAGCGGTGAAACCGAGTTTCGGTTCTGGTTTGTCGTGCGTTCCATGGCGAATTATGGCGTGATCGGCCTCGTTATCGGGGCGGTCGCTTTGCTGGGCGGTCTCGTGGCGGTGGCGATTGCTGATCGAAAGCTCACTAAATCGCGGCGCCTGCGCACGACAGCGGCCGCATTGGGCGCGATGGGCGGTGTGGTGTTGCTGTCCCTGACGATCGCCGCAGTCTTGACGATGCTGGACGACGGACTGTATGCGGGCATCACCATCGCCTTCGGCGTGGCCTTTGGCGCGGCGGCAAGCGTGGTGGCGGCCGTGATGGTGCTCTACGCGGAACATCACACCCGCTAGGCCGCAGCAAACCGCTTCTGCGAGCGCGCTTTGGCGTTCTCGGCCTCGATTTCCCGGTTTTTCGGCGGTGCGGAGCTCACCAGATCTTCGAGCAGGTGCCGAGAGATGCGCGCTATCTCGTGCACGGCCAGCTCAAAGGCTTCTTCGTTCGCCTTCGACGGATGCGTCGACCCGCTGATCTTGCGCACGTATTGCAGCGCCGCCGCGTGTACCTCATCGGCGGTCGCGGCGGGTTCAAAGTTATGCAGGACGTGAATGTTTCGGCACATGATTTCAGGGTAATCACAGTTCGCGCACCCTTCAAGACCCGGGCGCAGGATGCTTCTGCCCGCCGTCGACAGGAGGCGTCCCATGCCTGCACCCACCCCCGATCTGGTAGGCATCACTTCACGGTTGAGCGCTGCCGGCTGCGTCTTTGCCGAGGAGGAGGCCGGCCTGCTGCAGTCCGTGCAGCAGTCGCCCGACCAGCTCAGCGCGATGATCGAGCGCCGTCTCGCGGGCGTGCCGCTCGAGCAGATTGTGGGCTGGGCCGAGTTCTGCGGCCGGCATATTCTGGTCGACCCTGGCGTGTTCGTGCCGCGTCGCCGCACCGAGTTCCTGGTCGAGCAGACCCTGGCGCTGTGTCCACCCGAGGCGGTCATCGTCGATCTCTGTTGCGGATCCGGCGCGTTGGCAACCGTGCTGGTCGCGCCCCGACCCGGCGCGGGGCTGGTCGCGGTCGACATCGATCCGATCGCGGTGGCCTGCGCTCGCCGCAACCTGGCTGACCGCGTTCAGGTGTTGCAGGGTGACCTGTTCGCGCCGCCGCGTGCGTCGCTCACGGGGCGGGTCGACATCATTGTGGCCAACGCACCGACGCGCCGACGGACGAGGTCGAACAGATGCCGATGGAGGCCCGACTCTATGAGCCGCGCGCTTCGGCCGATGGTGGCGACGACGGCCTCGACGTTCAGCGGCGCATCAGTGCCGCCGCACCACACTGGCTCTCTTCCAGCGGATGCCTGCTCGTCGAGACCGGGCAGCGGCAGGCTCCGCATACGGCCGAGATCTTCGCCCGGCACAGTCTGCTCCCCCGCATTCTGCGGAGCGAGGAGCTGGACGCGACGGTGGTCCGGGGCGCGCGGGAATGGACTATGCCGTGATCGTGAGTGCCGAGTGAGTCTTGGCCTTCTGAATCTCTGCATACAAGTCATGGCGCAGCTCGGAGAATCGGGGCAACGAACGGGTGGAAAGCTGATCGCGTTCCGCAGGCAGGTCGACGATCATCTCTCGCTGCACGATGGTGGGCGTTGACGAGAGCACGATGACGCGCTCGGCCAGGTAGACGGCCTCGTCGATGTCGTGCGTGACGAACAGGGTCGTGATCTTCAAGTCGCGCCAGATCGTGCGAACGAGGTCTTCCAGCTCGGCCCGCGTCTGGGCGTCGACGGCCGCGAAGGGTTCGTCCATGAGCAGCACGTCGGGCCGGTAGGCGATAGCCCTGGCGATGGCCACCCGCTGTTGCATTCCACCGGAGAGTTGCCACGGGTACGACCTCGCCGAGTTCTCGAGGCCGACATGAGCCAGCGCTTCGGCGACCCGCGCCAGCCGTTCCTTCTTCGGCAGTCTCAGTTCCTTGAGCGGCAGCTCGACGTTCTCGGCGATGCGCAGCCAGGGAAACAGGCTGCGACCGTACTCCTGGAAGACTAGGGCAAGTCCTTCCGGCGGGCCAGAGACTGCTTTGTCGGCTACCCGCACCGAACCGGCCGACGGTTTCATCAGCCCAGCCATGCACTTGAGCAGCGTGGTTTTGCCGCTGCCGGAGGGCCCGACCAGGCAGACGAATTCGCCGGGGGCGACGGTGAAATGCACGTCCCGCAGTGCTTCAAAGCTGGTGTCGGCGGTGCGGTAGATCTTTTGCATGTGGGTGACCTCGAGCATGGGATTCCTTTGTTTCTGGTCTGGTCGATCAGGCGTCACGTGCGGCGCGGCGCATGCCGGTGTACCACCGCAGGGAATGCGACTCGAAGTATTGGAAGACAACGGACGCCACGAGTCCCAACAGACCGAGCACGATGATTCCCGTCCACATTTCAGGCAAGGCGAAGTTGCGTTGGAACTGCACGACGCTAAATCCAAGCCCATTTGTAGCGGCAAACATCTCACTGATGACCATGAGGATGATGCCGACCGAAAGGCCTTGACGCATACCGGCAAGAATCTGCGGAGATGCCGCCGGGAGGATGAGGGTGAAGATGCGACGCCGTGCGCTGAGACGGTAGGACCTGGCAGTGTCGATCATGACGGAATCGACCGCCCGGACGCCCTCGACGGTGTTCAGGAGAATCGGCCAGAGGCAGCCGAGGAGTACCACGATGATCTTCATCGTGTCTCCGATCCCGGCGAACAGCCCGATGATCGGCACAAGTACCGGCCCCGGAATGGCACGGAATAATTCCAGGGTCGGCTCGCAGAACGCCCGAACCCGCGGCAACAGGCCGATCAGCGTTCCCAGGGATACAGCGATGACGGTTGCTGCGACAAAGCCGAAGAGCAGCCGCCAGATGCTGGCAAAGCCGTCCACGACCAGGCGTGATTCCCCACCACCGTCGAGCCAGGTCGCCGGGAACGCAGCGAGAATGCGCTGCAGAGAGGGGAAATAGACATTCGTGCTGTCGTAACTGACGATCCACCAGGTCGTAAGGAGCACGACTGGCAGAGCGAGGATATAGCCGATGGACTGCAGTGTTTTCATTCGCTGGCATCCTTTCGAAACGACATGTGCCAGGCCAACACGCGCTTCTCCACCAGCCGCACGACGATGTTGACCGCGAGGCCGAGGAGCCCGGTGATGAGTACGAGCGCATACATTCGCGCGTTCGCCCCGCCGGATTCGGCCTGAGCGATGCTCTGCCCGAGGCCGGGGGTACCGATGATCAGTTGAGCGGTCACGGTCAGCACCAGGGCCACCGTGGCGGCCAGGCGGATACCGGTCATCACGAAGGGCAGTGCAGTCGGCCAGATCACGTAGCGCATCACACCCCAGCGGCTGAATCGGTACGACCGGGCGGTATCGGCGACGACCGGGTCGACATCCGCTACGCCGTACACCGTTTGCACCAGCACCTGCCAGAAGGCGGCGTAGATGACCAGGACGAGGGCTGACTCGTACCGCGGGCCAAAGACGAGCACGACCAGCGGCACGAGAGCAACCGAGGGAATCGGCCGCAGAAACTCAACGGTTGAGGAGGTCGCGCGGCGCAGGGGTTCGATGCTGCCGAGGAGTATCCCGACGACGACACCGGCCACAGAGGCCACGGCGAGTCCGATAGCCCAGACGTAGATCGTGTCGTAAACGGCCATCCACATCGTGGATTCGCCGAGAAGTCCTGCCAAGGCGGCCATGATCACGGTCGTCGGCGGCAGGTCCTGTTCCCGAACAATGCCCAGCGGGGCAAGAAATTGGGCGACGAGCGCTACGGAAAGCAGCCCGGCACAGCCGAGCAACACGTTCGTCACTCGGCCGCGTGCCCGGAACCGCCGCCGCGGCACCGGAGTGAAGGCGCTGGCCTCCACTCCGACCGCGGGCACGACATCCAGGCGAGTACTCATTCCGCGATGAAGCCGTCGTAGTCTGGCTCGCCGCTCAGTACGCCGTACGAGACGGCGGCGGCGGCGAGGGTTTCGAGACCGGACCGATTGATCTCGGGGAGCCACTGCGACAGGCCAACCGAGGCTGCCAACTCAGGGCTGAGCGAAGCATAGTCCTGGATGATCTCCCGAACAGCGTCTTCATTAGCGGATGCGTACGCAAACGATTCCGCGAGCGCCGCCCGGAAACTCGTGACTAGGGCCGGGTTGATCTCGACCGTTTGCGCCGACGCGAAGTAGAACGCGGAGTCGAAGTTCTCGGCCATGTCGACCATGGGGCTGGCAACAATAACGCCACCCTCCTGCACGATCTGGGTGCGGAACGGTTCCGTCGTCCACGCGGCGTCGACCTCTCCGGCGGCCAGCTGGGCCGGCATGTTCGGGTAGGGCACCTCGACGAACGAGATGGAATCGGGGTCGCCGCCGGCCTGCTCCAGGGAATTTCGAATTGTAATCTCACCGAAGTTGCTCAGCGCATTGATGGCGACCGTCTTGCCTTCGAGATCGAGGACGTCGGCGACACCGCTGTCGGCCAACGCAGCCACCTCGGTGGTGTCGGCGCCGTCCACGTTTGTCGACGTCGATCCGTTCGAGATTACCCGAATCGGGATGTCGTTCTGGTGGGCTACCAGAAGGGAGACCACGTTACTGTAGCCGAAATCGTATTCGCCGGAGACGACGGCGGGAACGATAGCGGCACCGCCCTGAGCCAGCTGGATATCCAATTCCAAACCGTGATCAGCGAAAATTCCCTGTTCAATGCCCAGGTAGATGGGTGCAACATCCGTGATGGGGATGAGCCCGAGCGTCACCGTGGTGAGTTTCCCGTCTGCGGTGGTGTCGCTGCCGCCGGGATCGCTCGGGCTGCAGCCGGCCAAAGCGAGGGCAGCGACGAAGCCGATCGCGGCCGACCTGATTACCGGGCCGAAACTGCGTGGCGAGCTGGAACGATTTGCGCTCATGGTGGGTGGTCCTTCCGAAAACGCTGAGCTCCTCCGACATGGTCGGGGAGGTTACTGAATCAGGTACTGGCTGACAACGACGCACAGGCGTTCAAAATGAAACTTCATTGTCAATCTATGAAAAGTAACGGCCAGTGCCAAACAATGTCAAGGTCTCGTCAGATGGTAATGATCACGTTACCTGAGCGAAACATCCGCTCCACAGGCTGACTGTGCACTCATTGCGAGCACCGGACCGGCGTTCAACCGACAGTGATGACTGAATTCTCTTGTCATCTAATGAAATAAGTGTTTTACTAAATGCAATTGTGAGTGGCATGGAAACACGAGGAGCTTGACATGAGCGCAATACCCGGCAAACCAGACACGACCACGCGAACGGCCGAGCGTGCCCTCGCTCTGCTCAGCGTCGTCTGCGAGCGAGGCTCACTCACCCTCGGTGAGGCCGCGAAAGCGGTCGATCTCTCCGCCAGCACAGCACTTCGCCTCTTGCGCACCCTCGAGGCAGCCACCTTTATTCGCCGTGACGACGAGGGCTCCTACCGCCCAGGAGTGGCGATCGTGCAGCTCGGCGTACTCGCCCTGAGTCAGGAATCACTCGTGGCGCTCTGTCGCGATCCGATGACGCGAATTGTCGAACAAACCGGAGAATCCGCGTATCTGAGCATCCCGGCCCCGGGACGACAGGGCCTCTACGTGGCCATTGTCGAAGGAACCCACTCCGTTCGGCACTCGAATTGGGTGGGCCGCAAGTTTCCCCTTGACTCGAGCGCCTCGGGGAAGGCCCTGCAGGGCGGCACCGGTGACACCGGCTACTGCGTCGTGAGTGACGGTGTAGAGCGTGACGTCACGGCAATAGCGGTACCGATCAGCGTCGGCGACCGCATCGTGGGCGCCCTCAGTGTGGTCGTTCCGAGCTACCGCATCACCACGTCAAGCATCGAACGTATCGGCCAGCTCTTGCTCGGCGAAGCGCGCCAGCTCTACGCCCGCTGATCACCCTGAAACTTTCCCGCACCATCCACTGCCCCGCCAGAACAAGGGAGCCCCACCTATGACTCACACCTCGTCGCACCCGACCACCCACACCCCACGCCCCGTTCGCGCCGCCCGCGGCACCGAACTGACCGCGAAGAGCTGGCAGACCGAGGGCCCGCTGCGCATGCTCATGAACAACCTCGACCCCGAGGTTGCCGAGCGCCCCGACGACCTCGTCGTCTACGGCGGAACCGGCAAAGCCGCCCGCAACTGGGAGTGCTACGACGCGATCGTGCGTACCCTCGAAACCCTCGAGAAAGACGAAACCCTGCTCGTACAGTCGGGCAAACCGGTCGGCGTGTTTCGCACCCACGAATGGGCGCCGCGGGTGCTGATCGCCAATTCCAACCTCGTCGGCGACTGGGCCACCTGGCCGGAGTTTCGCCGACTCGAGCACCTGGGGCTCACCATGTACGGGCAGATGACCGCTGGATCGTGGATCTACATCGGCACTCAGGGCATTCTGCAGGGTACTTACGAAACCTTCGGCGCCGTGGCCACCAAGAAGTTCAACGGCACCCTGGCGGGCACGCTGACCCTCACCGGCGGGGCCGGCGGCATGGGCGGCGCGCAGCCGCTCGCCGTCACCATGAACGACGGCGTTGTGCTCATTGTCGACGTCGACCCGGCGCGGTTGCAGCGCCGCGTCGATCACGGTTACCTCGACGAAATGACCGACGACATCGACGACGCCATCGCCCGGGTGCTCGCGGCCAAGGCGGAACTCCGCGCTCTGTCGGTGGGTCTGGTCGGCAATGCCGCGACCGTGTTCGCCGAATTGCTCGCCCGCAAAGTGCCGATCGATATCGTGACCGACCAGACCAGCGCGCACGACCCGCTCTCCTACCTGCCCGAGGGCGTCACCGTCGAGGAATGGCACAGCTACGCGGCCGAAAACCCGGAGGAGTTCACCGTGCGCGCCCGCGCCGCAATGGCCAAGCAGGTCAAAGCGATGGTCGAATTTCAGGATGCCGGTGCCGAGGTCTTCGACTACGGCAACTCGATTCGGGCCGAGGCGAAGCTCGGCGGCTACGAGCGGGCGTTCGAGTTTCCGGGGTTCGTGCCCGCCTACATTCGCCCGCTGTTCGCCGAGGGCAAGGGCCCGTTCCGCTGGGTGGCCCTCTCCGGCGACCCGGCCGACATCGCCGCCACCGACAAGGCCATTCTGGAGCTGTTTCCGAACGACGCCGGGCTGCACCGCTGGATTACCAAGGCCGAAAAAAAGGTGCAGTTCGAGGGCCTGCCGGCCCGCATCTGCTGGCTCGGCTATCAGGAACGCCACCTGGCCGGGCTCAAATTCAACGAGATGGTCGCCTCCGGCGAGCTGCGCGCCCCGATCGTGATCGGCCGCGACCACCTCGACTCCGGCTCGGTCGCTTCGCCCTACCGTGAGACCGAGGGTATGTTGGACGGCTCCGACGCGATCGCCGACTGGCCGCTGCTGAACGCGCTGCTCAACACCGCCTCCGGCGCGACCTGGGTCTCCATTCACCACGGCGGCGGGGTCGGAATCGGCCGCAGCATTCACGCCGGGCAGGTCATCGTCGCCGACGGCACCCCGCTGGCCGCGGAGAAGATCGCGCGTGTGCTCACCAACGACCCGGGCACCGGAGTGATGCGGCACGTCGACGCCGGCTACGAGCGGGCCAAGGAAGTGGCCCGCGACCGCGGCCTGCGTGTGCCCATGTGGGAGGACTAAACGTGCTCGCCGGTCTCGCCGAGATCGCCGAGGTCGGCCGCGACCACCGGCGCGGCGGGTACTCCCGCCATCTCTGGCAGGTGGCCGACCTCGAACTGCGCTCCTGGTTCGTCGAACGCGCCGAACGGCTCGGCCTGCAGGTCGAAACCGACCGCAACGGCAACCTCTGGGCCTGGTGGGGTCAGCCAGGACCGGATGCGGTCGTCACCGGCAGCCACCTCGACTCCGTTCCCGGCGGCGGCGCCTACGACGGGCCGCTCGGCGTGATCTCTTCGCTCGAGGCCATCGGCCGGCTGCAGGCGAGCGGGTTCGTGCCGACCCGGCCGTGCGCGGTGCTGATGTTCGCCGAAGAAGAGGGCTCCCGTTTCGGCATCGCCTGCCTCGGCTCGAG
Source organism: Cryobacterium sp. Hh38 (assembly GCF_004403235.1). Classification (NCBI taxonomy): domain Bacteria; kingdom Bacillati; phylum Actinomycetota; class Actinomycetes; order Micrococcales; family Microbacteriaceae; genus Cryobacterium; species Cryobacterium sp. Hh38. The sequence goes on along the minus strand of NZ_SOHD01000042.1, from coordinate 376,121 downwards.
GCTGCTCACCGGAGCGATCGACGCCGATCAGGCCCGCGCCTTGACCGACCGTGACGGCGTCACGCTGGCCGAGGCCGCCCGGAAAATTGGTGTCGACCCGGCGCACCTCGGCGTCGACCTCGTTGCACTAGAACGCATCGGACTGTTCATCGAACTGCACGTCGAACAGGGCCGCGGCCTGATCGACCTCGACCAGCCGGTGGCCGTGGCATCATCGATTCTGGCCCACGGTCGCTGGCGCCTCACCGTCACCGGCCAGGGTAATCATGCCGGCGCGACCACCATGATCGAGCGCCGCGACCCGATGGTCGCGACTGCCCAGGCCATCGTGGGTGTGCAGGCCGCCGCTCTGGGTCGCCCGGGAACCCGGGCGACGATCGGCCGCATCGAAGCGATCCCCGGCGGAACCAACGTTATCGCCAGTTCGGTGCACGCCTGGCTCGACGCCCGCGCCGAGACCGACGAAGAAACCCGCCTGCTCGTGGCCGACATTGCAGCCCGCGCCCAGCAGGCCGCCCAGCAGAACGGATGCTCCGCCACCCTCACCGAGGAATCCTGGGCCGGCGCCGTGCAGTTCACCCCCGGCTTGCGCGAGCGGTTCGCGCAAGCGCTCGGCCAGGTGCCGCAACTGTCGACCGGAGCCGGCCACGATGCCGGCGTGCTCGCCGCCCACGTGCCGAGCGCAATGCTGTTCGTGCGCAACCCGACCGGAATCTCCCACGCGCCGGAGGAATTCGCCGAAGCCGCGGACTGCGTGGCCGGCATCGACGCGCTCGAACTGCTGCTGAGGGATCTGCTATGAGCAACTTCTGGTGCGAAACCCTGCTGATCGACGGGGTCGCCGTGACCGGGGTGAGGGTCGAGGTCGACGACCACGGTCGCATCTCTCGGGTTCAGATTCACGGGGCGGAGGCCGCGGACATCCGTTTGGGAACGGTGCTTCCGGGGTTCGGTAATGCTCACTCGCACGCCTTCCACCGGGCCCTGCGCGGTCAGACCCACACCGAGGGTGGCGATTTTTGGATTTGGCGCGAGCGGATGTACCGGGTCGCCGCGCAGCTCGACCCCCTGAAGTACCAGGCGCTGGCGACGGCGGTGTTCGCCGAGATGCTGGTGAGCGGCTACACCGCCGTCGGTGAGTTTCACTACGTGCATCACCGCGCGAATGGCGAACCGTATGAGACGGAGCACGCCATGGAACTGGCGCTTGCGGCGGCGGCGCGGGCCGTCGGCATCCGTTTGGTGCTGCTCGACACGGTGTATCTGCAGGGCGGAATCGGGCAGGAGTTGGCACCCGAACAGCGGGCGTTCGGCGACTTTGACGCCGCGGGCTGGCTGGCCCGATGGCACTCGCTGCGCGCAGCACTGGGGAACGACGACCTCGTGACGCTCGGCGCCGCGCTGCACTCGGTGCGTGCCGTCACGCCCGAGGCGATGCGTGAAGTGCTCGCCGGGTTGCCGGCGGACGTTCCGCTGCACGTGCACCTGTCGGAGCAGCCGCAGGAGAACGCGGATTGCCTCGCGGCGTATGGCCTGACCCCGACCGGTGTGCTCGATTCGCTCGGTGCCCTCGGACCGCGACTGAGTGTGGTGCACGCAACGCATCTGAGCGACGCGGACCGCGCGCTGCTCGGCGACGCCGGCGTGACCGTCGTAATGTGCCCGACCACCGAGGCCGATCTCGGCGACGGAATCGGTCCGGCGCTCGCCCTGGCCGAGGCGGGCTGCCCGATTGCCCTAGGCTCCGATCAGCACGCCGTCATCGACCCGTTTTTGGAGATGCGCGGATTGGAAATGGGCGAGCGGCTGGCCTCGCGACAGCGCGGACGCTTTGCCCCGACCGCCCTGCTCACCGCGGCCACGAGCGCCGGCTATGCCTCGCTCGGGCTCGGCCGTCTCACGATGCGCGAGGGCGACCCGTGCGATCTGGTCGAGATCAGCACCGCCGGCGTGCGCACGGTCGGATCGTCTGTCGAGCAGCTTCCGCTGACCGCGACCGCCTCCGATGTGCTGCGGGTCATCGTGGGCGGACAGGTCGTGGCCGATGGCGGTCGGCTGGTCGGCGGCGCGCGGCCGTCGGAGCTGATGGCCGACGCGCTTGGAAGGCTCGGCGAATGAGCGGCACCGAGCTCATCACCGGAATCGGTGAACTGACCACGCACGATGAGTCCGGCGAGCGTCGGCACGACGCGGCACTCGTGATCGGCGACGGCCGCATTCTCTGGATCGGTGCGGCCAGCCAGGCTCCGGCTGCCGATCGTCGAACGGATGTCGATGGCCGCGCCGTTCTGCCCGGTTGGGTCGACTCGCACACCCACCTCGTATTTGGCGGCGACCGTTCGGCAGAGTTCGAAGCCCGCATGGCCGGCCAGAAGTACGCCGCCGGCGGCATCAACACGACCGTCGCCGCAACCCGCGCGGCGTCCGAGGAGGAGCTTGTAGCCACAGCGCTGGGCCTGCGCCACGAAGCCGAAACGCTGGGCACCACCTTTCTCGAGACCAAAACCGGCTATGGACTCGACGTGGACAGTGAAGCGCGGTCGGCCCGGGCCGCCGCCCGTGTCGCCGACGTCGTCAGCTATCTCGGCGCCCACATCGTGCCGACCGGGCTGGATCGTCGCGACTACCTCGACCTCGTCACCGGGCCGATGCTCGCCGCGGTGCTTCCCTACGTGCAGTTCATCGACGCGTTCTGCGAGCAGGGCGCGTTCGACGTGGAAGAAACGCGGGAGGTGCTGCTGGCCGGCCGGGCCGCCGGCCTCGGGCTGCGCGTGCACGGCAACCAGCTCGGCTTCACTGGCGGCGTGCGGCTGGCCGCTGAACTCGGCGCGCACAGCGTTGACCACTGCAACTACCTGGAGCCATCCGATATCGACGCACTGGCGGCGTCGGCCACGGTCGCCACGCTGCTACCGGCCTGCGACCTGTCCACCCGGCAACCGTTTCCGCCGGCCCGCCAGCTGTTCGACGCCGGTGTGACCATCGCCCTGGCGACCAATTGCAATCCAGGCACCTCCTACACCACGTCAATGCCGTTCTGCGTGGCGACCGCCGTGCTGCAGATGGGGCTGACCGTGACCGAGGCGGTCTGGGCGGCGACCCGTGGTGCGGCCGCGTCGCTCGGCCACGATCAGGGAACGGATGCCGTCGGCTCGCTGCGGGTCGGCGGCCTGGCCGACCTGCAGGTTCTGAACGCCCCGTCGATCTCGCACCTGGCCTACCGCCCCGGCGTGCCGCTGACCGCAAACGTCTGGAGACGGGGAGTGCGGGTGGCCTGAACCGCGAAAGCGAGAAAATAGCTGCTTCAGCACACCCGAAGCAACCTTTTTCCCGCTCTGGCGAGACGCGGCAAACTACGCTGGGGGGATGACCTTTGGCCCGATCACCCCTCCCCTGGCAACCAAGAAGCCGCAACGCCGCGAGCACCACAATGACGTCTACGTCGACGATTACGAGTGGTTGCGCGACAAGGACAGCCGCGAGGTCATCGCCCACCTCGAGGCCGAAAACAGCTACACCGCGGCCCGCACCGCCACCCAGGAACCACTCCGGCAGCAGATTTTCACCGAGATCAAGAACCGCACCCAGGAGACCGACCTGAGCGTTCCGGTGCGTCGCGGCGCCTTCTGGTACTACACCCGGACGGTCGAGGGCCAGGAATACGGCATCCACTGTCGCGCACCGATCAGCGGCCCGGATGACTGGGCGGCGCCCGTGCTCGGCACCAACCAGAGCGTGCCCGGCGAGCAGATCCTGCTCGACGACAACGTCGAAGCCGCCGGCCACGAGTTCTTCTCGCTCGGCAGCTTCGACCTCAGCGACGACGGCACTCGGCTGCTCTACGCCGTCGACGTGGAGGGCGACGAACGCTACACGATTCGGGTGCGCACCATCGCGACCGGCGAGAACCTGCCAGACACGATCGAAAACACGAGCGCCGGCGCCCTGTTCGACCCGAGCGGACGCTACCTCTTCTACACCACCGTCGACGACGCCTGGCGCCCGGACACCGTATGGCGGCACGAAATCGGTGCCGCTGAAGTCGCTGACGCCAGCATCTTTCACGAGCCCGACGAACGATTCTGGGTGGGCGTCGGCATCACCCGCAGCCGCAAATTCCTCATGATCGAGGCCGGATCCAGCGTCACGACCGAATCGTGGGTGCTCGACGCGAGCGACCCCACCGGCGACTTCGCCGTGGTCTGGCCGCGCCAGGACAACGTGGAATACGATGTCGAGCACGCCGTGATCGCCGCGGAAGACCGCCTGCTGATCGTGCACAACGGCGGCGCGGCCGTCAATTTCGAACTGGTCAGCGTCGCAGCCGCAGACCCGCAAGGCGAAAAGCGGATGCTGCTGCCGCACGACCCGCAGATCCGGCTGGAAAGCGTCGATGCCTTCGCCGACTTTCTCGTCGTGGAGTACCGCCGCGACGGCCTCACCCGCCTCGCCATCGACCGACACGACGCGAGCGGCCTGACCGAGCTCGACTTCGACGAACCGTTGTTTGCCGTCGGTTCAGCCGGCAACCCGGAGTGGACCCAGCCGACCCTGCGGTTTGGCTTCACGAGCTTCATCACCCCGTCAACGGTCTACGACCTCGTCGTCGCGACCGGCGAACGACGCCTGCTCAAGCAGCAGCCCGTGCTCGGCGGCTACGATCCGGCGCTCTATGAGCAGCGCCGCGAGTGGGCGACCGCCGAGGACGGTACCCGGGTGCCGATCTCGCTGGTCTACCGCCGCGACCTCGTTACGCCCGGAACCCCGGCGCCGACCCTGCTCTACGGCTACGGATCCTACGAGCACAGCATCGACCCCGGCTTCGGCATCGCCCGGCTCAGCCTGCTCGACCGCGGCATGATCTTCGCCATCGCGCACGTGCGCGGCGGCGGCGAACTCGGCCGCACCTGGTATGAAACCGGTAAAACCACGACCAAGCGCAACACCTTCACCGACTTCGTGAGCTGCGCCCGGCACCTCATCGACGCAGGCTTCACCACCCCGGCCCGGCTGGTCGCCGAGGGCGGCAGCGCCGGCGGACTGCTCATGGGTGCCGTCGCCAACCTCGCGCCCGAGCTGTTCGCCGGCATCCTCGCCGAGGTGCCGTTCGTCGATGCGTTGACCTCGATTCTCGACCCGTCACTGCCGCTGACCGTGATCGAGTGGGACGAATGGGGTGACCCGTTGCACGACGCCGCGGTGTACGCCTACATGAAGTCCTACTCCCCCGTCGAGAACGTGCGGAACGTCGCCTACCCGGCGATTCTCGCCGTGACCAGCCTGAACGATACCCGGGTGCTCTATGTGGAGCCGGCCAAATGGGTGGCCAAGCTGCGCGAGGTGGGAGCGGATGCCCTGCTCAAGACCGAAATGTCAGCCGGCCATGGAGGAGTCTCCGGTCGGTACAGTGCCTGGCACGAACGCGCGTTCAACTACGCCTGGGTGCTCGACACCGCCGGCCTGAACATGCCCGAGAGCTAGAAATGTCAGAGGGCACCCCAGCCTGGAAGCGGCTGGTTCTGCCGGGGGAACCGCCGGCATCCGCTGGTCTGCGCATCGGCAATTTTGGGCAGCCGAGACCGCTGGCCACGGGACTGAAAGTGCCGATGGGGCTGCAGTTCGAGCTGCGCGAGCAGACTCCGCGCACCAACGACCGCTGGCGCGGGCCGACCGCTAAACCGGTGAAGGCGCTCGTGGCCGGGCACGGCGACTATCGGCTCGGCGTTCGGCCGGTCATCCACAATGCGCAGGGCAACTGGGTGCGCAGCAACGTCACCTGGAGCCACCTCACTTTTCAGCTCAACCGGTTCAACCTCGACCCCGAACACCACCGCTGGATCTCCCAGTTCGCCGCCCTGTACAAGGCCGTGCGCGAGGTTTACACGAGCCAGGAAACCGACTGGATCTACCTCGACAACTTCACCAGCCCGCTGCTGTGGCCGCTGCTGCGCGAGGCCGAGCAGCTCGGCATCGGCTTCGTCGGCAACAAAAAAGACGTCGTCGTACGCATCGGTTCGCTCGCCGAAATCAGCCTCGACGCCTCGCAAACGGATGCTGCCGGCCCGCTGCTCCTGCAGTCCCGCCTGCAGATCGACGGCGTCGACCATCCGCTCGAGGCCGCCGGAGTCATCGCCGGCCACGGTATCTACAGCGTGCGCTTCGGCACGCCGACCGTGTTCACGCTCGCCCCGGCCGCCGGCCCGCTGAGCGGCGAACAGCGTCACCTGGTCGGGCAGGTCGAGGCGGCGAGCGTTCCCGCCGAAGACACGGTCGAGTTTCTCGGCACGGTCTACCCGGCCCTGCAGCGCACGGTCGCGGTCACCAGCATGGATTCCTCGGTGCGCTTTCCCGCGGTAATGCCCGACGACTTTGAGCGCACCGAAACGCCCCACCTCGTGATCACGACGGTCGAGACCGACCAGCGCGACTGGTTCGACCTCGGTGTGATCGTCACGGTCGGCACGATCACGGTGCCGTTCGGCCCACTGTTCAAGGCCCTCGCGAAGGGGCAGACCCGCCTGAAACTGGTCGACAACAGCTATCTCTCGCTGCAGAGCCCTGAGTTCGAGCAGCTGCACGAGCTCATCAACGAGGCCCGCGCGCTGCACGAATGGGAGACCGGCCTGCGCATCAGCCGCTATCAGGCCAGCCTGTGGAGCGATTTTGAGGATCTCGCCGATGAGACCGTTCCGGCCGTGTCGTGGCGAGCGGCCGCCGCCGGTCTGAAAGATCTGACCGGGATCGACCCGGTCGACCTCCCCGCTGGCGTGAACGCGACCCTCCGGCCGTACCAGCAGGAGGGGTTCGCCTGGCTCGCCTTCCTCTGGAAGCACCAGCTCGGCGGGGTGCTCGCCGACGACATGGGGCTCGGCAAGACCCTGCAGACCCTCGCGCTGCTGGTGCACGCGCGCGACTCGAGGCCGTTTCTGGTGGTGGCGCCGACATCCGTTGTCATGAATTGGCTGAACGAAGCCACCCGGTTCGCTCCCGGGCTGCGGATACGCACGGTGACGGCGACCGAGGCCAAAAGCCGCACGCAGCTCGCGGATGCCGCCGCCGACGTCGACGTGCTCGTCACCTCCTACGCTCTGTTCCGTCTCGACTTCGACGCATACCAAGCCCTGAATTGGGCCGGCCTCATCCTCGACGAGGCGCAGTTCGTGAAGAACCGCACCAGCCGCGCCTACGCCTGCGCAAAAGAGCTGAACACACCGTTCAAACTGGCGATCACGGGCACTCCGCTGGAGAACAACCTGATGGACCTGTGGTCGCTGTTCAGCATCGTCGCACCCGGCTTGTTCGCGTCCGCGCGCAAATTCACCGAGAACTACGTGCGGCCGGTGACCCTTGGATCGAGCCCGGAGCGGCTCGCCAAGCTGCGCCGGCGCATCCGCCCGCTGATTTTGCGCCGCACCAAAGAGGTCGTCGCCCGCGATCTACCGCCGAAACAGGAACAGGAAGTGCAAATCGCGCTGAACCCGGCGCACCAGAAGCTCTACGACACGTTCCTGCAGCGCGAACGGCAGAAACTGTATGGGCTGATCGAGGACCTCGACAAGAACCGCTTCATTATTTTTCGCTCACTCACCCTGCTGCGACTGCTGAGCCTCGACGCCTCGCTGGTCGATCAGAAGTATTCCGGCGTGCGCTCCAGCAAGCTCGACGCCCTGTTCGAGCAGCTCGACGACGTCATCGCCGAGGGGCACAAGGCCCTGATTTTCAGCCAGTTCACGTCGTTTCTGAAGCTCGCCGCCGCCCGGCTGGACGCTCTGGGCGTTCCGTACTGCTACCTCGACGGGTCGACGCTACGGCGCAGCGAGGTGATCGACCGGTTCAAGAGCGGCGCGACCCCGGTGTTTCTGATCAGCCTGAAAGCCGGTGGCTTCGGCCTCAACCTCACCGAAGCCGACTATGTTTTTCTGCTCGACCCCTGGTGGAATCCGGCGACCGAGGCGCAGGCCGTTGACCGCACCCACCGCATCGGCCAAACCCGCAACGTCATGGTCTACCGGATGGTCGCCACCGGCACGATCGAGGAGAAGGTGATGGCGCTCAAGGCCCAGAAGGCGCAGTTGTTCAGCGCGGTGCTCGACGACGACGCCCTGTTCAGCACCGCGCTGACCGCCGACGACATTCGCGGCCTGCTCGAGCCCTGACCGCCGCCCCTGGTCAGAGCGTCACCGCCACTTCCGTTGGCCGGCCCGGAAGAAAGCCGGCGGGAGAGGCTAGACGTCGCTTGAGGCTGACCACAGGTTGATGCCGTTGTCGACGGCATGCACGTCGATCGCGGTCAACTCCGCAGCGCTGAACTCGAGGTTCTTCAGAGCTCCCACGTTCGTTTCGAGCTGGGCGACCGACGATGCGCCGACGAGCGCGCTGGTCACTTCGGAGTTGCGCAGGACCCAGGCCAGGGCCATCTGGGCGAGCGACTGACCGCGCTCGACGGCGATCTCGGTCAACGCCCGGATGTGCACGAGCGCCTCGGTGCTCACCATGGACTTCTTGGCCGAACCCTCCCGCGCGACGCGGGAGTCCGAAGGGATTCCCCCGAGGTAGCGGTCGGTGAGCAGCCCCTGCGCCAGCGGCGAGAACGCAATGCAACCCGCTCCGATGTCTTCGAGGGTATCGAGCAGATCGCCCTCAACCCACCGGTTGAACATGGAGTACGAGGGCTGGTGAATCAGCAGCGGTGTGCCGAGGTCGGCCAAAATCGCCGCGGCCTGGCGGGTGCGCTCCGGCGAGTACGAGGAGATCCCGGCATACAGGGCGCGGCCACTCGTGACGGCGGTGTGCAGCGCGCCCATCGTCTCTTCGAGCGGGGTGTCTGGATCGGCGCGGTGGGAGTAGAAGATGTCAACGTAGTCGACGCCCATGCGGCCGAGCGACTGGTCGAGGCTCGAAAGCAGGTACTTGCGGCTGCCGAAGTTTCCGTAGGGGCCCGGCCACATGTCGTAGCCAGCCTTGGTCGAGAGCACGACCTCGTGACGGTGGGCGGCGAAGTCTTCGCGGAACAACTGACCGAAGTTCGTTTCGGCTGAGCCGTACGGGGGGCCATAGTTGTTGGCGAGGTCGAAGTGGGTGATGCCGAGGTCGAAGGCCCGGCGCAGAATGGCCCGCTGCGTTGCGAGCGGCTTGTCATCGCCGAAATTCTGCCACAGTCCGAGGGAAATGGCGGGAAGTTTGAGGCCGCTGCGTCCGACGCGACGGTAGGGCATGGACTCATATCGAGAGTCATTGGGAAGATAAGTCATTCGATTATTCTTCCACTTCCAGGCCACGCCACGCCACGCCAGAGGCTTGTACGAAAGCTCGCCTGCGAATCAGTGCGCCACTTCAGTGTCAGCCCAATCGGGTTTGATGTGTTCGCGCAGGTACTCGGCGAACCCCGCCGGGGCTCGGCCGACGCGTCGTCCCGAGGTCAGCACCGGAATCAACGCCGTGCGTGCCTCGGCGACCCCCAGTTCACGCAGGGCTGCCACGAGAAGCCTGTCTTCATCGCAATCGACCGGCGCAAATTCGCCGGCGGCCAGGTACAGATCAGCCCGCACGCCCAGATTGCCTCCGTGAACGTGCGGATGCCCCTCACCGATCATGTGCAGGGACTCCCAGTTCACCAGCTCGTGGGCGGCCAGGTCGTCGTCGGGATGCACCGTTCCGAGCACCAGATCGACACCGTTGCGGGCAAACGCCAACTGGGTGATCAGCCAGTTCGGCGGCACGGCCGAGTCCGCGTCGGTGCTGGCGATCCAGATTCGCTCGGCTTGGCCATCACCCACAGCGGATGCCGCCGCACCCGACGCCGAGACCGCTTCCAGCCGGCGCAGCGCGCGCTGCACACCGAACCGACGCGCCACGCCGACGGCGCCGGCCTCAATTTCAACTCGGTCGAAGTCGGGCCAGAGTGCGGCGACTCGGGCCGATAAATCGGTGCACTGGTCCAGGACCAGCAGCACCGACACCGCTGGGCGGTCCGGCTGCGGCAGCACGGTGAGCGCGTCGATCGCCACGGCGAGTGCTGCCAGGGCGCGCGGCAGCAGGACCTCCTCGTTGCACACCGGCACCACGATGGTCACGAATTCGGGGCTCGACGGACTTGTTTGTACGCTCACGGCACGAGGCCGTCGCGCTGCGCGACCGAGAGTGCGGGCCGGGGTTCATACACCTCGAGCACGAAGTCGCGTTCGAGGTGATGCACGGTGCGCTGCAGCCCGACCACGTGGGTGAGCTGCGTGTGCACAGCATCGCCAGTGAGGGGACACTCCGCTACCGGGTGTCGCCAATGGCAGGCCACCAGAACCCCGTCGGGGGCGAGGCTGGCCCGGCAGCGCTCGAGCAGTCGCCGCAGGTCGGCACTGGAACAGTAATATCCGACCTCGGACAGCACAATCAGGTCGAACTCCCCCTCCGGCCAGTCCGCCGGAACCGTTCGCCGCTCAAACCTCACGCCGGGCTGGCCGGCGAGTCGCGCTCGTGCAATGCTGAGCGGCTGTTCGATCAGATCAATGCCGAGCACGGTGTCACACCGTTCGGCCAGCTCGGCCGTGAGCACACCGTTCGAGCAGCCGAGTTCGAGGGCTGCGCCGAAGCGCTGCCGGGGCAGCGCCGCGATCAGGGCGGCTCGTTTGCGCTTCTCGTACCAGCGGGTCTCGAACCCCCACGGATCCGGACCCGAGGAATAGATCGAGTCAAAGTACCCGGTCGTGAGCGTGTGATTCGGGTCGGCGGGTGCGGGGGCATCCGTTTGCGGGCGCGCTGGCGCTCCTCCGGATTTTTTCACGGTCACCTCGATGAGGGTCTCGAAGGTGCGCGTGAAATGTTCCTGAAAACCGGCCGGTAGGATCACTTCGTCGCCGAACGAATCCGACAACGGGCCGACCTGACTGCGATGCAGCGCCAAAGCGCGCGCCTTGGCCTTGCGCTCGGTCGGCAGCAGATCAAAGACGCGCACGGTGGAGTCCGACCAGATGGGGGCATCCGGGTTTGACCAGTGCCAGGCCCAGATCGGGTACTCGAACAGGCGGGCGCTGCGTTCTCGTGCGGCTCGGTCGGCGGCCGCGCTGGCTGCCGCATGATCCGGATGCCCATCGGCTCGCCACGGTGCCACCACCCAGGTCGACGCGTCCACGTCGCCGATCGCCTCGATGATCGCCCCGGCGGCCAGGTCGATGTGCTCGGCGAGTTTGCCGTCGGGGAGCTCGAGCAGGTGCACCTGCGCGTTCGGTGCCAGGTGTGCGAGAGCATCCGTCACTTCGATGCGGCGAATCTGGGCGAGTCGGGCCAGGTTGTGGGTCGGGGAGCTCGGGTGAGACGCCTCGCCGTTGCTGAGTACGATGACCACGATCGGCACGTCGAGCCCCGCAACGTGCGCGATCAATCCGCCAACGCCGAGGCTTTCGTCGTCCGGATGCGCCGCGACCACGACGAGACGGCCGAGCCCGTCCGTGCTCAGCGCGGCGAACCGGTCTGGCCAGTTCGCTGCCTCCCAGCTCTTCTCTGGTGTTCCGCCATCGAGGTTGTTGAATGTCACCACGGTGCACTCCCCTTCGTTACGAGCATGCGTCCCAACGCAGCGTCATCGTGCTCGGCATGGTGCTGGCGTACGTACAGCTGCAGATCGGCGACCCGCTGCGCGTGCCGATCGTTCAGGGCCAGCGGCGCCGGTCCGAGGGCATGCCCGATATGGAATATGACGTCTTCGGCCGCGCGGGCGACGATCCCGCGAAGCCGGGCGGCCAGGAGGGAACCGGCCGGTCCGTCGGCCTCGCCGGCATCGATCGCGGCCGCGGCCGCGGCCAGTGCCGTCGCCGCAGTGGTCACTGCCACGTCGACAGCGCCGAGATGGGCGAGCGCAATCTGGTCGGGGGCGCGCCCCTGGGTCGAGTCGTAGAGGGTGCGCGCCAGGCCGACGGCACCGCCGCACCACACGGCGGCGACTCCGATACCGCCCCACGCGAACCCAGGCCGGCGCAGGTACCAGCCCGCATCACCAACCGCATCGGCCCCAACACCGTCGAAATCGACCGGGCCGCTCGTCACCTGCGGCAGGCCGCGGGCGATCCACAGCTCGTCATGTACCGTAATGCCGGCCTGCCGCAGGTCGACGGCGAACAAGCGTCTGCCGTGGTCGCCGACGTGGGCGGTGACCAGCGCGTGAGTCAGCAGTCCCGCGAGGGAACACCACGGCTTGGTGCCGTCGAGCCGCCAGCGGTCGCCCTCTGGCGTCGCTGTGAGCACGGTGCCGGCGGTCTCCGCGGCGAACACGCCCCAGGTGTGATCGGACTGGGCGTCCTGGCCGGCCTGGGCGAGAATCGCCCGCGCATCGAGGTGCGCCTCGGCCACTCGTGCTGCCGTGAGGTCGGCCAACGCGAGCGTGCACAGCGTGTCGAACAGAACGGCCGTTTTTCCCTCCCCCGGGCGGGGAACGGATGCGAGACCGCTCGCCAGTGCAGTCGCCCGCTGCGCGTCACCGTTGACCTCTAACGCAGCGGCACTGAGCGGGCCCGGTGGAAGCTGCGATTCAAGCCTCATCACTCCCCCTCGACCCACGCGGCATCAACCGATGTGTTACGACACCCGCGAGGTGGATTTCAGTGCTGCGCGCTTGCGTGGTTTACGGTTCTCCGCACTGACCATCCAGGAATACTGCTCGAGCTTCTCAATGAACGCGTGCAGAATATCCGCGCTCGTGGGGTCTTCCTCATCGACCTCATCGTGCACCTTGCGAATATTGTCGACGGTGGCATCGAGTCGTTCGGTGATGAGCGTCACCGTCTCCGCCGTGTCGACTTCGCCATCGGGAAACTTGGGCAGATGGGTGGTTTTGGTGACCGTCTCGCTGCGGCCATCGGGCATGGCGTCGAGGGCGCGCATCCGCTCGGCTACTTCGTCGGAGAATTCGCGCGCATCGAGAATGATTTCGTCGAGTTGCAGGTGCAGGTCGCGAAAGTTCTTTCCAACGACGCTCCAGTGCGCCTGTTTTCCCTGCACGTGCAGCTCGATCAGGTCGACCAGAACGGACTGCAGGTTATTACTGAGTGTTTCTGAGGCTTTCATGGTGTCCTCTCAATTGGGGGGAATTTGACTCGAGACTATCTCACCGGAGGCGAATCCGGTCCAGAATTCCATCACTCCCATTGGGCGGCCGCTGACCCGACGTGTGGCCCCCGGTTTTCGGGCGTGCTGATGGCTGCCTGCCCGTCAGTCGCCTCGCGGCGGGCGCGGCTTGCTGTACTTCTTGTGTGCGGTCTGCGGAGCGGTACCGAGAATTCGTGCGATGTCGGCCCAGGAGCATCCGCCGTCGCGCATGGCGTTGACCGCCGCGGTCACCCGGAGGTTGACCTCCACCCGATCGCGCACCGCCCGTTCCAGTTCGCGTTCGAGAGCTCGGTACGGACGCGCAATGTGCGGGGCGACGTCTTCCGCGCGCGGAAAAACGGACGCGGATTCGTTGGGCTGGTCGTTATTGGCGGGCGCAACACTGGTCATTGAGAAACCTTTCCATTGATGCAATGTAGGCCTCGGGCGGTGCCGCGTCAACGGGTTTACACAGACACGGTGACGTATCCGGTTACAGGGCTGCTGGCATGCCTTCGAACGCGCGTGCGCCTGTGGCAGAATCGTCTGCATGACACACGACAAGCGCCCCGGCACGGTCGTTTCGGTCAGCCGCGACGACCTGCACCGGTTCAGCAAGCCGGCGGTGGGCAGCATCCGTTTGCTGGCTGGAATCGGAGTCGAGGGCGATTCCCACGCCGGAGTCACCGTGCAGCACCGCTACGCGAAGAAGCGCAACCCATTGGCACCGAACCTCTGCCAGGTGCACTTCATGGCCGCCGAGCTGTTCGACGACCTCGTGCCGACCGGGTATACCGTGACGCCGGGCGAGCTCGGCGAGAACGTGACCACCGCCGGAATCGACCTGATGACCCTACCGCTCGGCACCCGGCTGCATCTCGGCGCCGAGGCCGTGGTCTCGATCACCGGCATGCGCAGCCCATGCTCGCTCATCAACGGCTACCAAAAAGGCCTGATGAAGCAGCTCATCACAACGGATGCCGTCGGCACAGTGCACCGCCGCGGCGGCATCATGGGCGTCGTCGTCACCGGCGGGGTCGTGAACCCGGGCGACGGCATCCGGGTGGAGCTACCCGCCGGCGAACACGTGCCCCTCGGGGTCGTGTAGCAGGACCCATAGCCGGGGCATCCCGCGACCGGGCCCACGCCCGCATCCGCATCCGCATCCACATCCGCCCCCGGGCCCACGCACGCATCCGCCCCCGGGCCCACCTTAGGGAACGGGGCCCACGATAGAACATGGGCCCCGTTTCCGGGCCCGGGCCCCGGACAGAAAAGGGTCGGGCTACTCGGCGTCGGCGGAGGTGTGGAACCACGGCGGGTAGACCGCGACCTTGGGCTTGAACGCGCTTGCCTTCAGAATGCCCCGAACCGTCTCGCGCACATTGTCGTTGCAGACGCCGATGAGCGTCACCAGCTCCATTGGGACAGCATCGGGAACGAGCAGCTCGGCTTCGAGCATCATCGCGCCGTCGGCTTCGGCGCGGAGCGTCTGCAGCATGCGCTCGGCCGTGGCCGGTGTGGCACCGAACCGGGTGAGCGATCCGGCCGCATCACCGTTGGTGACGGCGACCAGGCTGGGAACGAGGGGGGTCTCGTCGTCGGTGGTGGAAGCATCCGTTACAGCGGCGAGCCCGTCGTTGATCTTCTTCACGGTGCTCACGAGCATGACGAAGGCGAAAGCCTCGGAGCCGTGGGCGTCGAGGGCGAGGCGCGGGTCGGTGGACTCGGCACGAATGCTCTCCCACACGGTCGCATTCGGCGACAGGAAGAACGGCACGTACTCTGCGACACTGCGTTCAGTGCCAGCGACGAGGGCGTCGCGACGCGATTCGCGCGTGGCGGGCGCCGAGATGTCCACGGCGGGTCGGGTGGTGAGCGCAGCGTTGGCAAACAGGTATCCGTCGCGCAGAATGGCGGCGAGGTTGCTGATGTGGGTGAGGTGGTACACGCGCTGCTCGTCGACGTTGTCGGTCGAAGCCTTCTCGGCGCGCACCGGGCGGGGAGCGCCGGCCACCCGAACCGGGCGAGCCGCGCGGGCGGGCGGTGTAGCCGCCGTGGGCAGCGGGTCGCGCAGGGACGACAGCTTGGGAGCGCGGGTCTTCTTCACCGGCACCAGGGGCTCAGTAACGACTTTGGGATAACACAGGGCGCACAATTTGCCCTCAAGTCCGTGGATGCATTCGTCGTCCAAGTGCCAAAACCTTTCTCTTCGCGTACTCGCGCCACCCGGAAAAGCCGAACGTGCATACCGCCTATCAACGTTACGTTCATTTGGGCCCGGGCGGTGACCGTTCTTAGCTTTTCGGTGACTCCACGTGAACGATCAAACCGTCAGGCGTGACCTCAATGCGCAGCGAGTCGAGCCCGGGCACGACCAGATCGGCGTCGAGCTCGGCGACTGGGTAGGTTCCGGTGACGGCGATCGTGGTGCAGCCGGCGGCGCGGCCGGCCTGCAGACCGGCGGGTGCGTCCTCGATTACCAGGCAGCGGTTCGGGTCTACGCCAAGCCGCGCCGCCCCCTCCAAAAACGGGTCGGGCTCGGGCTTGCCGTTCGGAGTGTCATCGATGGTCACGATCACCGCGGGTGCCGGAAAAGCGGATGCTGCCAGCCTCGCTTCGGCCAACGGCCGGGCGCAGGACGTGACGATCGCGCGCCGGGCTTCGGGCAGGCTCGTCATGAGCGCGGCGGCGCCGGGCAGCACGGTGATATCGTCCGTGTCGGCTGTTTCGAGCGCGAGGACGCGGGCAATGGCTTCGTCTACCCGGTCGGCCGGTACCAGTTCCTCGATAATGTCGCGCGCCGGACGGCCGTGGGCGGTGTCGTCCTTCGCCACTCCCCATTCACGCGCCCAGGCAGCCCAGGAGCGGTCGACCGCCGGCGTGGAGTCGATGAGGGTGCCGTCCATATCGAACAGCACGGCATCGAAGGTGCGCCCTTGCAGAACGTTCTCGGTGGGCAAGCTCGCGTGGGGCATCCACTGTCCTTTCGTCGATTTGTCGGGTGACTGCCGTGCAGCGGCCCCGCATTAACGGTAGCCCACGCGTCCGCGACGTCGGTTGGTGTGGTCTGGGCCGGTATCGTTGGGTGCAACAACCGAGCTGGGAGACCGTACCGTGTGGACGACCGTTCTGGTGATTGCGGCCGTGCTGATCGGCTCGAGCATGCAGCGCATCACCGGCATGGGGTTCGCCCTGGTCGCTGCGCCCTTTCTGGTCCTGCTGTTGGGGCCGATTGACGGTGTCATCGTCGTCAACGTCTGCGGGGCCCTTACCGCCGGGGTGATCCTGACGCGCGTGTTTCGAGACGTGGACTGGCGGCGCTACGGAATTCTGGCGGCCTGCGCCGTGATCGGCATCGTGCCGGGCTCCTACGTTTTGCAGTTCGTACCGGTGGCGTGGCTTGAGATCTCGATCGGTGTACTCGTGGCCGCCGGGCTGACCGTATCGGTGAATCTCGGCCGGGTGGTCGTGCGGGACCGGCTGAGTTTTCGCGTGATAGCCGGCATGACCAGCGGGGTCATGAACACGACGGCCGGCGTCGGCGGCCCGGCGGTGAGCATCTACGCGATCGCCACAGGCTGGCCGCAGCGGTCCTTCGCCGCGACCATGCAGCCGTACTTTCTGACCATCGGGCTGGCCTCGTTGTCGTCCAAATTCGCCCTCGGATCCGCCGGCGTGCCGGAGCTGCCCGTGCTGGTCTGGATTCTGATCGGGTGTGCCTGCATCGTCGGGCTCATCGTCGGCGACCTGCTGTCGCGGGTGATCGAGCCGCACGTAGCCCGCCGCCTGCTCGTGATAGTGGCGTACCTGGGGGCGTTTGCGACGATCGTGCGCGGCGTGCTCGAGCTGCTCGCCTGACCGCGCGAGACGCCGCGGGGCTAGATCGTGAAGTCGGCGCCTTCGACCGTGACGGACTCACCGGTAGCGGGATTGGCCAGGTGATGCGCGGCATCCGTTTGCATCGGTTGTTCGTCAGGGTAGGTAGCCGTCACCAGAATGGGCATGTGATCTGAGGTGCCCTGCGGAAGGGTCTCCACGTTGGTGATCGCCAGGCCCATCGAGGTTGCGAGGTCGAAGTGTCCGCGAAAGAACTTGTACCGGGTGTAGGTGCGGGTGTCGCTGAGGGTCAGGTCGTAACCGGACTGGTTGACCTTGTTGCCGAGCTTGCCCTGGAAGATCGGGTAGTTGTAATCGCCGACCATCAGGGTCGGCAGACCGGGGCCGAGCAGACTGAGCTCTTCGTGGGCGGTGCGAATCTGTTTGCGGCGCAGGGAGTTGAGCGCGGTCAGCGGCGCTGCGTGAAAGGATGCGACGACGAGCTCCCGCTGGGCGACGTTGTCGATCAGGCGGGTGGCGATCAGGCGCTCGTGTGCCGGCGCCGCCAGGTGATCATGCAGGGATTTCTTCAGCGCGAAGGCCTGCGTCTTGATCGCCGTGTAGCGGTCCCGGTTGTAGTAGATGGCCAGGCCCAGCCGGTTGCGCCGGGTCGCGTCGGCGAGGTGCAGAGTGCCGACCTCGGCCGGCAGGCCGATGGTGTTGCATTCCTGCAGGCAGAGAATGTTGGGACTGTAACGCTCGGACAGCGCGACCAGTTCGCCGCTGGCACGATTCTTGCGGAGGTTGTAACTAATGACCCTCATGGCACCCGTCTCAGACTTGATGGCTTTGAGACAAGCCTACGGCTCTCGCCCGCGTTGAAATTGAACTTCTATCGCAAATTGGGATATGCGCAGGCGGCATCCAGTCTGCGCCGGGTTAGCCGGCACCGACGATGAACATCGTCGCGATGAAGACCAGACCGGCCGCCAGAAAGGTGATCGTGGTGTAACCAAGAATGTCGCGCATTTTCAGCCCGGCGATCGCCAGAAGCGGAAGCGCCCAGAACGGCTGAAGCATGTTGGTCCACTGGTCGCCGTAGGAGACGGCCATGATGGCGACGGAGGGGTCAACGCCGAGCCGTTCGGCCGCGTCGAGCATGATCGGGCCCTGCACGGCGAATTGGCCGCCGCCGGAGGGCACGAAGAAGTTCACCAGTCCGGCCGCCAGCAACGCCATCACGCCAAACGTCGCCGGAGTCGACACGTTCACGAAGAAGTCAGAGAATACCCCGATCAGCCCGGATCCGACCATCATGCCGAGGATGCCGGCGTACAGCGGAAACTGCAGCAGGATATCGCCGACGTTGGAGGCGGCATCCTTGGTCAGCCGAATCAGTTCGAACGGGTTGCGCACCAGCAGGAATATGAGCGCGAGGAATGTCCAGTTGACGATGTCGAGCGTGAGGGTACCGCCCTCGACGAAGTGAACGACCAGGTAGGCGACGAGGGCGAGCCCCACGATCAGGGTCATTATGCGGCTGGCATCGAGCCGGTCAGCGGGCGTCACGACCGATTCCTCGGCGACCTGCTTATCGCGGGCATCGACCTCAAGCACGAAGATCGGGGCGTTACGCCGCGGGGCGACGAGGGCCAGCGCCAGCGCGACCACCACGATGGTGGCGACGGCCGCCAAAATATTCCACAGCGAGAATGTGGTGTCGCTGAGCGAAATGGTGCGCCCCAGTTGCTCGGCCAGGAAGGAGCCCTCGGTGGCGGCGGTGAGCGGTCCCGACCCGGAATATCCCATGTGCCAGATCACAAAGCCGGAGTAGCCGGCGGCAACCAGGAGCGGGAAGTGCACCGGAACGCCCTTCGCGCGCAGCTGAAAAGCCACCTCCTTGGCGAGCAGCCCCCCGACTACGAGGCCGAGGCCCCAGGTGATCAGGCACGCCACCGCGGCGATGGTGAAGACGAAAACGTAGGCCTGAAGCGCCGTGCGTGGCACAGCACCCAGACGAACCAGCAGCCGGTGCACCGGGGTCGTGTTGGCCAGAATGTGCCCGAGCAGCAGCACGAGGGCCATCTGGGTCATGAAGGCGAGCAGCCCCGCGAGACCGTCGCCCCAACTGCGCACGACATCGATCGGGCCGGAATCGGTGAGCACCAGGGCCAGAATCGCCACGATCACGGTCAGCACGATCACGAACACGAGCGCGCTCGGAATGAATCGTTCGACGAGCGAATTTATCGGGCGCATGAACGCAGCGGCTGGGCCGCTTGCGCGCTTCTCGGTGGCAGTTGACACGATGGTTCCCCCTGATTTGCTACAACATTGTGGCTCAGGGCGTTTGCACTGACGTATTAAACGTAGCAGGCGGGTCGTCCGTTCCCCCGTCGGGGCACCTGTGGCTGGGTCGAAACGTAGACTTGACCTGCCGCACAGCGGCAACCGCGAGGGAGCAGCATGACCCAGAACGACATCGTTCTTATTCGCCACGGGCAGACGGAATGGAGCATCTCCGGCCAGCACACCGGGCGCACCGACGTTCCACTGACCGATTTCGGCCGTCAACAAGCGGATGCCCTCGGCGAGATGCTGGACGGCCAGCATTTCGATCGGGTCTACTCCAGCCCGCTCGTGCGCGCCTGGGAGACCATGGAGCGGGCCGGGTACTCCAGCCAGGGCGTGGCGAGCGACGACGTGCTCGAATGGGACTACGGGGTCTATGAGGGCCGACGCACCGTGGACATCCGCTCTGAGATACCCGG
Source organism: Cryobacterium sp. Hh38 (assembly GCF_004403235.1). Classification (NCBI taxonomy): domain Bacteria; kingdom Bacillati; phylum Actinomycetota; class Actinomycetes; order Micrococcales; family Microbacteriaceae; genus Cryobacterium; species Cryobacterium sp. Hh38. The sequence continues at coordinate 356,457 of NZ_SOHD01000042.1, read as the reverse complement.
CTGGACCGTGTGGGGTAACCCACTTGTGGGCGGTGAGACCGTCGATGAGGTGGGGGCGCGAGCCGACCTCGCGATCGAGGAATGCCTCGCCGCCGAGGGTCGTGTCGCCGTCTTCGCCCACGGACATTTTCTGCGTATCATGACCGCGCGCTGGATGGGCCTGCCGGCAATCGCCGGCAAGAACCTCAGCCTCGGCACTGCAACCGTCTCCACCCTCGGCTGGGAACGCGAGAACCGGGTGCTGCAGATGTGGAACGACGCCTGCCATCTGAGCTCGATGGACCCGGTGGTCTGACGCAGCACGGACCAATACCCCTAGTTCGGGGTAGGAAGATTCTTTGTGTTGAAACCGTTGTCGTTGGGGCGTGCGAACGGAACTTCGACCGACGTGTTCATGTTTCAGCTCTCTCTGGACCGGCAGCAGGCCTCGGCCCAGAACCTGACTTGGCAGGTGGCCGCGCCCGTCGAGCAAGCCACCGGGTGAGGACGTGGGTAACGTATTGTCCCCACGCCCTCGCCGGTTCAGCGCACCGGCACCCAGGTACCCTTCACGCGCTCGGTGATCAGGGACGCCCGCAACTCGGCGACGACGCGCAGGTCGGCCACCACGTGGGCGCCGATCCGCAGGGCCGACGCCGCGTCATCCGCTGTGAAACGCACGATGACCCGGGCCGCGCCGGCGACGATGGTGAGGTCGGAGGCCTCCACCGTGGTGAATTCGGCCGCCGCCGCTGCGGCCCGCGGCACGACCGAGGCGGGTTCCGTTCCCGGGTGCAGGGAGTCGATACTCATGGTGACGCGATAAGAAGGCATGGTTTCAGGGTACGGGTACTGCTTTACTGATTGGGTCCCTCATCCCCAAGTTCGGAGACCCATGACTTTCACGGCCACGATCGTTGCCCAGGTTCAGCGCACCAAGCCCGATGCCCTGTGGGCCATCGCGACCGCACTCAGCCGAGAGGTCAGTGGCACATCGGCCGCGGACGCGTTCATTGCACTGCCGGACGGCGGTCGGGTCGAGGTGGAGATTGCCAAGTTCGGCGAAAGCCTGCCGTTGGCGATCGACGTCGTCGATGCGCGCGGCGCGGCCGAGGCGCGGGCATCCGCTCAGAATATTCTGGACCTGCTGGAGCAGTCCACCGGTTGGCAGGTTGACCACCTGCACGACTGAAACGGATGTCCACCCGCGGCACACAGGCGCGCCGCCTAGGATCGTTAGCATGACTGAAACCATTGCCCCCGCTGCTCGCATCACGATGTATGGAGCCCAGTGGTGCGGCGACTGCCGTCGTTCCAAGTCACTGCTCGACCGCCTCGAGGTGGACTACGACTATGTCGACCTGCTGCTCGTCGAGGATGGCGCCGACCGCGCCCGCGCCATCAGCGGCCGCACCAACATTCCGGTCATTGTGTTTCCCGACGACACTCACATGGTGGAGCCGAGCGACGCCGAGGTGCGCACGAAGCTCGTAGCGCTCGGCCGCATCAGCTGAGCATGCCCGGCGACTGACCGGCTTCGTGCTACTGTCAAAAATCGCAGATACCAATGGGGGTCGCACCATGCACGCAATAACCGCCCAGCCGACTCGACGCCTTCCGCTCTCGTTGTGGGTGAGCATCGTTCTGTTCGTGCTGTACAGCGCTCTGGGCATCGCCGTCTGCGTGTCACTCCCGACCGACCCCCGCCTGCTGTTTGCGCTGCTGACCGTGTCGCCACTGTTGTTCATCGGCATGGTCGTCTCGGTGGTTGACATCGTGCGCACCCGCAAACGCGGCGACGCCGGGCAGACCTATACCCGGTTGCAGTGGGGTGGCCTCATCCTCGTGGTTGTGGCGATGCCGCTCTGGCTGGCCATTGCCATTCTGATCGTCTCGTTGATCTAGTGCCCTCCAAAGAGTTTTTCTACCGTTAACAGCCGGGTCCTGGCACGTCACCGCGAGCATTCTCGGCGACTGGATCAACAACTTGCCGTCGCGCGGCTGAGACGGTGGATCGCCGTCAACAAAGCGCTGGAGCACCCTCGAACGGATGCTCCAGCGCTTCAGCGGGCTAGTCGGTCAGCGGCGCACGATGGAGCGCAGCAGCCGCACGGCGACCGACAGGGACGCCATGTCGTCCTGCGCGAGGGAGTTGACCTCCTCGAACACGCTGCGCGCCCGGCCGAGCTGTTCGGCGTTGAGTGCTTCCCAGGCGAGGAGGCGCTCGTCGGGGGCGCCGGCATCCGTTTCATCGAGCACGGACCTGGCCATGTCGGCGACCGTGGAGTACAAGTCGTCGCGCAGGGCAGCACGGGCGAGGGCCTGCCAACGGTCCTTGCGGGGCAGCTTGGTGATGCGCTCCAGCAGGTTGTCGACACCGAACCGGTTGTACACCGCATAGTAGATGGCCGCGACTTCGGTGACCGGAAGGTTGGACCGGGCGGCGACCTTGGCCACGTCCAGCAGCGCGTACGCCTCGAAGAGTTCCGACCAGCGGCGACCGAGATCGTCGGGCAGGCCCCATTCTTTGGCCTGCTCCTGCTGGGTTTCGAGGCGTTTGAGGTCGGCGCCCTGCAGGTATTCCCCGAGGTGCTCGCGCATCAGCGCGACCTGCGGCTGGTACTTTGCGATCACCCCGGCGACGGGCATATTGCCCCCATGGTTAACCTGCCAACGCACCGCACGGTCGAGCAGCCGGCGAATGTCGAGGTGAATCGCCGTCCACTTCTCGGTCGGGAACGATGACGGCAGCGCGTTGAGCTCGTCTACCATCTCGTTCAACTCGAAAATCTCCCGGAGGGCCACGAAGGCTCGCGCGATCGTCGCCTGGTTCGCCGACGTCTCCTCCATCGTGCGGAACGCGAAGGTGATGCCGCCCAGGTTGATCATGTCGTTCGCTACGACCGTCGCGATGATCTCCCGGCGAAGCGGATGCGTATCCAACTCGGCATCGAAACGTTCAGACAGGTGCGTCGGGAAATACCGGCGCAGGGTGCTGCCGAACCACGGGTCATCGGCCAGATCGCTGTCGCGCAGCGCGTTGGCCAGTTCGATCTTGGCGTAGGCCGCCAGCACGCTGAGCTCGGGGCTGGTCAGCCCCTGGCCCTGGTCGAGGCGCTCGCGCAGCGTGGCCGTCGTCGGCAGTGCCTCGAGCTCACGCTGCAGATCGCCGGATGCTTCGAGCCAGTTCATCAGGCGCTCGTAGCTCGGGCTCCAGTTATTGACGAGGACCCGGTCGTTGAGCAGCAGAATGTTCTGATCGACGTTATCGACCAGAACCAGGCGGCCGACCTCGTCGGTCATCTCGGCCAGAAACTCGGCCCGTTCGGCGGGGTCGAGCTTGCCGGCGGCGACCATACGGTCCACGAAGATCTTGATATTGACTTCGTGGTCGGAGCAGTCCACTCCGGCCGAGTTGTCGATCGCGTCGGTGTTGAGAATGACGCCATTGAGGGCAGCTTCAATGCGCCCGAGCTGGGTGAAGCCGAGGTTTCCTCCCTCACCGACGACCTTGACTCGCAGGTCCTTGCCGTCGACGCGAATGGAATCGTTGGCCTTATCGCCAACCTGCGCTGCGGTCTCGGTGCTGGCCTTCACGTAGGTGCCGATTCCGCCGTTGTAGAGCAGATCGGTCGGGGCCAGCAGAATTGCGCGCAGCAGCTCCGGCGGGCTCAGGTGCGTCGTGCCCTCGGGCAAACCGAGCACGACCTGTACCTCAGCCGAGATCGGAACAACCTTGGACTGGCGCGGAAAGACGCCGCCGCCGGCGCTGATCAGGTCGGTCGCGTAGTCGGCCCAGGAGGAACGCGGCAGTTCGAACAACCGCTTGCGCTCGGCAAAGGAAAGCGCCGGGTTGGGGGTCGGGTCCAGGAAGATGTGGCGATGGTCGAAGGCCGCGACGAGCTTGGTGTGCTTGGAGAGCAGCATGCCGTTGCCGAACACGTCGCCGGACATGTCGCCGACGCCGACCACGGTGAACTCCTCGGACTGGGCGTCGACGCCGAGCTCGCTGAAGTGGCGTTTGACCGACTCCCACGCGCCCTTGGCCGTGATGCCCATCTCCTTGTGGTCGTATCCGACCGAACCGCCAGAGGCGAAGGCGTCGCCGAGCCAGAAACCGTACTCTGCGGCGAGTTCGTTGGCGATATCCGAGAACGAGGCGGTTCCCTTGTCGGCCGCGACGACGAGGTAGGTGTCCGCGTCATCGTGGCTGACCACGCGGTTCGGCGGAACAACCCGTTCACCCTCGGGCGTTGCCACGAGGTTGTCAGTCAAATCGAGCAGCCCGCGCACGAAGGTTTGGTAGCTCGCGATGCCCTCGGCCATCCACGCCGCCCGGTCCAGTGCCGGATCTGGCAGCTTCTTGGCGAAGAATCCGCCCTTGGCACCGGTCGGCACAATGACGGCGTTCTTGACCGTCTGCGCTTTGACCAGCCCGAGCACCTCGGTGCGAAAGTCCTCGCGGCGGTCCGACCAGCGCAGGCCACCCCGGGCAACCTTGCCGAACCGCAGGTGCACGCCCTCGACGCGCGGCGAGTACACCCAGATTTCGTACATCGGTCGCGGTGAGGGCATCTGCTCGATCTGCGACGGATCGAGTTTAATGCTCAGATACGGCTTGTACTGGAAGAAGTTAGTGCGAAGCGACGCTTCGATCAGCGTGATCAGGGTGCGCAGCACCCGGTCGGCGTCGAGGGTCGCGACCTGCTCCATGGCCAGGGTGAGCTGGTCGCGCACGTCGGCGACGCGCAGCATCCGCTCATCGTCGGCGAGATCTGGGTCGAATCGGGCTTCGAATAGTGACACCAGGCCACGCGTAACGGCCGGGTTGGCGAGCAGGGCGTTGGCGACGAAACCGTAGGAGTTGGTGTTGCCGATCTGGCGCAGATATTTGGCGTAGCTGCGCAGGATCACGACGCGGTGCCACGGCAGGCCGTCCTGCAGAACCAGGCGATCGAGGCTGTCGGACTCGATGGCGCCGCTGATCGCAGCACCAAACGAGTCGGCCAGCAGAGTCCCGGTCGCGATCGGGTCGACTCCGGCCGGGTAGTGCAGGCCCAGGTCGTACAGGTAGAAGCGGCGCCCATCAGCGGTTTCGATGTCGAACGGCACCTCGTCGAGGACCTCGATGCCAAGGTTCTGCAGAAACGGCAGAATCTGGCTGAGGCTCTTCGGCTCGGTCATGTACAGCTTGATGCGGGCGTCTTCGGCGGGGTCACCGACACCGTGAGGCCGGTAGACGTGCAGTCCAGGGCGGGTTCGCGGGTCAGCGGATGCTCTCACCGGCGCAGCGCAGGCCTCGAACCGCCCGATGTCTTCGAGGGCATCGGCAATTTCATAATCGACCCGGTAGCTATCGGGAAAAGCTTCAGCCCAGACAGCGGCCAGGCGCTCGGCTTCCTCGACCGAGTGTGTCTCGCGGAGTTCGTCGCTGATCCCCTCGGGCCAGGACCGCACGGCCATGGCGAGACGGTGTTCCAGGGCGGCGGCATCGACCGTGTCGGCGGCGACATCCTTGGGCAAGCGGATGCGATAGAAGAGTCTCGCGAGTGCCGATTCGGTCATGCGCGCTTCGAAGTCGAGGGCCTCCGAGTGGAAGGTCTCCTGCAATTCCTTCTCAATGCGCAGGCGCACGGCGGTGTTGTAGCGGTCACGCGGCAGGTAGACCAGGGCCGACATGAACCGGCCGTAGATGTCGGGGCGCAGGAACAGCCGGGTACGTCGGCGCTCCTGCAGACGTTGGATGGCGAGCGACGCGGTGATCAGGTCGGGAACTTCGATCTGGAACAATTCGTCACGCGGGTAGGTTTCCATGATGCCGAGCAGGTCTTTGCCGCTGTGCGACTCGAGTGGAAAACCGACCTCGGTCATGACGGCCTTGACCTTTTCGCGCAGCACAGGAACGGCAGTGACCGAGCTCGTGTAGGCGCTCGCGGCGAACAGGCCGATGAAGCGCTGTTCTCCGCTGACCTGACCGGCGGCGTCGAAACTCTTGATGCCGATGTAGTCGAAGTAGGCGGGGCGATGCACGGTGGAGCGCGAGTTGGCCTTGGTGATCACCAGGGCGGTGCGCTCGCGCGCTTTCTGCCGACCGGCATCCGTTAGATGCTGAATCTGGTGACGATCGTCGGCGGAACGCAGCAGGCCAAGTCCGCTGCCGTCGATCAGGGTGAGGACGTCTTCGCCGTCCCGCGTCTCGAGGTTGTATTCGCGGTAGCCGAGAAAGGTGAAGTTGCCCTCGTCGAGCCAGTGCAACAGCTGCTGGGTTTGGGCGAGGTCCTTGACCTGATCGGCGCCGACGACCTTGTCGAGGGCGTTCGCGATCTGCATCGCCTTGGTGCGCATGAGCGGCCAGTCCGCGACGGCGGCGCGAACATCGCCGAGAACGGCTGTCACGCCAGCCACCAGCAGGGCCTGCTCCTCGTCGCTCGCACTGTCGATCTCAATGGCGATCCACGATTCGAGGTGCGAGGCGTCATCGCCGGTGGCGATCAGGTGGGCAATATTGGGCATCGCCGAGGTATCACCGCTGGAGACGCCAACACCGGCTGGAATGCGGTTGATGTCGACGAGTTCATTGCTGGCCTTGCTGCGGGCCACGATGAGCAGCGGGTGCACGACGAGGTGGATGGCGGAGTGCTGGCGCACCAGCTCGGCGGTGACCGAATCCACCAGGAAGGGCATGTCGTCGGTGACGATATAGATGACGCTGCGTCCGGGCTCATTCTGAATCTCGACCGAGGCCGTTTTGGGCACCCGGTACTGCGCGACCTTCCAATGGGCTCGCGCTCGGGCTTGCAATACTGGCGGGGAATAGTGCGCCGCGTCTTCGTCCGTCAAATGCTCATAATAATCAGTTATGAACGACTCGAGTGTGGGGTCTACCGGGGCTAGACCCGTAGGGGTGAAACCAGACGACATCGAAAAAACGCCTCCATCAAATATCTGCGCAGGGCTCCTGCAACGGGTACTTCGGTGTACCAGTCGAACTCAAACGTGGAGTTCCCTTACTTTCTCATCGTAGCGCTGGCCCCAGCGCCCCAGCCGTGCCGCCGCAGAACCTGCGGCGGCACGAAAGAACTGATGAGCGGCCCGATCTTCGCTACGGTTTGGTGTCGACGGCGGTCGGTCAGTACCAGCCGACGGACTGCGAGTGCGACCAGGCCGCACACGGCGTTCCATAGGAGGAGGCCTTGATATAGCCCAGGCCCCAGCTGATCTGCGTCGTGGCGTTGGTGGCCCAGTCGGTGCCAGCCGACGCCATCTTGCTGCCCGGCAGCGCCTGCGGAATGCCGGTCGCACCGCTGCTGGAGTTCAGGGCCGAGTAGGACCAGCCCGATTCCTTCTGCCACAGCCGGTCGAGGCAGCTGAACTGATCCTCGCCCCAGCCGTACTGGGAGGCGGCCATCGAACGCGCTGTGGCGCGGGCACCGTCGACGGTATTGCCGCCCGCGAGGGACTCCATTCGAGCGGCTTCAGCGGCGGCGGCCGCAGCGGCCTCGGCTGCAGCAACTTCAGCTGCGACCCGGTCGACTTCGGCGGTGGCCGCAGCAACTGCGACGGTCTGCGTCTTCGCCTGGGCCGTGAGGTCTTCGAGCTGGTCGATCGGCATGATCTCGTAGCTGGCGAGCGAGCTGGCTACCGAGGTGAGGGTGGAGGCATCCACTTTGCTCACGCTGGCGGCAATGACCAAGTTGGCTTGCGAGAGGGCAGCGGATGCGCTGTCGCGGCTGAGTGCCTCGCCGCGCTGGGCGTAATAGTCGAGTTGTTCAATCTGGCGGCCGGTGCTCTCGGCGAGTGCGGTCGTGGCTGCGATCCTGTCTTGCTTGGCATCAGCCGACTGGGCGGCGAATTCGCTGCCGGCGACGAGGCCGGTGACGACCAGCACGGCACTGGCGGCGAAGATAATCTGGTGCCCGCGTTTTGGGGATTTGCGGACGGTACGAGCATGGGAAGTTTCGAAGTTTTTTTGGCGCATATCCTTCATCGGGAGCGAGGACGCGGCGCTAGGTACGCCGGCTCGCCGGGTTTCGGGCTCGCGCGCTTCGGGTCGGCGCGGGCAAGGTCGCTAGCTTGCACCGCATTTTTGAACGAAACCTCACGATTTTCTCCGAATACCCTGACTTTCGGTCACGATCGCTCAGCCGTGACATACTTTGCGACCCGCGGGGTACCTAAGAGGGGTTCGCGGCGAGGGTGAGTAGCCGGGGCAATTCGTAGGTCCAGTCGATGCGTTCCTGCTCGCGGCGCACGTTTCCCTCCGAGCGGATGCGCTCGAGCGCGGTCTGCTCCCCCGCCGTCAGCGTCGAATACGTTCCGCCGGCGGCCTTCGGTTCCGGCACCCAGAGGTCGCGAAATTGCAGCAGGGTCGCCTCGTCCATGAGTGTGCTCGTGACGTTGTCGCAGCCCGAGCGGAGCGCGTGCAAAATGGTAAATCCGTCGGAGTCGAGGTCGCCCCAGTAGATGACGCGGCCCGTGTTTATCCACGGGATGGCGCCTAGGCGAGGCGCTGCATTGCCGCCGCCGTGCACGACGACGGTCTGGAACGCGCAGGCCATGGGCCGGCTCGATTTCGACGACCTGCCGGGCGAGCGGGAGTACTCCGGTTCGGGGGCCGACAACCAGTCCACACTCACCAACGTCATGTTCACCGACGCGCTGGTTCCGCGCCTGTCGGAAACCGGAGTCACCGCGAACGCCGTGCATCCGGGGCTCGTGAGTACGAGGTTCGGCGTCGAGGATCCCGTGCGGGCCCAGCGCCTGCTCGTGCCACTGTTGCGACCGTTCATGAAGCCTCCCGCAAAGGGCGCAGTCACCTCGATTTACGTGGCGACCACTTTTGAGCGGGGGGGGGTCCGCCTGCTACTTCACCAATAAGCGGCCCAGAAAGTCGTCGGCCGCCAGCGACGACACCGCGGCTGCGGCCCGGCTCTGGCAGGTGAGCGCCGATTTGGTGGGCCTGCCCGGTATCCGGGAGCGTTCGCCGCGAACGGATGCCGCCCGCCCGGTATAAAAGCCGGCTCCCGGGCGCTCTCTGCGCATAACTCCTGCAATTTGTTAGCGCCGCGCGACGAAAAAACGTCCCCGTAATTCCGAGGTGGAATGTCGCCCGCGGCCCAAATCGCAGGGGTTGTGCCGCTCTGGGCCGTGAAACGGATGCCGCAGCCGGCACCGCCGACCGCTCCGACCGGCCCTGGAACACGCGGGGACGGGTCGACTGCAAGTTTTTGCCGGACGACCAAACGGCTACGCTCCGTTCAGAACCCGCGACGCCCCGCGAACAGCGTGTGCAGCAGGGGGACGACCGACGCGACCATTAAGACGGTGCCCAGCACCGCATCATCCGCTCGCAGCAGCACGCCGGCGATGAGCAGGGCGCCGAACAGGAGCGCCGACACGGCTTGCCGCAGGGTGCGCTCGAGGCGGGCGACGCGCTTCTCGAGACCCGGGCTGGCAACCGCAACGGAGCCGTCTTCGATCCGGGTGATCAATCCGTCGAGGCGCTTGGGCAGGCGAACGGCGATGCCGACCGTCTCCGTTGCCTGCTTCGCGATGTCCTGCACGAAGTTGCCGCTCTCGTCGCGCAGCAGCTGCGCCGCGTAGGGCTCGACCGAATCCCAGAGGTTGAAGGCGGGATTGAGCGCGCTGGCCACGCCGGAGGTGAGCGACATGGCTCGGATGATGAGCAGAAAGTTCTCGGGCAGCTGGAACGGCAGCGAGCGCACCACGTCGCCGAACTGCACCGCGAATTCGCGGAACTCTCGCGGGTCCACCTCGCGCAACTCGGCGAAACCCATACCACCAAACCGGGCGAACAGAGTGGTCATGGCCCGTTCGAGCTCGGTCGTCTCGGCCGAGGGAAGGAGCACGCCGACATCGTTCATGGCATTGACCAGGCCGCGCCCATCGCGTGAGGCGGCCGCGATGAGCATTTTGCGCAGTCCGGTACGCGTGCTCGTGGGCACCTCGCCCATCATGCCGAAGTCAATGAAGGTGAGTTGCCAGCCGCGCTCGCTGTCGGCGTCCGGGGTGACGAAGATGTTGCCGGGGTGCGGATCGGCGTGAAAGAAGCCCCTCGTGAACATCTGGTCGAACATGACCTCGGCGAAGACCGGAGCCACCTCGGCCGGGTCGATGCCGGCCTTGATCAGGGCGTCGACGTCGGTGATCTTGATCGCCGTGACATCTTCGAGAGTGAGCACCTTGCGGGTGGTTCGTTCCCAGACGACACCGGGAACGCCGACTCGGTCGTCATCGGGAAAGGCCGCTGCGAAACGTTCGGAGCTGCTCGCCTCGTGCAGGTAGTCGATCTCTTCGAGACTCGTCTGTGCGAACTCTTCGACCAGCGCCGGCATGTCGACCCGGTTGGAGACGAGTTTCACATGGCTGAGCCAGCCTCCCACCTTGCGCAGGGCGGCAAGGTCGACGTCGATGATTTCGTCGATTCCCGGGCGCTGCACCTTGATAATGACCCCGTCGAGCCCCGTGTCAGCAGCATCGAGCGCGGTGAGCCGGGCGCGATGTGCCTGCCCGAGGGATGCCGCCGCTACCGGAGTCTCGTCGACCGACGTAAAGGCCCGTTCGAGCGGCATGCCCAGCTCCGCCTCGACAGCAGCGCGAATGGCCGCAAACAATACCGGCGCGACTTCGTCCTGCAGCCCCTCGAGCTCTTTAGTGATCTCGGGTGGCAGCACGTCAAGGCGCGATGACATGAACTGCCCGACCTTGATCATGAGACCGCCAAGGTCGGCCGCGAGCACGTGAAAACCCTTCGCGAAGCGCTGCATCCGCTTGGAGCGCGTGCGCTCGGCGATCTTCACCAGCCCGATGCGAGGCAGGAACAACTCGAACCACCACGTTATGGCGAGATACCAGCTGGCAAAACGCAGAATGCGGCGGTACCGGGCGCGCATGTTGCCCGCGCCCGAATTCGAATCGTAGCTACCTCGACGAGCCAGCGGCACCCGTCAGTCCTGGGCGAGGATCGAGTAGAGCTTGCGACGCGCGTCGTCGAGCACGGTTACAGCCTCTTTGATCTGTTCCGGCGATCCGGTGCGACCCACCTGAGCAGCAGCCTGGGCGAGTTCGATGCCCGCCTTCGGCAGCGCAGTGTGGGTGTGTGACCCGGTGGAGCTCGTCGCGGCCCACGGGGCGCTCGTGTCGGCGTCAGCGACTGCCGCGCGACCCTCATCGGTGAGCGAGTAGATCTTGCGACCGTTGTTCTCTTCGGCGCTGATCAGGCCCTCATCAGCCAGTAGCTGCAACGTGGGGTAGACCGAGCCGGCGCTGGGCTTCCAGGTGCCGCCGCTGCGCTCTTCGATTTCGTGGATGATCTGGTAGCCGTGCATCGGCTGCTCCGCCAGCAGGGCGAGCACCGCCGTGCGCACCTCACCGCGACCGGCTCGGGTGGCTGTGCCTGCCTGCTTCTCGAATCGGGAGCGGAACTGTTCCATGGCCTGCCAGATGCCGTCCATGTTGGCGGCGTTGAACCCGCCGGTGGGGAATGTGTTGCCCATGATTGCCTCCTCGGTATGACGTGCGAACGATATACAGCGATAGGTCTAACGATACCCAGCGATGGCCTCGAGCGTTACCCCAGAACGGATGCTCAGGGCTGGCTCCCAGACACCGCCGACCGATCATGGCAACTCTGTGTCAGGCGCCGTTTGCGTGCCTCAGCGCCAGCATCCGCTTGGAGCGTGCGCGTTGGAACAGCACGAGAAATGCGACGAGGGCCGCGGCACTGACCGCGCTGGCCACCCACACGTACCAAGCCTGCCCGGCTATCGCGAACAACACCAGGCCGACGGTGATCACCAGCGACATTATGGCCAGGGTGAGGTAACGTCCGTCGGCCTTCTCAAACGGATTCCGGAGTTCGAGTGGCGGCTGGGTCAGCGGTTCCCAGACAACAATAAAGAACGTGGCCACCGGCCCGAGAAACAGCGAGAGAACGAACCAGTTCCAGCGGGAACGGTTCTTCTGTTCGGCCAGGCCCGCATTCACCAGGGCTAACACGAACCACCCGCCACCGTTCAGCCACCAGTTGTTTTGCTGCACAGTCTGGGTGACGATCTCGCTTACGAAGTTGGGCATGCGTCATGCTCCCACGAATGGCGTCTCACGTGGGCGGGTCAATCCCTTCAGCGCACCACCCGATACGTCACGTGGGTGACCAGCTCTCGCTCCACCGAGCTGACCTGTTCCAGGTTGAGGTGTTCCAGTCCCGCCAGCAAGGGCTCGCCGGCGCCGAGCACCGCCGCCGCTACGTGCAGCCGCAATTCGTCGATCAGCCCGGCGGACAGAAATTGCCGCGCCGTCGCGGCCCCACCCGCAATCGCCACCTCGCGATGGCCCGCAACGGCGCGAGCCTGCTCCAGCGCCGCCAGGATGCCAGCGGTCACGAACGTGAAGGTCGTGCCGCCTTGCATCACGAGCGGAGCCCGCGGGTAGTGCGTCAGTACGAACACCGGCGCGTGGTACGGCGGGTCGTCGCCCCACCAGCCCGTCCACTCGTCGTCCCACTCGCCACGGCCAGGCCCGAACATGTTGCGCCCCATGATGCAGGCGCCCGCGGTCGCTATGGCGGCGATCTCGGCGGCGTTCTCATCGGGCCGCTCGAAACGCCAGCGGGCTAGTCGTTCGCCGTCCTCGCCCAGCGGATGCTGCAGGCTCTGATTCACGCCGGCCGCGTAGCCGTCCTCCGAGACCATCATGTCGCAGGTCACTGTCATTTTTGTGTGCTCCTTTTTATGTGGTGCGGAACGCTTATCGCGGCGTTCGCAACCGAATTGCACCCTTGGCGGTTGACGGGTCGACCACGACGCCGCCCTGGGTGATCTGTAATTCGCCGCGGGCGACCATGCGTCGTGCGGCTCGTCGGGCAGGCTCCATCAGGTCGCGCCACTCCTCGCCGCCGATGGCGCGCGCCGCGTCAGACGGACAGATCGTGGCATCGTGCGCGCTTTTGTGCAGCAATGACACGATGGTCGTTTCGAGCTGGAGGTCTGTCGTGTTGATCCCGTGTGAGCGGCAGGCTGCCGAGCAGTACTTCACCGAGTCCCAATTGTTGGCCCACTTCGCACGCCACTCGATGCGTCGCCCACACGACGCGCAGGTCTTATCCGCCCGGTCGGTTACGGGGTCAGCATCGGAACGGTGCCGTTGACGGTGGGCCATGGCCTCTATCTTGCCCGGAGTCCTGCAATCGTGCCACGTGTGTCTCCCGCACCGTGCCCGGCACGGGCGACCTGCGAGAATGGAACCACCATGAAGACCCTTCTCAACATCATCTGGCTCGTGCTGTCAGGCTTCTGGCTGTTTCTCGGCTACATGCTGGCAGCCGCAATCATGTGCATTCTCATCGTGACGATCCCCTGGGGAATCGCCGCGGCACGCATCGGCGTCTACGCGCTCTGGCCGTTCGGCAAGACCGTGGTCGACGCCCCGGGCGCCGGAGCCGCGTCACTGTTCGGCAATGTCGTCTGGGTGATTCTGGCCGGCTGGTGGATCGCCCTCGAGCACCTGCTCTCGGGCATCGCCCTCTGCGTGACGATCATCGGCATCCCGTTCGGCATCGCCAACTTCAAGCTGATTCCGGTCGCGCTCATGCCGCTCGGCAAGCAGATCGTCGACACGCCCTAACAAAGCGGATGCCGCCTGCTCCGTCGCCAAATCACGCCGGAGCCGGCGAACAACCGGAAGTCAGCGCAGAGGGAACGCCCCCGCCAGCCGGGCCAGGGCGGCCTCTCCCACGATCGGAATTCCGTAGTCGCGGGCCTTGCGCGCCTTGCCCGAGAGCGAGTCCGGGTCGGCGGCCACGAGCAGCGTCACCTTTTTGGTCACCGCACTTTTCGGCGCGAAGCCGCGGGCCAGCAACTCCGACTCCCAGTCGCTGCGGGGTCGGGTCATCTCGCCGGTCAGTACCACGAGGTCGCCGAGGTGCAGTTCGAAGTGTGTACTCGTCACGGTGACGACTGCCGTTTCCGGCTGGTCGAGTGCGGCGTCAAGGGCATCCGCTGAGATGTCGAGCAGGTTGGCGACGTCGACGAGGTCGGCCATCTCATCCGTTGTGAGCACGCCGTCGGCCCAGGCGATGCGGGCGAGCGCGGCGAAATACTCCCCGTGCAGCAGCTCGCACCGGTGGCGGCTGAGGCCGAGCTCCTCGGCGAGCTGTACGAGCGCCTGCGCTTCGTGGGCGGAGAGCTTTCGGTCCAGCAGGCAGCGGTCGAGCAGGGCGAGGTAGTCCTGGTGTTCGGCCGGCCCGGTGATCTCGGGCAGCCGCACACTGATGCGTTCCAGAAAAGCGGATGCCGTCTGCTCTGTCGCGAAATCCGGCCGCGGGTACCACGGGCGCTCCGGCAACGACAGGGTCGGCCAGCGGTAGGCGGCGGCACGGTCGAGGGCGTCGGCCCACAGGATCGGATCGGCGGCACCGGTGATGTAGTGGCTGAGCAGTTGGGCGGTGGCGCAGGTATCAACCGAGGCTCGGTGGGCACCGGTGAGATCGATGTCGTAGGCGGCGCAGCAGTCGGCGAGCGACCGGCCGGTGCCGGGTAGAAAGTCGCGGGCGAGCTGCATAGTGCACAGGCTGATCACCGGTTCGAAAATCGGGTAGCCGGCGCGGGCGAGTTCGGCGAGTAAAAAGCGGGTGTCGAACGCGGCGTTGTGGGCCACAATGACGCGGCCGTCCAGCAGCGCCACGAGCTGTGGGGCAATCTCGACGAAGCTGGGCGCATTCATGACATCGGCGGCGCGCACGCGGTGAATATCCTGACGACCGAGGTCCCGCCCGGGGTTAATGAGCGTCTCCCACTGCCCTTCGATCTGTCCGTCAGCGCTGACATGCGCGACGGCGACCTCGATGGCGCGGTCTTGGCCACCCGCGAAGAGTCCGGTGGTCTCGAAGTCGATGACGGCGAAACCGGGCATGGTACTCCTGAGCTGAGGGTGGTGGTTCTAAGACTGTAGCGAGGAGGCAGGCGCAACCGCGGCCCACAGACGAGGGGCGTCAGCGATTGCGGCGGGGAATTCCACGTTGTCGAAGAATTCGCGGCACTCAGCCGTTTCTCGCCCGAGGTGGTTCTCGTTGTCAGCAATGACGACGTGCCGGTCATTCGACCAAGGGGCAATCGTCTCGGCAATGTCGGCAGACTGGGCGTCAATATGAGGGCGCACGACTTCGTCGTCGAGCAGTTGGCTGAACCCGATGGCAGCGTTGCGGTCCGCCCATTGGGTGCTGAATTCGGCGGTGATCCAGCCTTTGATCTGCAGGTGTTTCGCGAGCGCGACAGTGAAGCCGCTTAGCCAAGGCTCGCTCGGTGGGCCGCCGCATCGAACTCCGCGGTGCGCTGCCGAAGTTGCAGCGACTTAAGTGACTCGGCGAAGGCTCGTTCAAACGCGGCAGCGTCCTTCGAGCGGATGCCGTAGAGCCGACTCGCCCACTCCCCCACGTGCAGCTCGATCCCGCTCCAGAGCAGGCCGCGGGTGACGGTGACAATCTCGACGTCCTCGACCGCGGTCACGATAGGGACGCCGCCCAGGGTGACCGTGATGGTGTCGCCGTGGAGGGCGAGTTTCCAGTCGCCGGAGCTGGTGAGGGCCTTGCCCCAGGCGGACGGCTGCCAAGTCGGCGGCATGCTGGCTGTCCTCTCGCTAGCGCGACGCGCTCGATCCGATTGCATGACGCGGCTGAATGGCCGTGCATTCCAACAATCGTCTTGAGTGCGCGAGGCGGGCTTCAACCCGCACTCCGCACTCTAGTCGACACGTAGCCGGCCCGCGGCCCTCGGACAGGGCTGATTTAGGGAGGTTCTGGCGAATCAGAGCGCCACGGCCTTGATCCCCGCCGACAGGCCCGCAGGCCGCTCATCGCGGAACGGCGCTGGCGCTCACGTAGACGTCGGCGGGCATTTCTCGTTGGAGGCCCCAGGTAATGGCGATCGGTTTTTCGCCCTCATGCTTGAGGTAGTCCACGGGACCGAGACAGGTGTATGTACCGATTATACCCTCGTCGTCTCTGCCGCTGCGGCGGGTGAAAAGTAGGACGCTCGACCCGCCCGGCCGGCCATTGAGGTATCGACTTCCGGTCGCGCTCGCGACCGTCGTCGCATTTTGCGATTCCCAGTGGAACCGGGATGAGTTGAGGGCATAGTCGCGATACATCGTGTTGGGCGAGAAGTCCTTCTCGGACTTATGGAGCGTGACGAGCAGGGCATCCGTCGACGTCTCGGAGCACCACGCAACACCCTCACGGTGGCTGTCGACTCGTCCGCCAGTCTCCAAGTTCGCGTAGCCGAGCGCCGCCAGAATCTCCTCGCGCCGGTATGACGCGTGGCTGAACATGGGTACGTCCTCCAAGCCAGCGCCAAGAGCCAGCGGCACACGCCGAGATGCGTCGGCGCTAAAGGCCACGATCTGTTGAATCTCCGAGCACACCGCTGATGTGGCCCGAAGTTGAACTAGAGCCGCCTCATAGGATGCGAACTTATTGCCGTCGGGCCACAGAGTGAAGACGAGCATGCGCGCATACCGCTGTTCCCGTGTCGACAGCTCCACGTAAGGCGGGCACCCCGGCGTTGACAGGCGCGTGTAGGCATCCGCTCGCTCGGGGTCGTCGACGTGAACGAGGGCAGCCATTCGTTTGAGAAGCGCCTCCTCGACAGCAGACCTGACCGTGTCGTCATCAGTCGGCCCGCTCAGACCGGCTTCGCGGGACAAGTCGGTCCAGGTCCACTTACTGTAAATCTCGCGAATGCCCCGCTCGGCGTCTTCGAGGTACTCCGCGAGCAGGTACTCGTGTGCTGACGGTCGGGTCGCTGCGTGTGAGCGGATGTCCGCCACGACGTCCTTCTTGAACTTGAGTTGGGAGCTGATGCTCTCCAGCACGACTTTGCGCGCGACCCGGTCGAGAACGAGCTGCGACCCCGAGGGCAGAAAAGGGAATCCTGCTGCGGCTTCGCGCTTGAGGCGGCTGCGGCCAAAACCCGTCAATGCCCGATAGCGCGTATCGAGACGATATTCACGCCGGTGCTGCCCAATGTAGTCCAGCACGGTCAAGACGGCCTTGCCGTGCGCACGCCGCAATCCACGCCCGAGCTGTTGCAGGAAAATCGTCGCGCTCTGAGTAGGGCGCAACATCAGGATCGTGTCCACGACCGGTATATCGAGGCCCTCATTGAGCACGTCGACCGCGAAAATGCAATTGATCTCGCCATTGCGCAGGCGGCGCAGGGAGTCCTCGCGCTCCGCAGACGGGGTCGCACCGGTGACGAACGTCGATGTGATGTTCGCCTCGTTGAATTTGCGTGACATGTACGCGGCGTGGGCCACCGAAACGCAGAATCCAAGTGCCCGCATCTGGCGGACATCCGTCACTTTGTCGGCCAGCGTAACCAGAATCTTGGCCGTTCGGGCGTCGTTACCGGTATAAACGGCGTCGAGACCAGCATCGCTGTAACTTCCACGCTTCCATTCAACAGAGGTGAGATCCACGTCGTCGGAGATGCCGAAGTAATGGAACGGGACCAGAATGTCTGCTTCAAGGGCATCCCACAGCCGGAGTTCGGCTGCGGCACGACCCGCAAAGAAGTCATTCTTAACGTCGACGCCATCGGCTCGCTCAGGAGTTGCGGTCAGGCCGAGCAATTCCTTGGGCTTAAGGTGTTCCAGGAGTCGGCGGTAGGTCTTGGCGTCCGCGTGGTGGAACTCGTCGATGACGACAACGTCGAAATGCTGAGGGTCGATATTATCGACCCCGTAGGAAGTCAGGGACTGCACGCTCGCGAAGACGTGGTTCCAACGCTCCGGCTTATCGCCACCGACGAAGAGCTCGCCGAAGGTGCCGTCCATGGGGATTTGGCGGAAGACCCGCTGTGATTGTTGAAGGATCTCCTGCCTGTGTGCAACGAACAAAATCTTCAGGTCTGCGCCTTGAGTCCGAAGCAGATTCTGATAATCGAGCCCGGCGACAATTGTCTTTCCGGTGCCGGTCGCGGCAATGATCAGATTTCGGTGATGGCCGTGCACGTTGCGCTCGGCCTCGAGCGATTCGAGCATTGCCTGCTGGTACGGGTACGGTCGGACTTCGATGTTTGAAAGGTCGACGGAATCGCCGCGGCCATAGTTGGCGCTTCGTCCGAGGGCTTTGTCGAGGCGTTCGGAATCACGGCTCGGATCGTAATTCTCGAACGACGGGTCGTTCCAATAACTGTCGAATGTTGCCGAGAATTTGTGGATTAGTGCCGGCGTGCTGATCTGCGACAGCCGCACGTTCCACTCCAGCCCGTCAATGAGGGCTGAATGGGACAGGTTGGAACTCCCGACGTACGCGGTGTTGAAGCCGGTCTTCCGCCGAAAAAGCCACGCCTTGGCGTGCAAACGTGTGGACTGGGTCTCATAGTTGACTTGCACTTCGGCGCCATATTTGGCTACGAGCTTGTCCAGCGCCTTGCGTTCGGTCGCGCCGACGTAGGTCGTCGTGATGACTCGGAAGGGTATTTCGCGATCGTGCAGTTCGATGAGCGCATCTTCGAGAACACGGATGCCGTGCCAGCGCACGAAAGCACAAAGAAGGTCGACTTCATCCGCGCTCGCGAGCTCGGCCCGTAGTTCAGCGCCAAGACTGGGCTCGTCTCGAGCATTGGTTAGAAGGGCTGAATCGCTCAGCGCCGTCGACGGGCGCTCGATCGCTTTTGCGTCGGTATGGGGAGCACTCAGCTGGAGCAGCTGAAGCAACTCCCCGGCTTCAAAGGATTCATCGGATTGGAGTTCGGCAAGCACACGGTTGACGAGCGCAACACGATCTGCCGGATTGATCCCGGTCAGCGCCCGACGGGCGGCATGAGCGATGAACCGGGCCAGAAACTCCGGAGCTTCCGCGTCGTCGACCTTGTCGGTCGTTTTGTGGGCGGATTCGTCACGGGCTGCCAGTTCCCTCGTGAGAGAACCGGTGAGCAGCGACTCGTAGAGCCCGAAGGGCATCGGCTCGGTCACTGGGTAATTTTCCGACGACCCGCGAGGTCTACCGGTGCAGGCTCGTGGTCGCGGCTCGTTCTCGTACGCGCACTTCTCATGTCGGCATCCCCCAAGAATTTCTTCAGCCCGCTACATCTGCCTACGACCATAGCAACGACCAGGCATTGGCCTCTGTCTAGCCCAACTCTGGTATCCGGGCGCCCTCTTTCAGTTCCGTTGCTGGTACAAATTCAGGTTTCTTTGAGGCATCAGAAATTTCTCATGACGTATTCCGCCAGCGCTATTAGCTGTGGAAGGACAACGAAGACTCCGATAGCGGCCACGGTCGCGATGCTGAGCAGCTTCCAGCTGATGCGCCGAATGCGCGCCGATCGAAACTCGCCGTCCAGCTTCATGTATTGCGCCATCAGACTCGGGGTCGGCGGGGACGTGGAGGCAGACCAGGTAGCTGGCGCATCGACGATCGCAGCGAGCTCGACAATTTCGGCTTCGGCGAGGACCACGGGCCGTTTCAGAAGCCAACGCCGCAAGTTGTTCGCATCCATGACATCGACCCCGCCGGGCTGTTTCTTGATCGTGATCGACGCGGGGCTGACCAGCGCGATCACGGCCTGCGCGGGAGGGAACTGCGGCATCCGTTCTCGGAGCATTTTGGTAACGCGAGTGGCCTCGAATTTGGAGTTGCGAATGTACGGCTGCGTCTGGCCGTTGACTTGGAACGAACCTCCGGCGACCCAGATCTTTTTGCCTCGGTGGTGCTTGGTGTTGATGGTGCAGATTCCGCCCGGGCCGAGCACGAGGTGGTCGATGTCGGCGCCGGCGGTGCCAATGGGGAGAGCGTGGAAGACTCGCCACTCGGGCGGGAGCCGGCTGAGAATCCTGCCGACCTCGATCTCGCCCAAGGCGCCGAGGTACCAGGAGACGCTGTCGGCGGTCAGCGGGGAGTATCCCCAGAACCGGGCAAACGCGGAGCGCGGCGGCACTGACTGCTGCTGGCGTAGCAATTCTTCGATGGCGGATTGGGCGGCGACACGCTCGCGCATGCCCGGTACTTGTGCTGTCATACATCCCCGATTGTTGAGTGCCAATCTAACGGCTGCGGCGCCACCGCTAGGCTCCGAAGATGGCAGACGCAATTGAATGGTTAGTTCCACCCGTGCTGAAAGCCCTCACCGGCCAGCTGAAATTTCTCGGGCTACCCGAGGCCAGGGTGGAAGACTTCTGGCAGTTTGCTCTCGGCGATCTGCGCATGAACAATGCCCGCGGATATCTGGCCGAATATCTCGTGGGCACGGCTCTTGGCATCAAAAAGCTACAACGCATTGAGTGGAATGCGTACGACCTCTTGATGAGCGACATCACGATTGAGGTGAAGTCATCGGCGTAACTGCAGTTGTGGGATCAGAAGAGGCTGAGCACGCTGAAATTTTCGGGTCTGCAAGGCACGCGGTTCAATCCGCACGCACCGGGTGAAGGTGGAGATCCCCTGGGGCGACGTCTGAATGCCGTGGTCTACGTCTTCTGCGTGCAGACGGCGACTGAGCATGATTTGTACGACCAGCTTGATGTGGCCCAGTGGACGTTTTATGTGGTGTCTCGGAGCGACCTTGCCATGACCGGATTAAAGAGTCTCGGGATCGCGCGCGTGGAATTGTTGTCGGGCGGCGCGACCGCCTGGGAGAATCTGAAAGCGGCGGTCACCGCTGCAGCGGTTGGTCAGGGGCGCGAGGATGACGGCGATTGGTGGACCGCATAGGTCTATCGGTGCCGACGTCGAATTGGTCCGTAGGTGCGGTCCAACACCAAGACTGTCCCGACGAGTGCGAAAGCAGTTGGCTAAGACCCGAAATCGTGCATCCCGTACTGGGCAACGCGCTCACCAAGCTGGTTATCCAGGCACAGAAATGGGATCCCGCGCTGTTGCAGTCACGACTGCAGGAGCTCCTCACGTAGCCATTTAGAGGGCGGCAGCTCGGCTGCCCCAAACGTTGAACAGACCGTTGACCAATGCCACGGCTGGGTGGCAAGATCAGCAACAGACGATTAGTAAACTGACCGATAGCACCTGTGTGGCCCCGACCTGGAGCCCTTGGGAAATGGCGAGCTCATGTTGAGCCCGCGTTGTGCCAATGGGGGGTGCGTTTCTGTGCTTGAGTCCGGTAGCTCTGATCCAATTCTGTTGAAGAAGGCCATTCAGCTGTTCAGCTTTCTTGGCAGCGCGCAGAGGCTGAAAGAGCGGCCCGTCTACAGAACTGAAAATTTCGAGAGCTGCTCCTGGTTCGATTCTTTTCCATCCCACCCCGCCATCAGCCTGGGCGCACCGGACGAAGACTCGCCAGGCAACGGGATCATCGCATCGTTCAAGCGCGTGCCACATCTCGTTCCTCCTGAGCCGGGTGACGAGGTGATCAGATGGATAGAGGGCCATTGCACGGACCCCGCCAACCGTCCGAGGATTCGCAACACGATCTACTCCACCTCGGCCCAAGAGAGTGACGACGTCACCCCGCTGATTGAGGATTACTCCGAACACGAGGCCGACGAGGAATCCGCACATGCGGAGTCAATGAACCGCATCGGTACCCGCGCGATCAGTCTCAAAGACCGTCCAGAGGAGCAGACACTTCTTGACACCTGGGCTGCCGAGTGGGACCTCTGGGCTGCGCAGGAATTGCGAAACCGCCCCGCACGGGAGCTTTACGGCTCGATGTTCTCGACGATGGAAAAGGTCGGGAATCACGGTGACGAGTTCGAAGTCGTGCTCGGGATGGTCTGCCTCGCGTGGACCCCTGAAGAACACGAGCCTGTCAGCCGACATCTCCTCACTGCTCCCGTGAGCTTCGAGTGTGACGACGAGACTGGTGAAATCGTCATTGTCCACGACGATTCGCGCGACCCCCTCGCCGTCGAGGTCGACATGCTCGACGCGCGGCTCATCACCAATCCGGAATCCATCGACGAAGTGAAGTCGCTCGCGCGGGCCTTCAGCGGGCATCCGCTAGATCGGAGCGCGGTCGGCGCGATCGCTCGACGGCTCGTCCACCGTCTTGATGCAGAGGCGGAATATGACGAGGAGGCGTTCGCTCGGCCCCAGAGCAAGACACCGAAGGCAGCATTCGCCCCGGCAATCGTTCTGCGTCAGCGTTCTCAGCGCGGTATTGTCGATATCTACGAACGGATCGTCGCACACCTCACCGAATCAGGACAGGTTCCCGACGGCGTCCTTCCGTTGATTGACCCGAATCATCGGCCAGCGGCTTCTCCGGATGTATCCGAGGGTGCCGTCGTTGCACTCGGTACTGACACCTACCTGCCATTACCGGTCAATGAGAAACAACTCCAGGTCATCGAGCACGTCGATCGATTCGCTCAGACATTGGTTCAGGGCCCGCCCGGCACGGGAAAAACCCACACGGCCGCTGCACTGGTATCGCATCTCCTAGCGCAGGGCAAGAGGGTCTTGATCACTGCTCAGACGGATCAGGCTCTCAAGGAGGTGCGTGACAAGCTCCCCCACGACATTCGGCCGCTCGCTGTTTCTGTGATCGGTCAGTCTCGGTCTGACATGTCCGATCTGAAGGTTGCCGTCGAGCGCATTTCGACGAATGCGTCTGAACATGACCCGCGCGCTTCTACAAAACGTATCGAGGCCCTCACCCGCGAAATCGATGTCTTGTATCGAAAGCGCGCAAGCGCATACTCAGAAATGGTCATGGCCCGTGTATCGGAAGTGACTTCCAACGAGCATGCCCGTTATGAAGGGACCCTCGCTGCGATAGCTCGGCAGCACCAAACCGCTAAGCCACTGCATGGCTGGATCAGGGCGTATGAGCCACTTGCCGCCGCGACATCCGCACCGCTTTCGAATGAATCGGCATCAACGTGGCTCCGCCTCCTCAACGATGACGAGCTGATGGGCGACGAGGACGAATCCCAGCTCCAGCTCATCGGCATCACGGATATCCCCGATGGCGAGACGTTCAGTGCGCAAACGCAGCTAGAACGAGATGCTGCGGGTCGAGCACAGGAGCATGAGCATCTAATTGCTCACGTCGCGTTTCAGGCCGTGAGCGAACTCCCAGGCGGAACCCGGACCGAGCTTCAGGATCGAATGCGTCAAGTCTCCAGCGTCGCTCAATCCCTGGAAAGCCGTCGTGAAAGCTGGATGAGCCAGGCTCTGACCGACGTTCGAACGGGACGGGCCTCAATCTGGGATGCTCGCGCACGCGAAGTCGAGCAGCTCCTGGCTCAGGTGATGCCGCTACTCAGCGAAATTGGGTCGACGTCGCAGATCCAAGTCAGTAGCGGCGAGCACGCGGTCCATAAGGGTCAGGCATTGACCCTCCTCGCATATCTGGTAGATGGCGGTAAAATCAAGATTCAGCCTGATGGAACCCCTAGGATCGGCGCTTTCACTGGCAAGGCGATCAAAAACGCCGAATCATTCTTCACTGCAGTTCGGGTCGACGGACTTCCCGCAACAGCCCCTGCAGCAATCCAACTGTTTCTGACGTGGGTTGAGGCTGACAATACGATCGATGCGCTCGATCGAGCCTGGCCAGCTAACGTCGTCATTCCACCTGAAGACACGCTGCGGGAACGAGCGCAGTGGCATCAGACCGAGCTTGAGCAGTTGCGAAAGGTCGTGGCCCTCGGCCGGCAGCTCGACATAGACGCTCGCTGGCTCGATGAACTTGAAATACCGGTGCCCAGCTGGACCGACCTGGGAGAGATCAAGACCTACGCGTCCATGGTGGAGGCCGCTGCCGCGGGCGAAGACTGGGCCGGTGCCACGCTGCCGATTAGGGAGCTTGAGTCCCGGATCGAGGCACTCACGCGCTTGGGAACGTCAGCGCCTGCAGTCCAGACCCTATTGGAAGCCGTGCGCACCCGCAACGAGAGCCTGTATTCGGCAACGCGCAACCGCTTGGGTCGACTGCACCTAGCCCACGACCTCGTGCAAACACGGGATAACTTAGGTCGGCAGCTTCGGAAAGCCGCTCCGGATCTCTTTCACGCGGTCAAGGCCAGCCGTGCGACTCCCGAATGGCGCACGCAGTTCGGCTCTTTCTCCGAAGCTTGGGACTGGATGACGACGGGGACCTGGATTCTTAACCAGGACTCCATAGACGTCAATGTACTTCAAACCCAGATGAATCTGATCGACGGCCGCATCGGCCACAAAGTCGAGGCCCTCGCAGCCGAACGAGCCTGGAACCACGCAGTTTCCACCGATCGGATTGACGGAAGCTCCAGGGCAGCGCTCACTCAGTATGCGCAACTCGTGCAGCGACTGGGCAAGGGGACAGGCAAATACGCCGACGCGCGACGCAAGGAGATCCGCGACGCCATGGATCGCTGCCGATCCTCTGTGCCGGTGTGGATCATGCCCACCTATCGCATTGCAGAACAATTGCGCGTTGAGCCGAACATGTTTGACGTCGTCATTGTGGACGAGGCCTCGCAGGCTGGGCTGGATGCCACCTTCCTTCAATACCTCGCGCCTCGGATAGTCGTAATCGGTGATGACAAGCAGGTGTCACCCACGGCAGTCGGCACCGATCAGCAGAAACTCAGGGATCTCGCTCACCAATACATTGCCGGTGACCCGTACATCGCCTCCTGGCAGGACCCACAACGGAGCCTGTTCGATGAGGCGAAGATGCGATTCGGAGGGCTCATCACCCTCGTCGAGCACCGCCGATGCGTCCCCGAAATCATCGGGTTCTCCAACCGCATCGCCTATGAACCGGACGGCATCCGTCTAATCCCGGTGCGTCAGTATGGCGCAGATCGCCTCGAACCGATTAGACCGGTTCACGTGACCGACGGCTACGAGCAGGGCAAGATCAATCCCGCTGAAGCCGAGGCGATCGTCGAGCAGATCGTCGCGTGCATCGCTGATCCCCGCTACGACGGCAAGTCCTTCGGGGTTATCTCTCTGCTGGGCAAGGACCAATCGAACTACATCAGCAACCTCCTCCTGGATCGAATCGGGCCTGATGAATGGTTCAGCCGCGATCTTCGTTGCGGCGACGCCCCTGACTTCCAAGGGTCAGAGCGCGACGTGATTTTCCTTTCGATGGTCAAGGCGCCGATGGCTGACAAGCGGATCGGTGCGCTCACCCAGAACATGTACGTGCAACGGTTCAACGTCGCGGCGTCCCGCGCGAAGGATCAGCTCTGGGTGTTTCACTCGATGAGCCTGAGTGATCTTGGGAACCCAGAAGACATGCGCTTCGCGCTCCTCGACTATTGCTACGGAGTCCTTGGCCGAAGCGACAATCCGGATGAGCTGGCACTGAGCGAGGTGGTTCCCGAGGATCTGATCGTGGATCCCTTTGACTCGCTGTTCGAACAACGGGTATTCAACCGTTTAATCGACCGCGGCCTCACGGTGATCCCGCAGTTCGACTCAAACGGATACCGCATCGACCTTGTGGTGGTCGGGGGCAAGAACCGACTCGCCATTGAGTGTGACGGCGACCACTGGCATGGGCCCGAACAGTACGAAAAGGACCTGGCACGTCAACGCGACCTGGAAAGATGCGGCTGGACGTTCTTCCGCATTCGGGAGTCCAGTTTCTACGTCGACACAAACGCAGTTCTCGCCAAGCTCTGGGCGAAACTTGAGGAGATGGGTATTAGGCCCTCGTCGTGGGTCGAAGAAGTCAACACCGCCATCGGGCGGGGAGAGTCCAACACTGATCAGTTGAAAGGGAACTTCACGAAAATCCAGATGGATTCGAGCGACGAATCCAATGGCCGCGCGAGATCGATGGACGAACCCACCGACGATGAACGCCGGGTCAGAGCCGATCCCGACCCAGCAGAAGCGCCGGAAGACCTCCTCCGTGCAGCCGCCTCTGAGGACGTTGGTCGAGTGGTTCCCCGTCAGGCTACCTCGCCCGCCTTAAAACTGGATTACTATGAGGAATTCACCAGTTGTCTCCCTCCAGCCTCGACAGCGACAGCTGACGACGTTATCGCAGGCATCCTTCAAATCGTTGAATGCGAAGGCCCAATTGTCGGCCATCGGATTCATGACGTGTACGTTGGAGCGTCAGGCGGCCGGAGAGTGGGCAGCGAGCTGGCGCGGACATTGAATCAAGCCGTGACCACAGCTGTCAAGACGGGTCAACTTATCGCAGACAATCCACTTGGGGAAGCAGGCGTCAAACCCAAGACCTTTAGATTGCCCGGGCAACCCGTCGTTCGACTTCGAGACGTGGGGCCTCGGCCGATCGATCACATGCCACCGTCTGAAACTGCGGCTTTAATGACGCGCCTTGCAAAGCTGTACGGCTGCGAAGGCGAAGCGCTCATGAGAGCGACACTCGAGGAACTGGGCCTGAAGCGCCTAACGTCCAACGTCCAAGAACGGCTTTCGGACATCATGTCTTTGGTCGACGATGACAACGAGATGGACTGGCCGGACGAGCCGGACGATCCGGAGGAGCCGGACGAATCAGACGAAGCAGATGAATTGCGTCTAAGCGCGGAGTCTCTCAAAACGGAAGAATTGCTGAAGAAGAGAACAGCGGGGGCGCTCAAGGCTCTTGAACGCCTTCATGACAGGTCGTCTGAGTTGAATGCGGAGCTGAACTCCGCCCCTTCCGTGTTTGAACAGAAAGCCATTGCCCTGCGACGCGTGGAGCATAACTCCAAAGTTCAGGCGGCCGTCGAAGAGTTCCAGCAATTGCAGATGGCCTCGCTCAACAAGACCACCAAGAGGGAAAGAAGGCTTGTGCGTGAGGAGGCGGCTTACCTCAAGAAAGCTGAGCTGGAAGACAACTTGCTCATCGAGGAGGCCAGAGTCGAAGAAGCTCACTTTCTGGAGGAGAACGAGCGAGACGAAATCCGGTTGTTTGGGACTGCCAGCCAAGATATTGCCTTAGCGCTCGAGGGTCTTTCCCTCAAAGAAGTGAAACTCGAGGGAGCTCGCCTTCTGAAGGAGTCGAAGAGGAGACAAGCGCTGTTGCTTGAGGAGACCAAACGTGAGAACGCGATGTTAATCCAGGAAGCCAATGGAAGGCTTGCTGAGGCAAGGCGCCAGGCGGCGCTTTCGGGGGATGAGTCCAAACGCCGACTCCAGGAGTCCAGGCGCAGGCTCGACGAGGTGAAGCGCGAAACGCGTCGCGGCTACTGACGCTCCGCGAGTGAAGTCTTGTCACCACGGAGCGCTTCCGTGCAGTCTCCCGCATCCCGAATCACAGATCGCCATGTCCTGCACTGGGTGTTCGTAATCCACCCGCTCGACCGACGAACTCACCGCAAGCTTCTCCCCGGGTACGCCGCCATCAACGGCCTCTCGCACCCTTCGCGGTAGATGTCGATGTGGACCCCACTTATTCGGCGGATCTCCGAGCAGCGCGTCGTGCAGGACATCGTGGAGGAATGTCCAAACGAAAAGTTGGACGCCTCGCGCAGTACCCGCCGGCTTTTCGCCGGGTTCTAGTCTCCTTCACTTTCCAACTACGTGATATCGGTGCCGCCCGGTGAACCATTGGCCGGTACTACTCGAGCGCCGGAAGGTACCCAAGATACCAACCGGTCTGACGATAACGTCGACTCGCCAGAAACTTTGACCGATGTCAGGCAATTTCTTCGCTTTCTTCTGCAGCTCGAAGTACCAGGCGTCCATGGTGTTCGTCAGAAATACGGCCCGTCGGTCGCTGCGTGAAAGCACCGAAATCGTCGAAGTCGGGTCGGGCTCCTTGCCCTTCCGGAGTGGCCGGTCAATTGCAGTGGATCCGCCCCTCCTTGAAAGCACTTCGATCCCGACTGCTCCGAGACCGCTTGGACCTCGCTGAGCTCGTATTCCAGCGAGATTGGGCCGCTGTCCCAGCCTTGCCCGGTGAGCCGGACGGGGGCTTCGAGGGCCAGCCGCTAAAATCATCGAACTGGCGGTTGACACTCTGCGTGCGTCGTATCGCGCCGCTCTCGACCCCGAGCGGCCTCTCGGCCCGGAATTCACGCTACCCGAGCTGTTGCGGCTGCACTCCGCGATCGCGGGCGAACCTATCGGCAAGGACACGTTCCGCCGGTGGGTACTGGGCCAGCTCATTGAAACTGATGCTTACAAGCCCGGCCTGATCGGCAAGCCGCGAAGCTGTTTCGGCACGCGGAGCCCTGAACCGCCCGACCAACCGAGTCGTGGTCATGTCGGGGCCGACTCCGGCGGGATGCTGCCAGTCGAACTTGGGAGATACACAAGGGTGGTCTTCTACTACCGAAAGCGCCTGCTGGCTACCGGGCTCATCGAACGCGCGGGGTACGGCAAAGCGGCCTGCGCCATACCGGTCTACGGGAACGCCGATTGACTCGCGTCCCTGACCGCCCTGCATCTGTTGACATTTTATTGTCAATCACTCTATTCACGATCTGTTGCTCCCCGCCGTCCTCACAGATTGGCGGGGCTTTTTTTACGTCGGGATGGGTCAGATACAGCGGCGCTCGGCGTCGGAGCGCTTGTCGTCGGATTGCGGGACGACTGGGAGGCTTTGCTCAGGCGCGGCTAGGCACAATAGAAACCCCAGCCAAACCGAAGGGCCCCCAATGAGCAATTTCCAGCGCATTCTGAGCATGGCAGCAAAAGCCCTTGAACAGAAAGGGCAGCCGTCCTCCGGCGGGTCAGGCAAGACGGATTGGCGCGAGATGGTGCGCACCGCAGCCGACAAGGTCACCGGAGGCAGCAAGCCCCCGGCGAACAACGTGCAGCGCAGCGCCGCTCCCATTGCTGGTTCGAACGTGAACGCCCAAGACCGCGCGGCCATCGCCCGTTACGACTACCTGCTGCAGACCGCGCAGCCGCAGCAGCTCGAGCAGGTTCACCGCGACGCGTTCGCGCGGCTCACGCCGGCGCAACGCGACGAGGTCAACGCTCAGTTGCGCGCAGAGCTGCCCGCCAACGAATATCCGGCATCGACCAGCCCGGACGACTTGGCCCGATCGGCCACCCGCGGCGAAGCCCAGAATCCCGGCTTCCTGAAGAAACTGTTCGCCAAACCGTCCGGCCGAGGAGCTGCCGGCGCACTTGCCGGAGCGGGTGTCGCCGCTGTCGGGATCGGTGCCGGCGGGCTACTCGCCGCCATCGCCGGTGGCGCGGTGCTCAGCACTGTGGCCGGGCCCCTCCTTGAACAGGCGGCGGGATTGGGCGTCGATTTTGAGAGCCTCGCCGGCGGACTCGACGGCGTCACCGGCAGTCTCGAGGGCGTCACCGGCGGACTCGACGGCATCACCGGCGGTCTCGAGGGAGTCACCCAGGGCGTCACCGACGGGGCGGGCGAGTACGCGACCGGCCTCGGCGAGCAGGTGTCCGATCTGGGGTCGAACTTTGAGATCCCCGGTCTCTCAGCACTCGGCAACCTGTTTGGCCGCGACTAGGCAGTACCGCCGAAGGCGGCTTCGCTAGCAGCCGGCCGGGACTTGGCCGGGGTCTCAACCCCAAGGCTCTCGTCTTCTTCCTCGCGTTCATGCCGCAGTTCATCCAGCCGGAACAGCCGCCGCGCCCCCAATATCTCGCACTGACCGTCAGCGTAGTACTGATCGACATCGT
Source organism: Cryobacterium sp. Hh38 (assembly GCF_004403235.1). Classification (NCBI taxonomy): domain Bacteria; kingdom Bacillati; phylum Actinomycetota; class Actinomycetes; order Micrococcales; family Microbacteriaceae; genus Cryobacterium; species Cryobacterium sp. Hh38. The sequence continues at coordinate 326,945 of NZ_SOHD01000042.1, read as the reverse complement.
CGTGATGTGGCTGTTCTTCGCGGTGGCGGCGAGATCGTTCCAGCGCTTCACGAACACCACTCGCGGCCAGCTCATTCTCAACCGCACGTTCGGCCTGCTGTTCATATCCGTCGCGCTGCTGCTGGCGCTGGTGCACTGAGCGGGTTTACCCGGGCGCGCCTGACCATCAGCGCTCTCGGAATGAGCCAGCCGGTCGTCGTCGGGTCCCCCCGCGGATCGCCGAGCAAGCCTCCGCCCGACCGGTTCCCTACAACGCGAGCGCAGGCTCCCCCAGCGCCCGCATGACCGAGTACAGGTCGGCTTTTCCCTCGAAGCCGATCCCGGGCAGGTTCGGCATCGTGATGAAGCCGTTTACTACTTCCGATCCATCAGGAAAACCGCCGAAGGGCTGGAACAGGTCGGGATAGCTCTCGTTGCCACCGAGGCCGAGGCCGGCCGCGATGTTGAGGGACATCTGGTGGCCGCCGTGCGGGATGCAGCGCGAGCGGGACCATCCGTTCTGCTCGAGCATATTGAGGGTGCGCAGGTATTCCACGAGCCCGTAACTGAGCGCGCAGTCGAACTGCAGCCAGTCTTTCTCGGGTCGCAGGCCTCCGTAGCGAATGAGGTTGCGGGCGTCCTGCATGGAGAACAGGTTCTCGCCGGTAGCGATGGGCTTGTCACATGCGGCGGCAACCGCCGCCTGCGCCTCGAAGTCTAGGGGATCGACGGGCTCTTCGTACCAGAACAGGTCGTACTGCGAGAGCGCCCGAGCGTATTCCACGGCGGTCGCCTGGTCGAAACGACCGTTGGCGTCTACGGCCAGCCGCTGATGCGGTTCAAGCATGCCCAGCACGGCTTCGATGCGCTGCAGGTCGTCGGCAAGCGGCGCTCCGCCGATCTTGGCCTTCACTACGGTGTAGCCGCGGTCGAAATAGCTCTGCATCTCATCGGTCAGGCCGGTGAGGCCGCGCCCGGGCTGGTAGTAGCCGCCGGCGGCGTAGACGAAGACCTCACGGTTGGGCGTTCCCGTACCGAAACGCTCGGCCAGCAGCTGAAACAGCGGCTTCTCCTCGATCTTGGCCACGGCATCCCAGACGGCCATGTCAACCGCGCCCACCGCGACGGATCGCTCACCATGCCCGCCGGGCTTTTCGTTGGCCATCAGGGTGTTCCAGATGCGTTCCGGTTCGAAGTTGTCGCGCACCGGGTCGAGCAGGTCGACCGGGTCGGCCTCGAGCAGGCGCGGCAACAGACGCTCGCGAATGATGGCACCCTGGCCGTAACGCCCGTTGGAGTTGAAGCCATAGCCCACGACCGAGCGGCCATCGCGCACGACGTCGGTGACAACGGCGACCACGCTCAGGGTCATCTTGCTGAAGTCGATGAAGGCGTTGCGAATCGGCGAGCTGATCGGCATGGTTTCTTCGCGTACGTCGACGATTCTCATCGCAGCACAGCCTCGGCGGTCACGGTAGCGAATGCATCGGCGAGGGCGTCGGAAACCTCTTCGGTGGTGGCGCGTCCGCCGAGATCGGGAGTGCGCACATCCGTTTCGAGCAGCACGTGGCCCATGGTGTCGACGAGCGCGGCGCCCGCTTCGGGGTGGCCGAGGTGGTCGAGCATCATCGACGCCGCCCAGACCTGACCGAGCGGGTTGGCCTTTCCTTGACCGGCAATGTCCGGTGCCGAGCCGTGCACCGGCTCGAACATCGAGGGGAACTCGCCCTCGGGGTTGAGGTTGGCCGAGGGCGCGATGCCGATGCTGCCGATGATGGCCGCGCCGAGGTCGGTGAGAATGTCGCCGAACAGGTTGGAGGCCACAATTACGTCGAAGCGGCCCGGGTCCAGCACGAACAAGGCTGCGAGGGCGTCAATGTGGTATTCCGAGATCTCCAGCAACGGATGCTCCTGCCCGAGTTCGCGCAGAATCTCGTCCCAGAACGGCATGGTGTGAATGATGCCGTTGGACTTGGTGGCGCTGGCGAGTCGTCCCTCGCGCTGTTCGGCGAGGTTGATGGCATAGTTCATGGCTCGGGTCACGCCGAATCGGGTGAAGATCGATTCTTGAATAGCGACCTCCTGCGGCAGGCCGCGGTAGAGGCGACCGCCGCTTTCGGAGTACTCGCCCTCGTTGTTTTCGCGCACCACCTGAAAGTCGATGCCCCCGGCGGGCACCTTGCGCAGTGGGCTTTCAATGCCCGGGAGCAGCTTGATGGGACGCAGGTTGATGTATTGCTGGAAGGCGCGGCGGATGGGTATGAGCAGGCCCCACAGCGAGACGTGGTCTGGTACACCGGGAAACCCGACCGCGCCGAGCAAAATCTGGTCGCACTCGGCGAGCTGTTCGATGCCATCGGCGGGCATCATGGCGCCGGTGCGGGCGTAGTACTCGCAGCTCCAGTCAAAATTTTGCCATTCGAAGGCGAACCCGAAACGGTGGCCGGCCAGCTCGAGCAGGCGCTGTGCCGGGGGCATCACTTCGGTGCCGATTCCGTCGCCGGGAATGACGGCGATGCGGTGGGTGGGAATGGTCATGGGGTTACCTCCGAGTTTGGATAGTTCGTTTGGGAAGGGTGAAGATCTGAATGCGCCACATTTCTTAGGCGCCGGCGCCCGAACCACCCTCGTGCACGCTCACGGTCGGCTCGATGCCGTCGGCACCGACCACCTCGCGCCAGGCCTCGAACCCGCCCTGGAACGCTACGATTCCAGCCTCGGGCAGCGAGATCTCGATCGCTTCCAGAATCTCGGTCGCCGACACCCCGAGGTCCAGAGCCACCCTGATGTGGCTTTGGATGTGCCCCTTCGCCGCGCGCATCACCGTGAGGCTCACGATGAAGATGAGCTCCTTGGTGCGCCGGTCCAGGGTGCGCTGGTCGAGGTACGCGGCCGACACCAGGTGGTTCGCGGCCTGCAGCACTGGAAAATCCTGTTTCGCCATCACCTTGTGGTAATCGAGCACATAACCACGCTTGCGGGCCATCTCGTCGATGTAGTCCTGCGGGTTCTCAGACATGATTCACTCCTTCATTTCAGATCGAAGCTCGACCTGGTTGACGACTTCGACATAACGCACGACCTCGGTGTGGTCTAAGGGCACAGTGTGGTCTGACGGCACGGGGTCACCGAGCACCCGGCGGGCCTCGGCGAGCACCCCCACGGTCGTGTCCGTGATCGGCGTGCTCATTCCGGCACCGAGCGCCTGGGCGATCGCCACGTCCTTGAGCATGAGGTCGAGCGAGAAACCGGAATCGAACGTGCCGTTCAATACGTGTTTGGCGTACTTCACCTCGGTGGCCTGGCTGCGCCCGGTCGACGAATTCACTACGTCCAGCATTACCGCAGCGTGGATGCCGAAGCTGCGTGCCACCGTGAAGATCTCGGCCGCAGCCGCGAGATTGGTGGCCGACAACAAATTATTGAGCGCCTTCGCGGCGTGCCCCGACCCGCTCGGCCCCACCACGGTGATGCGGGTGCCGAGCGGAGCCAGGTGCTCCATCGCCCGCTCCCGATCAGCCGCGAGCCCACCCACCATGATCGACAGCTCCCCGATGCTGGCCTTTGCCACCCCGCCGGACACCGGGGCATCCACGAACGCGATCCCGGCGGAAGCGGCCTGCGCGGCCAGCCGTTGCGTGCTCGCCGGCTCTGACGAGCCCATGTCGATCACGAGGGCACCGGGCTCGAGCTGGGCGAGCAGCGCTACCACGACGGATTCGACGATGCGGCTGTTGGGGAGCATCAGGATCACCGTGCGGATGCCCGCCGGAAGCTCCTCGAGCCCGGCCAGTGCCCGACCGCCCACCGCGGCGGCGAGCGTGGCGCTCGCCGCCGCATCCACGTCGTAGAGCAACACGTCACGACCGGGCGCGTAGCGACGAACCATCGGGTCGCCCATTTTGCCGAGGCCGATGAACAGTGTGGTCATAATGTCTCCTTTGACAGTGTGGAAAAGTACAGTGCTCAGGCCACGGGCACCGGGGGCGGAGTGGTTCGAGCCAGCACCACGGCGATGTATCCGGCCACAATCTGCACGGCGCCCACAATGATCCACAGCGCGACCTCGGGCACCGCCGTGTAGAGGAGGCCGAATGCTAGCGGGCCGGCACCGCTGCCGACGTACGTACCGATCTGCATGATGCCCGTCGCGCTTGGCGTAGCCGGACCGGCCACGCGGGACACCACAAAGTGGGTGAGTCCGGGCCAGCCCCAGCCAATGCCGAGAGCCAGCAGCATGCCCACCACGAAGGTCCACTGGGTGTCGACGGCCATCAGCAGCACCCCCACGCCGCCAACACACATCATGGTGGCCACGGTCGCGAGCGCGAATTTGCTGTTTGCCCGATCAGCGATCCGTCCCACGATGACGCGCACGGTGACGCTGAGCAAACCGCCTACGCTCAAGAGGATGCCCGCCCACGCTAGCGGCAGGCCGCGCTCGATGCCGGTGATCACCGCATACGCGGTGACGGCGCCGGTGGCCGCGGCGGAGAGCGTGGTGACGCTCGTCATCAGCAGCAGGTACTTCATCAGCGCCGGCGTCAGCGGCACGTGTGAGCCGCCTCGTCGATGGCGCGAGAGCTCCCCGCGCGGCACCGACCACCAGAACAGCACGCCCACCGCGAGCGCGAACAGGCTCGCCAGACCGAATCCCCAATGCCACCCCAGGGTGAGCGCGAGCGCGGGCACGGCCAGCCCGGCCAGGAACGCGGAGAACGGGATCGCCGATTGCTTAATACCGAACGCGGTCGCGAGCATGCCGCGCCGCACCCGCAGGTTGATCAGCTGATTCGCCGCCGGGTGACTGATGCCATTGGACACCCCACCCACTCCAGCCCACACCAGCAGCCAGGCCCACGACGGCACTAAGAATGCGGCGCCCGCGAGGCTCAGCGCGCCGACGACCAACCCGAGGAGGGTTGCCGAGCGTATGCCCGACCACGACACGAGCCGGCCGGCCAGCAGGGACATCACCGCGGCCGCACCCCAGTAGCTGGCCACCGCCGCGCCGAGCACCCACTGTGGGGCCGGCACATCGCGCTGGATCTGCACGAACAGGGCGCCAAGCAAGAACACCGGCAGCCCGCCAGTGATGGTGGCGCCCGCCGCGAGCACCACCGCACGGGAGCCCGACTCGCGCCGGCGCATCACTTACGCACGAGAGGCAGTGAGGGTATCTCTGGGCACTGCTACGCCTCCGCCGAGCACTGTGGAGTCGTCGAGCTCGGACACGCTTGCGGCCAGTGCCTTCGCCGCGGGCGCCCCGATCAGCCCTTCCGCCTTCTGCACGATGTCGGCCCAGGTTGCCCGGTCGCCCGGCGCCCCACGGAAGGAATTTTCGCTCTTCTCGATCACGGTTCCGTTTCGGAGCACAACCTGCACTTCGGCCTGCCACCGAGCCGGGAATGCGGCCTCGAGCGAGTCGCTGCGATAGCACTCGACCTTTTCCATCCACTCCATGAGCTCCGCGGCCACGGCAGGTGCGTCGTCGAACTGGTCGACAGTGGCGCGCCCGGTTGCGAGCGCGACCGCCGCGCCGAACGGCATATTGAACTGGGCGTCCACCGGCGTGTTGACCACGAGTTTGCGTGCCGCGGGCTCAGAAACGAGCGAGGCACCGGCCCGGATCACGCCGACTCGGATGCGTGCGACATCGTCGATGCCGAGCTCAGGGTTCTGCTCGCGAATATCGCGCAGCAGATCGATGTTGCCGTGCATATAGCGGCAGCAGGGGTAGAACTTGATCGAGGTGTCGAGCGCGCTGCGGCCGAATTCGAGCGCCAGCTGTCGGCCCTCGACCACGCCCGCGCCGTACTGCACGAGAAAGCCGTCTCGGCCTTCGATGGCCGTGGCCGGTGCGGTGAATCCGGCGGCGGCGAGCTTCGCAGCGCGAATACCCGTGGCCGCGGCATGCCCGGCGTTGAGCCGTTTGGTCCATGAGCCGTCGGCCAGAAATTCGAGCGAACCAGACGCCATGTTCGCCGCCAGTCCGAGGGCATGCGCCGTCTGCTCCACCGTGAGACCGAGCAGCCGGGCCGCCGCCGCCGCGGCACCCAGGCAGCCGGCCACCCCCGTGGGGTGAAAGCCGCGCCCGTAGCTCTCGCGGGCACCGAGCAGCACGCCCACCGTGCACATCACGTCGTAGCCCACGATGGCGGCCCGTAGTACCTCACCGGTGAGCGACTGCCGCGTGCTGGCGAGAGCGAGCACTGCCGGGAAGATGACGACGCCGGGGTGCAGCGAGGACTCCTCAAAGGTGTCATCGAGTTCGAGGCCGTGTGCGGTGATGCCGTTCACCAGGGCGGCGCTTTCCACCGTGGCGAAGCCGCTCTTACCAGCTCCATCCACTCCGTGCAGGGCGGCCGGGAAGAAGGCCGTCGGCTGCTCCGATATTTCGACGGCAGCGCGGGCAGCCACCGCCGAGTCGCGGTGAAACCCGCCGCCGGTGATGGCGTGGTAGTCGAGCAGCAGCAGCCGCATCCACTCTGCAAGCTCGGGCGACACTGTGTGGTCGGCCACGGCGTGGACGGCGAGACGGTGTGAGACGGTACTCATGTCGGTGCCTTTCATAGCAATCACGGCAGCAGGCGGGTGGGGCTGAGCCCCACGAAGGTGCGGTCGTCTTTCTGGAAGAAGTCGTTTCCTTTGTCGTCGACCACCAGGAAGGCGGGAAAGTTCTCGACCTCCACGCGGAAGACGGCTTCCATGCCTAGCTCGGCGTAGTCGATGACCTCGACCGAGCGGATGCAGTCCTGCGCCAGCCGCGCGGCGGGGCCGCCAACCGAGCCGAGGTAGAACCCGCCGTTGGCATGGCAGGAGGCGGTGACGGCGGCGGAGCGGTTGCCCTTGGCGAGCATCACCAGCGAGGCCCCGAGCGCCTGAAACTCGGCCACGTAGCCGTCCATGCGGCCGGCCGTCGTTGGCCCAAACGACCCCGACGGCATTCCCTCCGGCGTCTTGGCCGGGCCGGCGTAATAGATGGGGTGCTTGAGCAGGTAGTCGGGCACGCCCTCGCCGCGCGCAATCCGCTCGCGAATCTTCGCGTGCACGATGTCGCGACCCACGATGAGTGTGCCGGTCAGCGAGAGCCGCATGCTCACCGTGCAGGCACTGAGCTGGGCGCGAATCTCCGCCATGGGCACCGTGAGGTCGATGGCAACGGATGCCGACGCGTCCGTTATTTCTGCCAGCCCGGTGCTCGGAATGAACCGGGCCGGGTCGCGTTCGAGTTCTTCGAGGAACACCCCCTCCGGGGTGATACGGCCGAGGACCTGACGGTCGGCCGAGCATGACACCGCGATCGCAATGGGCAGCGAGCCGCCGTGGCGCGGCAGGCGCACCACCCGCACGTCGTGGCAGAAGTACTTTCCGCCGAACTGGGCGCCGAAACCGAGCTGGGTCGTGAGCTCGAACACCTTCTGCTCGAAGTCTTGGTCGCGATAGCCGTGTCCAGCGTCGCTGCCCTGCTCGGGCAGGGTGTCAAGATAGTGGGCCGAGGCGAGCTTGGCGGTTTTCAGGGCGAATTCTGCGCTGGTTCCGCCGATCACGACGGCGAGATGGTACGGCGGGCAGGCCGCGGTTCCGATACTTTCGATCTTCGCCTTCAGGAACTCGAGCATTCTCTTCTCGTCGAGGATCGACTTGGTCTCCTGATAGAGGAACGACTTGTTGGCGCTGCCGCCACCCTTCGCCATGAAGAGAAACTCGTATTCCAGCCCCTGCCCGAGGCCGATCTCGATCTGCGCCGGCAGGTTGTTCTGCGTATTCGCCTCGGTCCACATATCGACCGGGGACATCTGGGAGTAGCGCAGGTTGAGGTCCTGGTACGCCTGATAGACGCCGTGGCTGAGGCTGCGAGCATCCGTTCCGTCGGTCTGGATGCGATGGCCCCGTTTGGCGGAGATGATGGCCGTTCCGGTGTCCTGGCACATGGGCAGCACTCCGCCGGAGGCGACGTTGGCGTTCTGCAGCAGGTCGAGTGCCACATATCGGTCGTTCGCCGAGGACTCCGGGTCGTCGATGATGCGGCGCAGCTGGGCCAGGTGGCTGGGACGCAGAAAGTGGGCCAGGTCGCGAAAGGCCGCATCGGCGAGGGCCTCGATCGCGGACTGGTCTACCTCGAGCACGGCCTCTTCTCCGCTGCCGCGCACCCTGTAGCCGGCCACGTCGAGGCGGCGCATCGGGGTGTCGGTGGGGCCGAGCGGCAACTGATCGACATAGCTGAACTCAGCCATCACAGCACGCCCGCGCCGGTGAGCTCGTCGATGGCGGCGGCGCTGTAGCCGAGGGCGCCAAGGATCGACCGGGTGTCGGCACCCACGTCGGGCACCCGGTCCATGCGCACCGCCTGGCCCACCACGGTCACGGCCGGGAGCAAAGCCCGCACTTGTCCAGCCGAAGTCTCGACGGTGCGCCAGCGGTTTCGCGCGCTGAGCTGCGGGTGAGTGAGGACGTCTTTCACTTCGCGCTGACGTGCAAAGGCCACCGTCGACTCGGCGAGGCGGCGTTCCATCTCCGGCCCATCGTGGGCGGCGAAGACCGCATCGACCACGGCATGCAGCTCGGTGCGGTGGGTTAGGCGCACACTGCTGGTGGCGAAGCGCTCGTCGTTGATCAGATCCGGCCGTTCCAGCACACCGGCGCAGAACGACGCCCACTCGCGGTCATTCTGCACCGAGAGCACGACGTCCACGCCGTCTCCGGCCCGGAACGTGCCGTAGGGGGCGATCGACGCATGGCTGGTGCCAGCACGGGCCGGGGCGGTTCCGCCGTATTCGGTGTAGTAGAGGGGAAAGCCCATCCACTCGACCACGGAATCGAAGAGGCTCACCTCGACCTCTGACCCTTCACCGGTGCGCTCGCGGTGAAACAGGGCGGTGAGAATTCCGGAGAGGGCGTACATGCCAGCGCCAATATCCGCCGTCGGAATACCAGTCTTGGCGGGAGCCTCCGCGGTGCCCGTGATCGCCACGAGTCCGGCCTCGCTCTGAATCAGCAGGTCATAGGCCTTAGCGTCTCGGTAGGGACCACTACTGCCATATCCGCTGATGGAACAGGTAATCAGGGTCGGGTAGCGCTCGCGCAACTCGGCGGCGCCGAGACCGAGGCGAGCCGCCGCATCCGGTGCCAGATTCTGCACGAAGACGTCGGCGGTGGCAAGCAGCTCGTGCATTATCGCCAGGGCCTCTGGCCGTTTCAGGTCGAGGGCGAGGCTCTCCTTGTTGCGGTTGAGCCAGACGAAGTGGCTGGACAGCCCGTTCACCGTCTCGTCGTAGCTGCGGGCGAAATCGCCTGTGCCTAGACGTTCGATCTTGATCACCCTGGCACCCTGGTCGGCGAGGTGGCGGGTGGCCAGGGGAGCAGCCACGGCGTGTTCGCAGGAGATCACCGTGATGCCCTCGAGGGGCAGAGTCTGGGACATATTCAACCTTCAACGCTGACGATAAAATGCATGATTCTCTAAATAATGTATCATTCTGAAACGGAGGCATCTACCCCTCGTCCGGTGGATGCGGTTCGGATAGAGTGAGGCCTTTGACCGCCACCCCGCGAAAAATGCAAGGAAATATGATGGGAATGACCGAGGCGCCCCCCACAAAGCGGGATCAGATCGTCGACGAACTCCGGCGCCTGATTCTCAGCGGTAATCTGCCCCGCGGCGCAAAGCTGCCCCAAGATGAACTAGCCCGCCAGTTCAGCAGCAGCATCACCCCGGTGCGCGAGGCGCTGCGCGCCCTCGAAGCCGAGAACCTTGTGGTGAGCGAACCTCGGCGCGGAGTGCGGGTGGCCGGTATCAATTTCGAGCGGGCCAAAGCGACTTATATTATTCGTCGGCTCACCGAGAGCTACGCCATGCGGCGCGCGGCGATCCGGCTTTCGCCGCTCGAACTGCGCCAGGTCGAACTGCTGCTCGACGAACTGAACGCGGCCACTGCCCGTCACGATTCGGATGCCGTCCGCCAATTGAATAAGCGCTTCCACTTCTTCTTCTACGAGCGCTGCGGCATCCCCAGCCTGGTCGAAGAGATCGATGCTCTCTGGAGAGTATTCCCGTGGGACTTGCTGCTCGACTCCCCCGAACCGGCCGAGGACTCCGAGGCCGAGCACCGAGCGATGCTCGAAGCCGTGCGCGCCGGAGACGCCGAAGCTGCGGGGCTGGCCCTTGAGCATCACGTGTCGCGCAGCTTCATTGCGCTGAACGCGCGTTACACCGGCAAGCCGCCCGCCGACCCTTTCGACATCGCCAACGACTGACGCGCGGTTCGTTGGCCAGGGCGACGAATGCCGTACGTTGTACTGGGCGCACCGCCCGGACACGTTCACGCTTGCGCGGCTTCTGCCCCGCGGCGGGCGAGGATGCGCTCGGCCCGCACGGTGACCGGGCGGTCGATCATCTGTCCGTTCACCTGAGCTGCACCCCCGGTGGCGCCGATCACGCTGCGTGCCCAGTCGATCTCGGCCGGCGTGGGGCGGAACGCGGCCGCCACCGGTTCGAGCTGGGCGGGGTGAATGCAGAGCTTGCCGCCGAAGCCGAACTGCCGGGCGAGGGCAGCCGAATCGGTCACTGCCCCGGTGTCACTAATTTGCACGCTCGGCGAGTCAAGCGGCGCTTCGAGGCCGGCCGCGCGCGAGGCGACGACGATAGCCGACCGGGCGTAGTCGAGCACGCGGTCGCCAGCACCGGCGTTGATATCGAGGGCGTAGTCGATGGCGCCGAAGGCCAACCGAGTCACGCCCGGCACCCGGGCCAGCTCGGGCGCGTTCTGCACGCCGGCGGCGGACTCAATCAGCGCCACGAGCGCGAGCGGCGGTCCGGCAACCCCGGCAAACGCGGCCGCGACCTCGCGGAGCAGTTCGGGGTTTTCGGCCTTGGGCACGACGAGACCGAGCAACCCGTGGCCGGGCCGCGCGGCGAGGTCACGGAGAGCTGCGAGCTCCGCGGGCAAGCTCACAGCCCCCGCGGCGTTGACGCGCACGAGGGCGCGAACCGGGTCGGGGCCGGCGGCAAGGTGCTCAAGGATGGCGGCCAGGGCATTCGCTTTGGACTCAGGCGCGACGGCGTCTTCGAGGTCGATAATCACGACGTCGGCCGCTGAACCGGTGGCCTTGCGAAAGCGCTCTGGCCGGTCGCCGGGCACGAACAGGGCGGTGACGGCGCTAGCCGTGGTGGTACGGGACATAGTGTCTCCTGGATTGATCGGCACGAGACCGGTGACGCTCAGTATGAGCGGGGCAGGCCGAGCACCTTGGTGGCCACGAAACTCTTGATCAGGTTGTTGCTCACCGGAGCGGTCTGGAACATGCGTGTCTCGCGGAACTTGCGCTCCACGTCGTACTCGTCCACGAAGCCGTAGCCGCCGTGGGTGTCGAGGCACGCATTGGCGGCGGCCCAGCTGGCCTCCGAGGAGAGGTGCTTGGCCATGTTGGCCTCGGCGCCGCACGGCGCGCCAGCGTCGAAGAGGCGGGCGGCTTCGTAGCGCATCAGGTCGGCCGCGCGCACCTTCATGTAGGCGTCGGCAATGGGAAACTGCACGCCCTGGTTGCTGCCGATCGGGCGGCCGAAGACCTCGCGGCTGTTCGCGTAGGCGCTGGCCCGGGCACTGAACCAGTAGCCGTCGCCGATAGCCTCGGCCGACAGCAGAATGCGCTCGGCGTTCCAGCCGTCCAGTACGTAGCGGAAGCCGCGGTCGACCTCACCGATCACCGCGCTTTTGGGCACCCGCATGCCGCGGTAGTGCACCTGGTTGGTGGCGTAGTTGAACATGGTACGCACCGGGATGGTTTCAAGGGTATGCGGCTGCTCGGCACGAACCTTGCGCAAGTCGACGAGGAACAGGGTGAGGCCCACGGTCTTGTCGGCGCCCCGGTCGCTCGTGCGGGCCAGCACCATGGCCAGGTCGGAGTCGTTGATGCGGCTGGTCCAGTTCTTGTGGCCGGTGATCACGAAATCATCGCCATCGGCCTCCGCGCGGGTGAGGATGCTCGTGGTGTCCAAACCAGCGACATCCTCGGTGACCGAAAACGCCTGCAGTCGCAGCCGGCCGGCCGCGATCTCCGGCAGATATTCGGCCTTCTGGGCTGCTGTGCCGTGGCGTAGCAGCGCGCCCATGATGTACATCTGGGCGTGACAGGCGGCGGAATGGCCGCCGGAGCGGTTGATCTCCTCCATAATCACGCTGGCCTGGGTGAGGGAGTAGCCGAGGCCACCGTACTCGGTAGGGATGAGGGCGCTGAGCAGGCGGGCCTGGGTGAGGGTCTCCACGAATTCCTGCGGGTAGCTGCGGTCGCGGTCGCTCTGGCGCCAATACTCGTCGGGGAAGCCGGCGCAGAGGTCCCTGGTGAACTGGCGAATTTCGTCGAGCGACAATCCCGGCGAGGCCTGCCGGGTGGCCGGTGCGGTGTCGAGCAGGTCTGTCATGAGGGCTCCTTGTCGAGTATCGGGCGGACCGGACGTTAATAGAGTACATAATATATTAAAACGGCGCCAGAGGTATTTGTCGTGCTTTGAGGAAGCAAATAGCTTGACTTGTCTGTGTTTCTCGCAGAAAATACCCCTAATAGATAATATATTCTGTACAAGGAGATCGACTCATGGCCGAGCACACCCTGACCCCCGAATCCACCGGACGCGTCGTCGCGGGCTGGACCGGACGCCTCTGGGAAGACTTCGCCGTCGGCGATATCTACTACCACCCGTTGGGTAAGACGGTCACCGAAGGTGACAATCAGATGTTCACGCTGATGACGCAAAACGTGGCCAAGACGCACATCGACAGCAACTTCGCGCTACGCACGGAGTACAAGCTGCCGCTCGTGAACTCCACCTTCATCCTCGCGCTCGTCACCGGGCAGTCCACGATCGACCTGTCGATGAACGTGTTCGCCAACCTCGGCTGGGACGAGGTACGAATGCCCAGCCCGGTCTTCGAGGGCGACACAATCTACTCGCGTTCCAAGGTGCTGGCTACGCGCGCCTCGAAGTCGCGCCCCACCCTAGGCCTCGTGACCGTGGCGACCGAGGGCTACAACCAGAACAGCGTCATCGTGATGAGCTACCAGCGCACGTTCATGGTCTACCGCGAGGGGCACCTGCCCGACTTGGAGGACACCCGACCGAACGAGGCGAGTCTGCCGGCGACGCTCGAAAAGAACTAGAGGATGCGCGCGCTGCCGCTGGCCGGGCTCACGGTCGTCTCCCTCGAACAAGCCGTCGCCGCGCCGTTCGCCACCCGGCAGCTCGCCGACCTCGGCGCTCGAGTGATCAAGGTGGAGCGGGACACCGGAGACTTCGCTCGCGGCTACGACGAGACCGTGCACGGCATGTCGAGCTACTTCGTGTGGCTCAACCGCAGCAAAGAAAGCATCGTGCTCGATCTGAAGAGCGACTCGGGCCTGGCCGTGCTGCGTGAACTGGTCAGCCGCGCCGACGTGCTGGTGCAAAATCTCGCTCCGGGGGCTGTGGAACGGCTCGGTCTCGGACCCGACGAGGCCCTCGCCTTCAACCCGCGGCTCATCCACGCCTCTATTTCGGGCTACGGCCGCGGCGGCAGCTATGAGCAGAAGAAAGCCTACGACCTGCTCGTGCAGTGCGAAGCCGGCCTGCTGAGCGTCACTGGCACACCCGAGGACCCTGCCAAGGTCGGCGTCTCCATCGCGGATATCTGCGCCGGCATGTACACCTTCTCGGGAATCCTCACCTCGCTGCTGCAGCGCGCCACGACCGGGCGCGGCGACGTGCTCGAGGTATCGATGCTCGAGGCGCTCGGCGAGTGGATGCAGCAGCCCTACTTCTTCGCCGAGTACGGCGGTACTCCCCCGCAGCGCAACGGCGCACAGCACGCGTCGATCGCGCCCTACGGCCCGTTCGATACTGCGGACGGCACGATCTTCTTCGGTATCCAGAACGAGCGCGAATGGGCGGCATTCTGCACTGATGTGCTGAAACGCCCGCTTCTCGGAGCGGACCCAAATTTTCTGGGCAACGCCCTGCGGGTGCAGAACCGGCCAGCGCTGCACGCCGTGATCCTCGATGTGCTGACCACCCTCACCTCCGTGGAGGTGCTCGCTCGACTGGACCGCGCGAACATCGCCAACGCGCAACTACGTAGCATGCACGACTTCTCGGCGCACCCGCAACTGGCCGAACGCGGCCGATGGCAGAACGTCGACTCACCGGTGGGGCCGGTGCGCAGCCTGATTCCGCCAGTGACGAGCCGTGAGACCGGGTTTCGCATGGACCCGGTGCCGGCGATCGGGCAGCACACCGAGCAGATCCTGGCTGAGCTCGGGCTCGCCCTCTGAACCAAGCATCGTGACCCTGGCTCGGCCCCGGTGATGCCGTAACTTAGGAGTGACCCTGCCCGAGAAAGGACCCGCGATGGCCTCCCGCCGCCCCTCGACCCGCGCGCGCCCCCAGCTGAGCGATGAGGCCTCAGGCTACGTGCGCGGCATGATCATGTCCGGTGAGTTGCCGCCCGGCACGGCCGTGCGCGCCGAGACCATCGGCGCGGCACTCGGCATTTCCACCACGCCGGCACGCGAGGCGCTGCAGGCGCTGCGGGTGGAAGGTTTCCTCGAGCTCGTGCCCCGGCGCGGGTTCCAGGTGGCCGCGCTCACCGGGCAAGACGTTCGGGACCTGTTCACCGTGCAGGCGCTGATCGCGGGCGAGCTCGCCGCACGGGCCGCCGTCGCCGCCACTCCCGAAGATCTCGCCGAGCTCGAGGCCCTGCACCACGAGCTGATCGCGGCGTCCGCGCGCGGCAACCTCGAGCTGCTCGAGGAGAAAAACCACGCCTTCCACCGAGAAATCAACCTGATCGCCGGTGCTCCCAAAATCATCTGGGCGCTCGGCCTGATGACGCGGTATGTGCCCCGGAAGTTCTATTCCAGCATTCCGGGCTGGCCCGAGGCCACGGCGAACGATCACGCCCAGCTCCTGACGGACATCCGTTCCCATGACGCACAGGCCACTCGCGTGGCCATGCAGGCGCACGTCGAGCACGCCGGCGAGTTGCTCGCCGCACACTTCGACGAGCGAACAAGCGCGGCGGCACTTGACGTGACGCCCGGGCCGCCCGATTGAGTCGGGTGGCCCAGGCGTCAACTTAGAGCGCGAAGGTCGAGAGCTGCGGTACAAAGGTCACGATGACGAGGGCGATCAACAACACGCCAACGCTCGGCATAGCCGCCTTCGCAACTCGGAGGATATTCATTCCCGTGAGCCCACTCGCGACGAACAGGTTGAGTCCGAGCGGTGGAGTCATCATGCCGATCTCCAGGTTGAGCACCATGATGATGCCGAAGTGGATCGGGTCGACGCCGAGTTCCATCGCCACCGGCAGCAGCACCGGGGCCAGGATGAGGATGGCGCTCGAGGTCTCCATGAACATGCCCACAACGAGCAGCAGCACGTTCACCATAATCAGGAACATCACCGGGGTGAGCTCTGACGCGAGCAGAGCTTCACTCACCTGGCCCGGGATGCGTTCGGCCGTGAGCACGAACGAGAACAGGATTCCAGAGGCCACGATGAACATCACCATCGACGACGTTCGCGCGGACGCCATCAGAATCGATGGAAGGTCCTTGAGCTTGATCTCCTTGTACACGAAAATCGATACGATCAGGGCGTAGAACACGGCCATGGCTGCGGCTTCGGTGGGGGT
The DNA here is from genome assembly GCF_004403235.1 of Cryobacterium sp. Hh38. Lineage (NCBI taxonomy): Bacteria > Bacillati > Actinomycetota > Actinomycetes > Micrococcales > Microbacteriaceae > Cryobacterium > Cryobacterium sp. Hh38. Next base: position 311,298 of record NZ_SOHD01000042.1, on the reverse strand, counting down.
GAAGATCCCCGTGTAGATGCCGCCGAGCACGAAGATAGGCAGAAACAGGCTGAGTGAGGCGTCGCGCAGGGCTGTGAAGCGTTCGTATTTGCTCATGCGGATGGCATTCAGGCCCATGCCGTATTTTCTGCGTCTCGAGATGACCACGGCGAGGATGAGCAGCCCGATTCCGGCCATGATTCCCGGCCCGATGCCGGCGACGAACAGGTCGCCGATCGACTGTTCGGTGGAGATTCCATAGACGATGAGCGGAATCGACGGCGGGATCAGAATTCCGAGCGACCCGGAGGTCGTGACGAGCCCGGTGGAGAAGTCCTTGCCATAGCCGCTCTTGATCATGGCCGGAATGATGAGCGTTCCCACGGCCACCACGGTCGCCGGGCTCGAGCCGGAAATGGCCGCGAAGAACATACAGGCGAGCACGGCCGTCATAGCCAGGCCGCCGCGGAACTGACCCACGAGGGCATTGGAGGCCGCGATCAAACGCTTGCTGATTCCGCCGCGGCTCATGAGGTTCGCCGCCACGATGAAAAAGGGGATCGCCATCAAGGGGAACGCATTGAGCGCGTTGAAGAGCCGCTCGGGAACCTGGGTGAGCGGGATGGCCGTGAAGAAGTAGAAGTAGATGAATGATGTGAGCCCCATGGCGACCGCGATGGGTGCGGACGTGAGCAACAGGGCAAACAAGATAACCAGGAGGGCCAGCAGTCCTTCGATCACAGTTTCGCCTCCCCTTCTCCCAGGCCGAGCGCTTCTTCTTCTCGTTCGAACTCGCTTTTGTCTCCGTCAACGGATGCCGGCAGGCCCCGGATGAGTCGCACCAGAATCTCAATCGCTCGCAGCAGCATCAGCGTGAATCCCAGTGGAACAGAGAATTCGACCACCCACAGTGGCAGTTTGAGCGTGGGGGTGACCGTGGAGGTGGAGAACGGTTCGAAGAGCAGCAGCCACGCAAAGAAGCCCACGATGGCGAGGTAGGCAATGGTGACCAGAATGCCGAGGATGTCCATCCGGCGACGGCCGATTCTGCCGAGGAACGGTTCGAAGACCTTCACGGCGATGTGTTCGTTGTGGCGCAGGGTGATGATGGCACCGAGGAAGGTGGAGTAGATGATGAGGTAAACAATGGTCTCCTCACCCCACCAGAGGTGAATGTTAAAGATGGCCCTGAGCAGCACCTGGGCGATGGCAACGAGCGTTGCCACCGCCAGACAGGTGCAGACCAGGAAGTTTTCCACCCGAGTCAAAGCGTGGCTAAACCTGATAATGGGGGCGTCCTTAAGTTGAAGGGCAGCACGACGAAACCCGTGCCGACGGGTGAAAAACGAGGGCGATGGCTAGTCGCGGTTGGCGAGCAGTTCGGCCACGATGTCCGGGCCCAGCACTTCGGAATACTCTTCCCAGACGCTCGGGATGACCGTTGCCATCAGGGCATCGCGCTCCGCGTCGGTCAGCTGAATGATCTCGGTCGACCCTTCGGCGATGATCGCCTGCTTGGCCTCTTCGTTCACCTCGGCCGCGATCTCACGGTTGTAGACACTGGATTCGTCGACGGCGTCGAGAACAAGCTGCTGGAGGTCGTCGGGCAGCGACTCGAAGAAGTCATTGTTGATAGCCGGAATGTAGCCGATGTAGCCGTGGTTGGACTCGGTGATGAAGTCCTGAACCGTGTGCATGCTCTGCGTTTCCATGTTCGACCAGGTGTTCTCCTGACCGTTAATGACGCCCTGTTCAAGCGCGCTGTAGACCTCGGCGAAGGCGAGGATAGAGGGGATGGCGTCCCAGGTTTCGAACTGACTCACCAGCACATCGGCCGGCTGGATGCGAAAGCTCAGCCCGGCCATGTCCGCTGCGGCCCGGATCGGAACGTTGGCCCCCATCTGTTTGAAGCCATTGTCCCAGAGGCCGAGCGGCTTAATCTTCGCCGCGCGCAGGTCCTCGTTCTCGAAGATCGCCTTGCCCACGACGGAGTCACGAGAGGCGATCTCTGCGATGTCCTCGCTGCTCTCAAACAGGAATGGCAGGTCGAGCAGCTGCAGCTGCGGGGCGAGAGTGGTGAACTTGGCACTCGCCGGGGCGATCATCTGGATGCTGTTGGACTGCAAGGCCTGCAGCTCATCCTTGTCGCCGTACAGCGAAGAGTTGGGGTACAGCTCGACCTCGATGCGGCCATCCGAGGATGCCTCGAGGATCTCCTTGAATTTCTCGGCGGCGGCGCCTTTGGGCGTGTTCGTCGTCGTCACATGGGAGAAGCCGATCGTGTAGACCTCGTCCTCGTCTCCGCCCGACGCGGCAGACCCGCGGGCGGATGAACAGGACCCGAGAACGAGGACGACTCCGAGCGCGATGGCCGTTGCCCCGATCAGGCGGGATTTACGGGTATGTTGTTGCATTGTTTCTTCCTTATCGTCATTGATTAGGCGAAACGTGACGAGCATTGCGTCAAGTTCATCCAGAACAACGCTATCAAAAAAAATATGCTCCCAACCAAAATAATGCATTATTTTTATAACGAATGCATTGCTGCGGCTATCGAGTGGTGTGCACCTAGCAGGCGTTCAACGCTGTTTCGACAGCATCAGGTGAGGTGCCGACCACACCGACCTGGGCCAGTGTCTTCGCTGGTGACGCAAGCGGAGGCATCCGCCGTACCCGCGCTACGCTGACATGTGCAACTTTCCCTATGGCTGGCCCTCGTGGGCGCCGGCGTGCTGATCAGCTTCACCCCCGGCGCTGGCGCGATCAACACCATGAACAACTCGCTCACCAGCGGATTTCGCCGTTCGATCTGGGGAATTTTCGGGCAGCAGGCGGCGCTTGTCGTGCACGTGATCGTGGTGGCGCTCGGCGTTGGGGTGCTCGTCACCAGCTCACCCGTACTTTTCAACGTCATTCGGTATGCCGGGGCCGCCTACCTGGTGTTTCTGGGCATCCGTTTAATTCTGCAGAAACCCGACCCGTCTCGAGACCTGGCTGCACCGCGAGCCAGGGAACTCGCCTGGTCGATGTTTCGCCGCGGTCTGTGGGTCAACCTGCTCAACCCCAAGGCTCTCGTCTTCTTCCTCGCGTTCATGCCGCAGTTCATCCAGCCGGAGCAGCCGCTGCTCCCCCAGTATCTGGTACTGACCGTCACCGTGGTGCTGATTGACATCCTGGTGATGTGGTTCTTCTTCGCGGTCGCGGCCAAATCGTTTCAGCGCTTCACGAACACCACTCGCGGCCAGCTCATTCTCAACCGCTTGTTCGGCCTGCTGTTCATATCCGTCGCGCTGCTGCTGGCGCTGGTGCACTGAGCAGTTCACGAGCGGGAACATCGTGCGGGAGCGCGGCAGCTTGAGCGGGGGCGTGCCCAGCCTGGGCGAGGCAGAATAGAAGGATGAGCGACGCCGACGATTTCGTGGATCGCACGCTGCAGTACGAAGCAACCTGGGAACGCGCGGCCGAGTCGCGGGCTCGGTTCGGGACCGAACTGGAGTTCTACGGCGCCTCGGTCGGCGCCGTGCGCGGCACCATCCGCGATCTGGCCCGCCGATACAAGAACATGACGCACGACGAAGTAACGGCGCTGAGCTCTGAATTGTGGAAGTTTCCGGTCTTCGAACGCCGCCTCGCCGCCATCGTGCTGCTGCAATCCAACGTGACCCGACTCGACAACACCGATCTCACCCGCATTGAGGGGTTTCTACGCGGCGCGGTCCTGCCGGAGCTGGTCGATCCGCTCACCCTCGACGTCGTGTTCCCCATGGTGCGGGCGCTCAGCGGGCCGAGTCGTTTGAGAGCGGATGCCACCCTCGAACGTTGGGCGCACGACGGCGACCCCTGGCTGCGTCGCGCCGCCGACGGCGTTAGCGCGAGAATCACGCCATAGGTACAAGCCGGGTGCAGGGATTCCCCAGGCTTCGAAGGCGGCGATCGCCTCAGCGTTGAGCGAGGAACGCACCAGCGGAGTGTCGATGAAGCCAGGCCGACGGCGTTGGTGCGCACGTTCCCCGCGTCTACCGCAACGCCGGAGACCACACCGGTCGTTACAGGCGGGGTCGGCCAGCCCAGCGGGCGGCTTTGAGGGCCAGGTGCAGCTCGAGACGAGCATGCCCACCCAGTGGGTCAACACCCAGCAGAGAACGGATGCGCCGCAGCCTGTTGTACACACTGGTTCGATGCAGGTGCAGGTGCTCGGCGACCTCGGCCACGGAACCGTCCTTGTCGTAGAGCAGCTCGAGCACGGGCAGCAGTTCCCCGTTCCGGTCGAGATCCCTCAACTCGGAGAACAGCGATGACTCGAACGCCGACACCTCTCGACCCACAACGGCCAGAAATTGGTAGACCCCCAGCGCGCGAAACGAGACGACCCTGCCGAGTTGGGCATCCACCCGAGCCGCCTGCACGGCGCTCCGCGCCTCGGCGTAGGCGCCCGGCAGCCCGCGCAGGTCGGTGAAGGGTTCGCTCAGCCCAAGCAGAGCGGGCGCCGCCACCTGGCCCCCACGGCGCGCGACTTCGAGCTCGAACCGTCTCAGAACCTCGGACTGGTCGAAGCCGTCGATCTCGTCGTGCAGCAGCAGCACGGCATGCGTTTCGGTGCCGGCTGAGAACAGCACGGTGTCAATGCCGAGAGTGGAGTGAAGTGCGGAGAGCCGGTGCAGCAGACCACTCTCGGCAGGGTTGCGCTGAACATTGTCACCGCGCTCCAGCAGCGTGGCGAGACGCCAGGGTCCGCGCCCGTGCAAGCATGGCCAACCGCCCACCGCCACCACGGCGTCGCGGTCGCCCAAACAGGCGGCGAGAAATTGCCCTTCGCTGGCGAGACGCCCGTTAGAATCCGCGCTCGAGCGGTTGAGAAGCATCTCCGCGAGGGCATCCAGCTCCGGGCGAATGATGCCCAACTCACGCAGAATGGACTCCGGCGTCTGCTCGTCGTCGAGCTGGAGGACCCACAGATAGCCCACCCGGAATCCACGCGCCAGCAGCGGCACGCACACGCGGCCCAACATTCCGAGATCGGCATTGGCCGGAACGGGAACCGGTTTTACCGCCGTTGCGATACCGTGGCTCAGCTGCCAGGCGCTGACGTCGGGCGGAACCAGCTTGCTCAGCAGAAAATTCGTGCGCACGCGGTCAGCCGTAGGGCGATGCGCACTATACGCAAGCAGCCCGCCGTCGAGGTCTTCGAGCGAGAGAGCACGGCCCAGATGGGCAGCGATAATAACTACCGCCTGGTCGATATCGGCCGCTGTCATAGCTTCAATCCTACGGAGCCGTGTGGACGCCTGGCGACAATCAACGAGCCGTGACGCTACAAATGTCGAGTCGGCCGCGGGGTGTCTGCCGAGTGGGACACATCGGACCCCGGCGGCGACAGCGAAGAACCCCTGTAAAGGCGGCAAATTTGGGGTGGTGAGGCGTGCGAGGACCAGCCCACGGCATCCGCTGCCCGGCCGCCCCGCCGGGAGAGCCGCGAAAACCCGGGCTTATCGTTCTTACGCCGACCAAAGTCGATCGGCCTGCGTCTACCAGGAACAGGAGTTCCCCATGATCATTGGTGTTCCCACCGAAGTTAAGAACAACGAATTCCGTGTGGCCATCACCGCCGCCGGAGTGCACGAAGCCAAGCTGCACGGCCACACCGTGCTGGTGCAGGCCGGCGCCGGTATCGCCTCCGGCTTCGCCGACGCCGACTACATGGCTGCCGGTGCCGTGATCGCCCCGAGCGCCTTCGAGGTGTGGGCAAGCGCCGACATAATCCTCAAGGTGAAAGAGCCGGTCACCGCCGAGTACGCGTATTTTCGTGAGGGCCTGATCCTCTTCACCTACCTGCACCTCGCCGCCGAGCCCGCTCTCGCCGCCGCCCTGCTTGAGGCGGGCGTCACCGCCATCGCCTACGAGACCGTGCAGAAGGCCGACCGCACGCTGCCCCTGCTCGCCCCGATGAGCGAGGTCGCCGGACGCCTGGCCGTTCAGGTCGGCGCCGCGTCGATGACTCGCCCCGGCGGCGGCCCCGGCATGCTGATGGGCGGCGTACCCGGAGTGCGCGCCGCCAAGGTGACCGTCATCGGCGCCGGCGTCGCAGGCTCCAACGCCGCCGCCATGGCGCTCGGCATGGGCGCGGACGTCACCATCCTGGACATCAACATCGACCGCCTGCGCGAACTCGACGCCCTGTACGCCGGACGTCTCAAGACCATCGCCTCCAACGCCTACGAGATCGACCGCTCGCTGACCGAGGCCGACCTCGTAATAGGCTCCGTGCTGATCCCGGGCGCCAAGGCCCCAAAGCTCGTCACCAACGAGCTCGTGTCGCGCATGAAGCGGGGCTCGGTGCTCGTCGACATCGCGGTGGACCAGGGCGGCTGCTTCGAAGGCACCCACGCCACCACTCACGAGGACCCCACGTTCCCCGTGCACGGCTCGATCTTCTATTGCGTCGCCAACATGCCCGGCGCCGTTCCGCAGACCTCGACCCTTGCACTCACGAACGTCACCCTGCCCTACGCTCTGTCAATCGCCGACCGGGGCGTGCGCGCCGCGTTCGAGCGGGACGCCGCCCTCGCCGGAGGGCTTAATATCGCCGCCGGAAAGATCACGAACCGTTCGGTGAGCGTGGCCCTCGACCTGCCGCTCGCGGACTGGACCGATTTGATCAGTCGGGTCGAGCCCACGCTGGTCTGAGAGCGCTGTTTTCAAAGCGCTCTGCAGCGCTGTTTCAACGTGCTGCTCTAGCAGCGCTGCGTAGCGGATGCCGGGCGCGGGCCTATCGGCCGGCCCTGGCATCCGCTGCCCGCTTTGTCTCAGAGTTCGAAAGAACCCGACGCTCTGTCAATCGCCTGGACTACAAGGAAGTAACTCCGATGTCGCAATTGAAAACCAACACTCGACCCGCCCCGAACACGCAGCCACACCTGGCCCGATCGCTCTCGAACCGTCATATCCAGCTGATCGCCATCGGCGGCGCGATCGGAACGGGCCTGTTCATGGGCTCAGGAAAGACCATCTCCCTCGCGGGGCCGTCCGTGATCTTCGTCTATATGATCATCGGCTTCATGCTGTTCTTCGTCATGCGGGCCATGGGCGAGTTGTTGCTCTCCAATCTCGACTACAAGTCATTCAGCGACTTTGCTGGGGACCTGCTCGGGCCGTGGGCCGGCTTCTTCACGAGCTGGACGTACTGGCTTTGCTGGATCGTGACCGCCATCGCCGAGCTGATCGCGATCGCGCTGTATACGAGCTTCTGGTGGCCCGATCTGCCGCTGTGGATTCCGGCCCTCGGTGCCGTGTTGATTCTGCTTGGCTTCAACCTCACGAGCGTCAAGGCGTTCGGCGAGACCGAGTTCTGGTTCGCGCTGATCAAGATCGTCGCGATCGTCACGCTCATCATCGTGGGGCTCGTGATGGTGTTCACAAAGTTCCAGTCCCCCGGCGGCACGCCGGCGAGTTTCAGCAACCTGTGGAACGACGGCGGGATGTTTCCGACCGGTCCGATGGGGTTCATCGCAGGCTTCCAGCTCTCCGTGTTTGCGTTCCTCGGGGTCGAGCTCGTGGGCACGACGGCCGCCGAAGCGCAGCACCCGGAGAAGAACCTTCCCAAGGCCATCAACTCGATCCCCATTCGCATCATGCTGTTCTACGTGCTGGCCCTGATCGTGATCATGGCGGTCACTCCGTGGCGTGAGGTCACCGCCGATGTGAGCCCGTTCGTGGCGATGTTCGCCCTCGCGGGGCTCGGCGCGGCCGCAGCCGTGATCAATTTCGTCGTGCTCACCAGCGCGACATCCTCCGCGAACTCCGGCCTATATTCCACATCGAGAATGCTCTTCGGGCTGTCGGTCGAGGGTACGGCACCGGGGCGTTTTCAACGCCTGAGCCGCCACCGGGTGCCCGCCAACGCGCTGTTGTTCTCCTGCATGTTTTTGCTCGTATCCGCTGTTCTGCTGTACGCGAGCTCGTCGATCATCGCCGTGTTCACCGTGGTGACGACCATGGCATCGGTACTGTTCATCTTCGTGTGGTCCATCATCGTGGTGAGCTACATCGTGTACCGCAAGCGTCGCCCGGCACTGCACGCGGCCTCCAAGTTCAAAATGCCCGGCGGCGTCTACATGTGTTATGTCCTGCTCGCGTTCTTCGTCTTCCTGATCTGGGCGCTCACCCAGAAGGCCGATACCCTGCAGGCGCTGCTCGTGACGCCGGTGTGGTTCATCGGGCTCGGCGTCGTCTGGCTGATTATTCGCCGTCGCCCCGAACTGGCCGGCCATCAGGAACTTCACCGGGCAAATGTGCAGGCCGATCGGGCCGCGGCACTCGCCTTCCGGCGCTGATCCGGCCGGACCAGGGTCACCGTTCGTCACCAACTTCGGAGGGTCGGGCCGCGCCCGAATGATCGGTACGCTGGCGGCATGGAGAACACCGTGAAACCGCAACCGCGCCGCGCCGTCGTGGCGGCTGCCGCGGGCTTCGCGGCCGTGGCCGCCTACGCGATTGTGGGCGCCCTGCAGATTCTGGTGTGGAATCCGTTGGCGGCAGTTCCGGGCGCCACGCTCGGGCAGATCCGCGCTGAGATGGCGCGCGCGGATCAGCCGCTCACCGCGAACTGGGTTCTCGCCTGGGGCATGAGCGGAATCGTGCTCGCCACCGTCGTTCTGCTGGTGACGATCGTACGGATGAACAGCCGGGTCGGGCCGGTGGTCGCGGCCTACCTGGTGCTGTTGGTATTTGCAGCTCCCGGACACTTTTTCGCGGGTTTCGGGCCTGGCATGTCGCTCGCTGACACCTTTTTAGTCTCGGGCGCAGACCACGCGCCCTGGGGCATGTTGCTCTACGTCGTTAGCGCCGCCAGTCTGCTCGCTTTGATCGTGCTGATCATTCGGGCCGGGCGCTCCGCCACCGCTCACGCAGTGAAGCACGGGTAGTTCGAGTCTTCGTCAGTCGACGACTTCGATCTGGGTGCGAATGTATTCCTTCTCACTATCGGAGAGGGCGGCCGGGCCTGGCTCGATAGTCGCGTCACACAGGCGGGCCACTTCGTCCAACGCCTCCGTGCTCAAAGGGGCATCCAGGTTCGCCAGGATCTCGTGCTTGAAGTCGATGTCAAGGTGCGGCCACCAGCGGTCAATGGAGGGCAGAACGGTCGCACTCATGAGAATCTCCTGTTCAGCGGTCAGAGTCGTGAGCCGCAATTCCATGATGCGCCGAGTTCTGCCGTCCCGATAGGGGCGAAGCATCGGTGAAGCGGATGCCCGCCCGACACCTCGGCGCCGTTGGTCGTGTCGTACCCCACGCGTAGGCTGCGAGCATGCGCGCAATTATCGTGAACTCTCCCGGTGGTCCTGAAGCTCTCACCCTGACGACGGTGCCCGATCTCGTTGTCGGGGCCTACGACATCCGTTTGGCGGTGGCTGCGGCAGGTGTGAACCGTGCGGATATCGTGCAACGGCAGGGCCACTACCCCTCGCCGGCCGACGCGCCGCAGTGGCCGGGGCTGGAGGTGTCTGGTCTGGTCATCGAGGTGGGCGAGGACGTGACCCGGTTCGGCGTCGGCGACCGGGTGTGTGCGCTGCTCGCCGGCGGCGGGTATGCCACCGAAGCCGTGGTGCACGAAGATCTGGCACTGCTGGTTCCACTGTCGATGGACCTCATCGACGCCGCGGCCCTGCCGGAAGCCCTCGCCACGGTCTGGTCGAACGTGTTCATGAGCGCTGAACTCGCGCCCGGCGAGACGCTGCTCGTGCACGGCGGCGGGAGCGGAATCGGCACGACCGCCATTCAGCTCGCCCGACTCATGGACGCCCGTGTGGCCGTGACGGCCGGATCCGCCGAGAAACTCGCCGCGTGCGCGAGCCTCGGGGCACAGATTCTGATCAACTACCACGAGCAGGATTTCGTCGCCGAGATCAACACCGCCACCGACGGGCACGGCGCCGACGTGATCCTCGACATCATGGGCGGCGCCTATGCGGCGCGCAATATCGAGGCGGTCGCGGTGAACGGGCGCATCATGGTGCTCGCCAACCAGAGCGGCGAACCGGCCACGTTCGACCCGTTTCGCCTCATGCAGAAGCGCGCCCGCTATTGGGGCACCACCCTGCGATCGCGGCCGCTGGCCGAAAAGATCGCCATTCTGCGTTCCCTGGAGTCGGCGGTCTGGCCGTGGATCGCGTCGGGCGAGTTCCGACCGGTGATCGACGGCCGGTTTTCGTTTGCGAGTGCAGCAGATGCGCACCGGCGGCTGGAAGCATCCACTCACGTCGGCAAGATCGTGCTGGTGCCGTAGCCAGCGCTTACCGGCCGGCGGGCGGCATCCGTTATTGGGATCAGTCGTGCGGTCGAAAGCTGCTCGCGCGGCCGGCCTGCCGGGGGCGCGAGCAGCTTTCGGGCACGGCCCGTTCAGCGGGTGTAGTGCGACTCCTGCAGCTCGTACACCGGAGTGTCGAGCCCCTCCATGCGCGCTTTGATCTGCAGCGCGAGGTAGTTCGAGTAGTGCCGACTCTGGTGCAGGTTTCCGCCGTGAATCCACAGCTGAGGAACGTTTGTGGGCTTCCACATGTTGCGCAGCTCACCCTCCCAGGGCCCAGGATCCTTCGGCGTATCGGACCCGTAACCCCAGCAGCGGCCCACCTGATCGGCAACCTCTGTCGAGACCAGATCGGCTAGCCATCCGTTCATGGAGCCATACCCGGTGGCATACACGATCAGGTCAGCATCCAGCTCGGTGCCGTCCGCGAGCACCACGGACTTGGGCGTAATGTGGTCGAGTTGGCCCGATTTCACAGCGACGCGACCGTCAATGAGCAACTGCGATGCCCCCACATCGATGTAGTATCCCGACCCACGGCGCAGGTATTTCAGGAACAGGCCCGAGCCATCCGTTCCAAAATCCAAATCGAACCCGACTTCGCTGAGCTGGGCATAGAAGTCGGCATCGCGCTCGGCCATCTGCTCGAAGACCGGAATCTGCGCGGACGGCAATATTCGGTAGGGCAGTGACGCGAAAAGCAGGTCGGCCTTTTCCGTGGTCACCCCGTTCGCCAGCGCCTGCTCAGAGTACAGGCCGCCGAGCGCAAGGTCCATGAGCGAGTCGCTGCGGGAGATGTGCGTCGACGAGCGCTGCACCATGGTGACGTCGGCCCCGTGCTCCCAGAGGTCGGCACAGATGTCGTGGGCCGAGTTGTTGGACCCGATCACGACCGCCTTCTTGCCGGTATAGTCCCCTCCTCCCGGGTGCTTCGACGAGTGGTGTTGCTCCCCTTCAAACAACCCAGCGCCATCGAAGACCGGCGTATTTGGGTAGCCCGAGACACCAAGCGCAAAAACCAGTTGCTTGGGTCGCAAGGTGACCGGAGTGCCGTCTCGCACAACCTGCACGACCCACTCCTGGGCGTCCTCGTCGAACGCCGCCTTAGTGCATTCGGTGCTCGACCAATAGTTCACCTCCATGATGCTCGTGTAGTGCTCAAGCCAGTCGCCGATCTTGTCTTTCGAGGCGAAGACCGGCCAGTCCTCGGGAAACTTCAGGTACGGCAGGTGGTCGTACCATACCGGGTCGTGCAGATGCAGCGACTTGTAGCGGTTGCGCCACGAATCCCCGGCCTTCGCGTTCTTCTCGATCACAATCGTGGGAACACCGAGCCGGCGCATGCGGGCAGCCAGGCCAATGCCGCCCTGCCCACCACCCACGATGACGCAATAGGGCTGCTCTTCGTAGCCGAGGCGCGCCTCCTGTGCCGTCTTGTTCTCGAGCCAGGATGTGCGGCCCTTTGTGATTTTGTGGGAGACGCCCTGGTCGCGGTTTCGGCCTTTCTTCTCTTCAAAGCCTTTGAGTTCCTGCATCGTGGTGAGCAGGGTGTAACACAGGCCATCGTTGAGCCGTAGGTGCGCATAGCCGCGGGCCTGGCCGGTTTCAAAGGTCACCCACGCTTCGACGGCACCCGCCGCGCCGGTTGCGGGTTCGGCGAGCGCCCAGCTGTACGGGCGCACTTCGTCGAGGGTGACAGCGAGCATCCGCTCTATGTCGGCCTTGCCCTCGAGAGTTTTCAGGTTCCAGGTAAACGACACGAAATCGCGCCAATAGCACTCGTCCGCGAACAACGCCACTGCGCCATCGATATCGCGGTTTTGTAACGCGGAGTCAAACCGGGCGAGCCAGTTTTCGACCACGGTGGTCGGTGAATCGGGCATGTCACTCCTTTGTGAGCTAGCGGAAGGTGAGCCCATTGTCGGACGCGACCTGTATGTTCAAGTACACGGCCGCAGGGGTTACACAGGCGTTACACCCGGTGCTCCTGCTTGGCGCCATCGTCGGATCCAATGGAGGAGACATCGCATGACCCACGGCCCGAACACCACCGTTCTCACTGCTGACCAGCGTTTCTCCTCCCCCCATGAATACGAACGGATGCTGCGCGCGGCCCATGAGGTAACACTGGCCGGTTCGCCCCCGCTCGGGATCAGCACCGAGGTTTGGGAATCCTGGCAGCGTTCGCTGGCTGCGGGCATCGACCCCGACCGACACCTGCCCCGGCATCTGCACGAGGTGGCCGACGTCGTTGCGCTGCGCCGCGGCCATGCACTAGAGGCCGTGATGCCAGCCCTCAGTGAGCTTCTCTCTGATGAGAGCTCTGATGGGCAGCATCTGCTCGTACTCGCCGACGCGAGTGGAGAGGTGCTGTGGCGGGTCGGCAGCCGCGCGGCATTGCGGCAGGCCGACAGGCTCGAGTTCGTCGAGGGCGCTGACTGGTCCGAGGCCGGGGTAGGAACGAACGCGATCAGCGAAGTCGTCCTGAGTGGGCGCGCCGCACAGTTATTCTCGGCCGAACACCTCGTGCGCACTCACCACGACTGGGCGTGCACAGCTTCACCGATTCGGGACGCGGACAGCGGCGCGGTCATCGGCGTCTTGAATGTATCCGGGCCACTCAACACGGTCACGGCCGACAGCATGCGCATGGTGAAGTGCGGGGTGCGGCTCGCCGAGGAGTTGTTGCGGGCGGCGCGACGAGAACTCAGGCGCGGGTCGCAGTTGATGACTGCTGGGCGCTCAACTGCGGTCTTGTCGGTGGCCTCGTCTGCGCCCACCTCCGTGGCATCGCTCGCTCTGCTCGGTGATAGCCCAGGGGTGGTCGGCGGCGATGGACGCCGAGTGCCGCTCTCGCTGCGCCGCGCGGAGATTCTGGCCTTGCTCGACTCACGGGATCGCGGATGGAGCGCCGACGAACTTGCCTACGCCATTCACGGGGAAACAGGCTTAGCCGCCACCATCCGCATCGAGATGCACCGTATTCGCCACGTGCTCGGCGAGTCACTGGAGTCCACGCCGTATCGCCTCGGCTCCACCCTGCGAGGCTCGTCCGACGTGGGGCGGGTACTGCGGCTCGTGCGCGAGGGCCAGGTTGCCGCGGCCCTCGCGGCGTACTCTGCCCCACTGCTGGTGAGGTCGACCGCCGGGGCCATCGAACCGCTGCGCGCCGAACTCACAAGCGCGGTCGGAGCATCCGTTCGTGCAAGCGGAGACGCCGAGCTGCTGCGCCGCTGGTGCGCGACCGAGATGGGGAGCAATGATCGCGAGGCGGTGCAGGCCCTTGGCAGCTTGGCTGGCATCGACGATGCCGGCTACCTGGCATCGCTCGCGCGCCTGAGCCGCATCGACCGCGAGCTCGGCTGTTAGTTCTGTGGAGGTGACCAACGCTGTATAGACTCACGACACATGTCCGAGCCCTGACCCACAAATAAATCTAGGCAACCGGGTTCAGGTCCTGGGAAATGGACTCCACGGCGGCGCGCAGCGCGGGAATGGCGAGTTCTGCAAACGCATCATCGACCCGGGACACCGGCCCGGAGACGCTGACGGCGGTCGGCGTCGGCGCATCCGGAACCGCCATCGCGAAGCAGCGCACACCAATTTCCTGCTCACCATCGTCGATGGAGTAGCCGCGTTCCCGGATTCGGGCCAGGTCAGCCAGGAGATCGTTCACGCTGCCGATGCTCATCGTCGTGGGAGTGGGCATGCCAGCCCTGGCCACAATGGCGCGCACGGCGTCATCGCTCAGCTGGGCCAGAATCGCTTTGCCGACTCCTGTGGCATGAGTATGCGCGCGTCGGCCGACCTCCGTGAACATGCGCATGGAGTGTTTGGATGGAGCCTGGGCGATGTAAAGCGCCATGTCGGCATCGAGAACAGCCATGTTCGCCGTCTCCCCCAGTTGGTCGACAAGGGCCCGGAGTTGGGCCCCAGCCAGGGCGCCGAGCTGCTTACTGGCTGCCGTTCCGAGGCGAATGAGACCTGGGCCCAGCGCGTAACGCCGATTGGCGAGCTGACGAATGTATCCCTTCGCCACCAGCGTGCGCAGCAGCCGATGAATGGTCGGCAGGGGCAGCTCGGTGGAGGCCGCGAGCTCGCTCAGCATCACCTGCCCGCCAGCGGCCGTGATCAGCTCGAGGAGTTCAAAAACCCGCTCCACGGATTGCACACCGCTGCCAGCCGTGCGTTCTGCCATCTTTATGCCTCCAGGCCATACGTGGCAACGGATATCCGCATTGTGGAAATATCGCCAGGTTACCCAGATTACACAGAAGTTGACGCCGGGCCGCACTGACCGTAGTCTTTCCATATAACAGAAACTAACTTCCACAATACGAAACTTGGTGGAATCAAGTCGCATAATCATCAACTCGAGGAGCGAGGACGCCCCCATGCTGTACACCGTAAACTGCTCCATCCTGCTGACCGAACTGCCGTTGCTCCAGCGCCCAGCCGCGGCCAAAGCCGCCGGATTCGACGCGGTCGAGTTCTGGTGGCCCTTTGCCGCCGCCGTTCCCACCGAAACGCAGATTGCCGACTTTGAGAACGCAATCACGGATGCCGACGTTCGACTGACCGGTTTGAACTTTGCGGCCGGCGACATGCCGGCCGGTGATCGAGGTCTGGTGTCCTGGCCAGCCCGATCCGACGAGTTTCGCGACAATCTGGCCGTCGCCGCTGGCATCGGCGGGCACCTCGGCTGCACGTCCTTCAACGCCCTCTACGGAAACCGTATCGACGGCGTTGCCCCAGAGGAACAAGATGAGCTCGCTATCGAAAATCTCTCCCTCGCCGCACGATTCGTCGCCCCGATCGGTGGCACCGTGTTGCTGGAGCCGGTGAGCGGGGCACCGAAGTATCCCCTGCGCACGGCGGCCGACGTGCTGGCCGTGATCGAACGGGTGAGCATCCAGAGCGGCGACACGAACATCAAACTACTCGCCGATTTTTACCACCTGGCCGTCAACGGCGACGATGTCGAGGCCGTGATCTCCGAGCACGCGCACCGATTCGGACACATCCAGATTGCCGACGCACCCGGGCGCGGCGAACCAGGAACGGGCACGCTACCCATTCACGAATGGCTCGCGCACAGTCACGGTCTCGGCTATGACGGCCCCATCGGGCTGGAATACAAGACGGTCGCAACAAATCCGTTTGCCTGGCTTGAAACCGCCTAACCGACCGCTGCGCATCCAACACCCTTGAGAAAAGGACAAATAAAATGAATAATGTCGCCGTCATCGGCCTGGGAATAATGGGCCTGCCCATGGCAATCAATCTCGTGAAGGCTGGCCACAACGTCGTCGGTTTCAACCGCAGTTCGGCACGAATTGACGAGCTGGTCGCCGCGGGCGGTCGAGGCGCGGCGAGTATCCCCGACGCCGTGCGGGATGCCAACGTCGTGATCACGATGCTGCCAGACTCGCCCGATGTCGAAGACGTCGTCAGCGGCCCGGACGGTGTCTTCGCCCATACGCCGGCCGGCGCCTATTGGATTGACGCCAGCACCATCCGGCCCGACGTTGCCGTTCGCCTGGCCGGAGCTGCGAGGGACGCCGGGCTCAAGCCCGTCGACGCCCCGGTCTCCGGCGGCGAAGCCGGCGCAATTGAGGGCACCCTGTCGATCATGGTCGGCGGGGAGTTCGCCGACGTCGAGGCCATCCGTGGCGTACTCGACGCTATGGGCAGCACCGTGGTCCACGTCGGTCCGGCTGGATCCGGCCAAACGGTCAAGGCCGCCAACCAGCTCATCGTCGCCGGCACCATCCAGCTCGTCGCCGAGGCGCTCGTGTTTCTGGAGGCGCACTCGGTCGATACCGAAGCATCCGTCAAGGTTCTGGCTGGCGGGCTGGCCGGCAATCGCATCCTGGACCGCAAGGCCGCAGGTATGGTGGCGCGCACGTTCGAACCGGGTTTCCGGGTCGACCTGCACCACAAGGACCTCGGCATAGTCACCGCAGCGGCCCGCGCGGCCGGCGTCGCCATTCCGCTTGGTTCGATGGTGGCCCAGCTAATGGGCACCCTGCGCGCCGAAGGCCACGGCTCGCTCGACCACTCCGCATTGCTGCTGTTGGTCGAGCAGATGTCCGGCCGCTCGCACGCCTGAACACCAACTTTTCAGATTCAAGGAGAATCACATGTCTAAAATGCGCGCAGTAGACGTTGCCGTCGCCATCCTCGAAAAGGAGGGGGCCACCCAGACCTTCGGTGTACCGGGGGCTGCCATCAACCCGTTCTACTCGGCCATGCGCGCCCACGGCGGCATCGACCACATCCTCGCCCGCCACGTCGAGGGTGCCTCGCACATGGCCGAGGGATTCACGCGCACGAAGGCCGGAAACATCGGCGTGTGTATCGGTACCTCCGGACCGGCCGGCACCGATATGCTGACCGGCCTCTACTCCGCGTGGGCAGATTCCACGCCCATTCTCTGTATCACCGGCCAGGCTCCGGTGAGCAAGCTGCACAAGGAAGATTTTCAGGGCGTCGACATCGCCTCCATCGCGGCCCCCGTCACGAAGATGGCCGTTACAGTGCTCGAGGCCGGGCAGGTTCCCGGCGTCTTCCAGAAGGCGTTTTATCTGATGCGCTCCGGCCGCCCTGGCCCGGTGTTGATCGACCTGCCGATCGATGTGCAACTTACCGAGATCGAATTCGACATCGACACCTATGAGCCGCTTTCGGTAGCCAAGCCCGCAGCATCCGTTGCCCAGCTCGAAAAGGCGCTCGACATGCTGCTGCTCGCGAAGCGCCCGGTGATCATCGCCGGCGGCGGCGTGATAAACGCGGACGCCTCGGCGGAGCTGGTCGAGCTGGCCGAGGTGCTGAATATTCCGGTGATTCCCACGCTGATGGGCTGGGGCAGCATTCCCGACGACCACCGGCTCGCGGCCGGCATGGTGGGGCTGATGACGTCGCACCGCTACGGCAATGCAACCATGCTCGAATCGGATTTCGTACTCGGCATCGGTAACCGTTGGGCCAACCGGCACACCGGTGGCCTCGACACATATACGAAGGGCCGCACATTCGTCCACATCGACATTGAACCCACACAGATTGGGCGGATTTTCTCGCCGGACTTTGGCATCGTCTCCGACGCCGGTGCAGCACTGCGCGGTCTGGTTGAGCTCGCACGCGAACGCAAGGCCGCCAACGCCCTCCCCGATTGGGAGAGCTGGGTTGAAGACTGCGCGCACCGCAAGGCCACGCTTCAGCGCAAGACGCACTTCGAGAACGTGCCGATAAAACCGCAGCGCGTGTATGAGGAGATGAATCGGGCATTCGGCACCGAAACCCGCTACGTGACCACGATCGGGCTGTCGCAGATTGCGGGAGCACAATTTCTGAACGTCTTCCACCCGCGGCACTGGATCAATTGCGGCCAGGCCGGGCCACTCGGCTGGACGCTTCCCGCCGCCCTCGGCGTGGCCGTGGCCGACCCGTCGAAAACGGTCGTGGGGCTCAGCGGCGACTACGACTTTCAGTTCATGATCGAAGAACTCGCGGTGGGTGCCCAGTTCCACATCCCGTATATACATGTCGTCGTGAACAATTCCTATCTCGGCCTGATCCGTCAGGCGCAGCGCCGCTTCGATATGGATTACCAGGTGTCGCTCGCGTTCGAGAACATCAATTCGCCCGAACTTGAGGGCTATGGCGTCGACCACCTCAAGGTGGCCGAGGGCCTCGGCTGCAAGGCCATCCGGGTGCGCGAAGCCGACGATTTGCAGGCAGCGTTCGCGCAGGCCCAGGCGTGGATGGTCGAGTTCAGGGTTCCCGTTGTCGTCGAAATTATCCTCGAGCGGGTCACAAATATCTCGATGGCCGCCGCCGAGATCGACGCCGTAACCGAGTTCGAAGACCTGGCCGTGACAGCGGCCGATGCGCCCACCTCGCTCTCGCTCATTGTCAGCGCCACCGAATAGTCTGTTTGCACGTGCACGTCGAAAACAAGGGAGTTTTTGTGAGTACAACAACCGTTAGCTCCGAGACTGGCACCGCGATGTTCGGCGCGCTGCGTGCCGCCGTTGGCGACCCGGCTCGGGTGAAAACTCGGGCACTCGACCTCCACGCGAACGCCCACGATGCCTCACACTTTTTGCTTATTCCCCAGGCCGTGGTGGTGGCCACGGATGCCGCGGAGGTCGGCGCCTTGTTGCGCGCCGGCGCCGCGCAGGGCGTGCACCTCACGTTTCGCTCGGGCGGCACCAGCCTGAGCGGCCAGGCCATCACCGACGGTGTGCTGGTCGACGTGCGCCGGAACTTCAAGAACATCGACGTACTCGACGACGGCCTGCGCGTGCGCGTGCAGCCGGGCGTCACGGTGCGGGCGCTCAACACCCGCCTCGCCAAGTACGGGCGCAAGTTCGGACCCGACCCGGCGAGCGAATCCGCCGCCACCATCGGCGGCGTCGTGGCGAATAATTCCTCCGGCATGGCCTGCGGCACCGTGGACAACACCTACCAGACGCTCGAATCGGTCACCGTGGTGCTGCCAAGCGGCACGGTCATCGACACCGGGGCAGCGGATGCCGATGAGCAGTTGCTGAAGCACGAGCCGGTTTTATACAACGGCCTGCTCGAACTCGCGCGGCGCACCCGCGATAACGAGGCATCCGTCGCCACCATTCGTCAGCAATTCTCCATGAAGAACACCATGGGTTACGGCGTGAACTCGCTGCTCGACTTCGACCGTGCCGTGGATATGCTCGCGCACCTGATCGTGGGCAGCGAGGGCACGCTGGGATTCGTGGCCGAGGCGATATTTCGAACGGTTCCCAAACTGCCGCACGTCACCACCGCCCTGCTCGTGTTTCCCGGGCTCGAGGCGGCCACCGCCGCTCTGCCCGCCTTGGTAGCGACCGGTGCGGCCACCCTGGAACTCATGGACGCGCTCTCGCTCATTGTGGGGCAGAAGATGCCGGGGGCGCCCGCGATCGTGGTCGATCTCATGGTGGACCAGCACGCCGCCCTGCTCGTGGAGTACCACGCCGAGTCGCCAGAGAAACTGGCGCAGATGCTCGCGATCGGCATGCAGACCGTCAACACGCTCGGTCTCACCCTGCCAGCCGATTTTACGACCGATGCCGGCATCCGCGGCCAGCTGTGGTACCTGCGCAAGGGGATTATTCCGGCTGTGGGCGGTACCCGGCCGCAGGGCACGAACGCCCTGCTCGAAGACATCGTGGTTCCGGTGCCAGCGCTCGCCCGCACCTGCATGGAGCTCATTCGGCTGTTCGCCAAGTACGAGTATGAGAACTCTATGATTTTCGGTCATGCCAAAGACGGCAACGTGCACTTCATGCTCACCGACGATTTCGGCAGTGCCGTGGGTCTCGAGCGGTTCAGCCGGTTCACCGAAGATCTCGTCGACCTCGTGCTCGCCGAAGGCGGTTCGCTCAAGGCCGAGCATGGCACCGGGCGCGTAATGGCGCCGTATGTGCAGCGCCAGTTCGGCGACGAGCTCTATGACGTGATGCGCCGCATCAAGGTGCTCTTCGACCCGGCTGGCATGCTCAACCCCGGCGTACTCATCAACGACGACCCGAACGCCCACTTGAAAGATCTCAAGGCTATCCCGGCCGTGGCGAAAGAGGTCGACCGCTGCACCGAGTGCGGCTGGTGCGAGCCGGTGTGCCCGAGCCGCAACGTGACGCTCACGCCGCGGCAGCGCATCGTATCGTTGCGTGCAATCGAACAGGCCAGGCTCGACGGTAATCTCGCTCTCGTGGCCGAGATGGAGAAAGACTACGAGTACGACGCCGTGCAGACCTGCGCCGCCGACGGCATGTGTCAAACGGCCTGCCCGGTCAACATCAACACCGGCGACCTCATGAAGAGGCTGCGCCACGACGAGGCGAATCCACTGGAAAGCGCGCTGTGGAATGTGGCCGCCAACAACTGGGGCACGGTCACTCGCGGCGCGGGGCTCGCTCTCAAGGCGATCGCCTCGGTTCCGGTGCCGCTCGTACTCGGCCCCAACCGCCTCGCGCGCACCGTGCTCGGCACCGACACCGTGCCCCTCTACTCGCCCGACCTGCCCGGCGGGGGCCGACCCCGCCACGCCCACTCCGGTCAATCCCAGAAGGAGAATCACCATGGTTGATGCAGTAGTTGCCACCGAGCGGATGCGCCCTGCCCCGCGCCAGGCGCCGGCTGCCGTCTACTTTCCCGCCTGCGTGCAAACGATGTTCGGTCCGGCCGTTGCCGGAACTCCCGGCACGCAATACAGTTTCGAGCAGCTCTGCGAGCGTGCCGGCGTGACCCTACTCGTGCCCGACGGCATCGACGCGCTCTGTTGCGGTACCCCGTGGGCCTCCAAGGGTATGACCCGCGGACTCGCCACGATCGCGGCGAAGACCCTGGCCGCCCTGCGCACCGCGACCCGCGACGGCGAGCTGCTGGTGATCTGTGATGCTTCCTCATGCACCGAAGGGCTGCGGCACATCATCGAGGGTGACCGGAGCGAGCATCCGCTGACGGTCATGGACGCGGTCGAGTTCGCCGCAACGAGCATTCTGCCCGGCCTGCCCGAATATGTGAAGATCGAGTCACTCGCGCTGCACCCCACGTGCTCGTCAACACGGATGGGCGCCAACGCTGCCCTACAGACCGTGGCTTCCAGCGTGGCCGAGCACGTTGAGATACCCGAGAACTGGGGCTGCTGTGCCTTTGCCGGCGACCGCGGCATGCTGCACCCGGAGCTCACCAAATCGGCCACGAAGGCCCAGGCCACTGACGTGCTCGCCATGGACGCCGTGGCGCACGCTTCGTGCAATCGAACCTGCGAGCTCGGCATGACCCGTGCCACCGGCAAGCCGTACCGGCACGTGCTTGAACTGCTCGAAGAGGTCACTCGACCGTAACTTCCAGGGCGCAAAACCGGAGTAGCTGCACGCAGCTACTCCGGTTTTTCGTGTGCTGGGGTCTGACGCGCGCGGGTCCACAAGCCGTCGTCTGTTTCACCTGGCACGACAAAGCGGGCGACAACGGATGTCTCCGCTGCCGCCCGCTCTCGCCTGACTGACTTAGACGCGCTCAGGTTCGGGCGCCAGCACGGCCGCCTTCTGGCGCAGCATCCACCGCACGATGAATCCGAGCGTGCTCATCAGCAGCACGAGCATGATCGTGCCGAGGTTGAAGCCGAGCCCGTAGATAAAGATGAATGAGATCGCTCCCCCGGCGATGCAATAGTACAGCGTGACGAGAATTGTCTTGCGCAGCAGGTCGCCCTCGCGCCCGAGCAGCCCCACCGTGGCTGACGCGGCCACAATGTTGTGGATGGCGATCGGGTTACCGCCAGCGCCGCCGACGGCCTGGGCAGCCACCACCTGCTCCGGGTTCACCCCGATGGCGTTGCCCGTGGAGAACTGGAACTGCGAGAACGTAAGGTTGGACACCGTGTTGGAACCGGCGACGAAGGCTCCGAGCGCACCGATAAATGGGGCGATGAACGGCCACGAGCTGCCCGAGATGGCGGCAGCGCCCTCAGCGAGCGTCACCGGCATGCTCGAGAGACCGGATGCGTTGAGCTCCGGCCCCGACTGGATCAGCACGCGCACGAGCGGCACGGCAAAAAGCAGGGCCACGGCGGTTCCAGCGAGTTGCCTGCCCGATACCTTCCACGTCT
This sequence comes from Cryobacterium sp. Hh38, assembly GCF_004403235.1. Classification (NCBI taxonomy): domain Bacteria; kingdom Bacillati; phylum Actinomycetota; class Actinomycetes; order Micrococcales; family Microbacteriaceae; genus Cryobacterium; species Cryobacterium sp. Hh38. Next base: position 289,378 of record NZ_SOHD01000042.1, on the reverse strand, counting down.
CGCGAATCTGTTGGCCATTCATGCCATGAAGTCCATACGCGAACAGCGATGCCAGAATGAGCAGGAAGGCTGGCGAGTAGAACGGCTGCACGGCGGTGGAGATGTCGGTGCCGAGAATGTTGTTGAACGGGATGGCGATACCGGTGAGGAATTCCGTGACCGGTGTAATCACCCGGCTGCCGACCAGCAATACGGCCATCAGCACGTAGGGTGACCAGGCGCTCACGATGCCGATGCGGCGAACGGATGCGGCGGGTTCCGCCGGTTCTATTGTGCCCATCCAACGCGGGCTCCAACTGGCTCGTGGGCCGAAGTCGAAGGTTTTCTTCGGCATCAGGAAGCCCCTACTTGACGTGAACATCACGACGATCAGTCCGAAGAGGCCGCCGAACAACGAGGGGAATTCCGGGCCGAGAAAGCGGGCCACGAGCACGGAGGGAATCGTCATAGCGACCGAGGCGTAGAGCGCGAATGGCCAGATGGCCAGTCCGTCGCGGAAGCGCCGCTCTGGACCGAAGAACCCGGTAAGCATGCACACCAGAATCAACGGGATGAGCAGGCCAACGATCGCGTGGATCGAGGCCACCTGAAAGCCGATCGACGCTATGAACTCGGGCATCGTCACCCCTAGCAGGGAGATTCGCTCGGCGACGGCCGGATCACCGCCGAGCCCACCGCCGACACCCACGATGATCGGCGTGCCCACTGCTCCAAAGCTCACCGGTGTGCTCTGGATAATGAGGCCCACCATCACGGCGGCCATCGCTGGAAAGCCCATCGCCAGCAGCAGTGGGGCGACGACCGCGGCTGGCGTGCCGAAGCCAGATGCTCCCTCGATGAAGCTTCCGAATAGCCAGCCGATGATGACCGCCTGAATGCGCCGGTCGGGCGAGATATTGTTGAATCCGCCGCGGATGGTGGCCATTGCTCCACCGACGGTCAACGTTGACAGCAGCAGAAGCGCCCCGAACACGATGTACAGCAGGGTTGCGGCCGTGATGACACCTTCGAGGGAGGCCGCGATGACTCCCCGAAAGTCCATCTTCCACACCGCGAGGGCCACGATTACCGCGGCGATATAGCCCAGTGGCATGGCGTATTTGGCAGGCCACCGGAATCCGGCGAGCAGTACGCCCACCACAAGAATTGGTGCCAACGCCAGAAGGCTGAGCACAGCAAGATTATCCACGATTAGGTCCTCTCTGACCAATTTTCGCATGGTGAAATTTTATTATTGTGTGGTGGATATCATCGTAGGCGTAACAGCTCTCGGGGTCAACGAATGTGCTCGCTTCGCCACTCCTACCGATTCGCCCCAGCGCATCACGATGTTCCCAATGCGCCCGGACGCGTGGAGTCCAACCGCCTGCTGCACCTGACCGTGGATGCGGCCAATTCGTGGGTTTGTGCCCCAGGTCGTCATCGATGTGTAAGTTGCTTTCCGTGACCATAATTCGTCGCCCAGGGAGTTCTGGGCGCATTCGACCGCAGCCGGAGCCGCGTTTCAGAACGAGCGGTGCCGCCGTTCACGGGCACGGCAAACGTTCCCTGGCGGGCTCCCGCCGAGTTCCTCGTCGGCGGCCTTCGGAATTGATGATTCCCAGCTGAGCCGTGCTGCCGGGGATCTCGCAGCGCCGGTGCACACAGCCACCCTTGAGCTGGGTCCGCACTCTTGCGAGCCCTCGTCGTGGGCATGCTCGCGCTGGTTTGGGCCACCCTGGAGCTCATCGATGCGCATCGTCAGGCAGTGGTGTCCCGCAATCCAGCCTGATTCGATCGGAGTTTTTCGAATATTCATGAAGGCGACTGCTGCCACGGGCGAGAGAATCGCCGTGACGGCGGCTGTACTGGAAATGATCGTGGCCGTCTGAGCGTGAATGGTCGGCCGTCGGCGCTGCGCGGGGTGACCGTGGAGAACGTGGTGGCCGCGGCGCGGCGGGCGGTCGCGCGCAGCATCCGCTTATAAAGGCGGCGGGATCTGCGCGGCCGAAATCTGCTGGCGCACGCGGCCGGCCTGCCGTGCGCTCGAGCAGCTTTCGAGCGCACGCGCTCTCGGAGGCCACCAGAAAAGGGCTTAGCTGGTGCGGGTTGCGCCCCGACCCCTACGATCGAAGCTATGGCACTTCTCTACGACGCCGTCCTGCGGCCCTCCAAGTCTGAGCTCATCGCCGCGTGGGCTCCGACGCAAACGTGGTTTGTGGGCGACGTTGGGGCCGAGGTGGAGCGCGTCGCATCCTTCCGCTTCGACGATCCTGATGGAGGGGTCGGCATCGAAACCATCCTGGTGCGCTTTGGTACCGGGCCGCTGCTGCAGATTCCGCTGACCTATCGCGGCGCGCCACTCGAGGGTGGCGAGAATGAGCTCGTCGGCATTATGTCCCACTCCGTGCTCGGTGACCGCTGGGTCTACGACGCCACCGGCGACCCGGTCTATCTGGCGGCGGTCGCTGCCGCAGCCCTGACCGGCGCGCAGCAGGCCGACCAATTCACGCAAGGGAACGGTGAACTCATTCCGGTCGCACCGACCGCTACCGTGCGCGGCAGCGGCACCCCCGGAACCCCCGTTCCGCAGGGTGCTGCGACCATCGACACCGTCTCTACGGCGGGCACCACGATCGCAACGGCAGGCGCCCTGCGCGTCACCGTCGTGCGGGTACTCGACGGCACATCTGCCAGGGCCCTCGCAACGGATGCCGCCACGGTATTGGGTACTTGGGTCGAGCAGTCCCAGCCCCAGTTGCTCCTGACAGTCGGGGTATCGCCGGACTAAGACGCGGGCCGTCTCACTGCATCCGGGGTTCCAGGACGATTGTTGCCACGTTCTCCACCAGCGGATGCCGATGGTCGCCGGCCCGGACGACTCCCTTCTCCCACCGAATGGTGAGGCCGGCGGAGGTGTCGTCGAGGCTCGCCAGACAGTTGTCGAACCAGGGCCCCTTGATGCCCGCCCAGCGGAACGGCGGCGACGCGACTCCAGCGGAACGAGCCAGCCGGGCACTCAGTCGCGTGGCGATGCCGTAGGCGAGTACGGCGGAGAACGATCGCATGGCCATGGGGAGCGGATTGCGAATCGGCGAGCAGACGGCCTGCACGATGCGGCTCCCCGAGGTTCGCTCGACCTCGGAAACGGTGGAGTAGTGCACGTCGCCCGACAGGAACGTCACCGTATCGGGCGCCATCCCGCGTCGGCCGTCGGCCACCTCGGTGGCCATCCGTGCCACCTCGCGGAAGCTGCGCTGGAAGGCGCCCCAATGCTCCAGGTCGACCAGCTGACGCAGCCGTTCGCCGACCCGCGCGGCCGGCTTGCCCCAGGCTCCTTCGGAAATGGCTTCGTCCCAGGATTCCAGGTGGTGGAGGCCGGGCGGAAGCAGAAACGGCAGCGAGGTGCCGATTAAAAGGTGGCGGAAGCCGCCTCGCATCCGCTCATCGAGCCAGCCGATCTCGTCTTCGTCCAGAAGTGCCCGCCGGGCCGGGTCGAGTTCGCGGGCTGCGCGGGAGTCCACCACGATCAGCCGAACACCGCTGATGTCTCGACAATAACTCCATCGGTAGCTGGTGGGCTGCTGGTCACACCGTTCGGCAAATGCGTCGAGCGCGACGCTCAGGTCGAGTTCATCCGGGCCATCGTGGGCAGCGATCAGGCGCCAGATGTCATCGTCGGCTCGTTCGGCGGGTGACATATTGCCGAGATGCTGATAGACCCAGTAGGAGGCGAGCCCCGCGATGATCCTGCCCCGCCACCACGACGTCGCCTCCATTTGGCGCTTCCAGCTCTGCGAGGTATTCCAGTCGTCGCGAATGTCGTGGTCGTCGAAAATCATCGCGGTCGGCACTGTGGAGAGCAGCCAGCGGTTGGCCTCGTCCGACCAGGCCAGGCGATAGAGGTGCGCGTATTCCTCATAATCTGCCAGCTCTTTGCCGGGAGGCTTCGTGATATCACGCCGCGCCCTGATGAACTTTTGCATCTCCTCGGTAGTCAGGTTGGCATAAACCTGATCGCCCAGAAAGAGGATCAGATCCGGGCGCGGCACGTCGTTGTCGGGCGAGGCCAGGCGCAAAGCGCAGGCCCGCAGAGCGTCAACGCCATGCCTTCGGTTGCCGTCCTCGTCATGGGAAACACTGGTGCGGCAGGATCCAAAAGACATCCGAAGCGGATGCCCGCCGCCGAGCGTCGCGATGACCGCCGCCGGATACGAGGACTTCGAATCGGGCCAGACCGGACGTCCGTCGAACTCCACCGTGTACGGCAGGGTCGTGTTGGGGTGCAGACCGTCGACGTGCACGAGGGCGTAGTGGTGTGCATGCACGGCGAAGGTACGCGCCGCCCAGGAACGACCAGCCGCGGTGACCACGATCCGACCGGCATTTCGAGTCTCTAACCAGATGCTCGCCGAGACATTATCGACGTAGCGCATCATCGGTCCCAGAATCAGAGGTGAACTCGTCATGATTCAGTTGTACCGCTCCAGGAGCGGGTCGCGCGAGATTGCCGACTCGTCGGGGCCGGTAATACGCGGATTCGTGGGGCGTCGCGGCGGTTATACATGGGGGCCTGCACGGCTGCGGAGAATATTGGTCTCAGTGCCGAGAGCTGTTAAGTCGATTCTGACGAAAATCTCCGCTGTTCTGCACGGCAGGTCGGGCAGTCCGGCGCCGTCTAGACTCGGCGCATGCCCCGCCTCGTTGTCGTTCTGCCGCTCACTCCGCTGCAGACCGGCGAGAGCTTCACCGTCGGGAGTTGGCCGCTGCACATTACCGTGCTCGCTCCCTTCAAAACGGATGCTGCGCCCAGCGAGATTGCGCAGGTCATTGCCGCGACGATGGCTGGGTTTCCGGCGCTCACTGTGGCAGTCGGGCCGGACGCCCTGTTTGGCCGCCGACACGATATTCCGGTGACACTCATTGACGACAACGCTTCGCTGACGAGACTGCACGACCGGCTGGTCGAAGCGCTGCTCCCGTTGGCCACAGCCCCGAACGAGCAGGCCTTCTCGGGACCGGAGTTTCGGGCGCACGTCACGGTCAAGCAGCATCGGCGCGTGCACGCGGGCGATGAGCTCGTGCTGGCCCAGATCGCGCTCGTGGATATGGCGCCGCGCGCGGCAGCGAGCGGACGCACGGTGCTCGCGACATTGGACCTGGCTGGCTGAACTAGTCGGACGACCCGAGGCGGCACGGGCGGCGAGTACTCTCGAACTGTGCTGTCCCGCGATCTGATCCGTCTGTACCCCGAGCTCTACCACGTGGCCGCCGATGGCAGTTGGCCAGCCATCGAGCGCCACGGGCTGCTCAGTCCGGCCGCGCTCGTGACCCGCTGGGGAGTCAAACAGGGCGCGCCGCAGGTGGCAATTCTGGGCAAGCGGCGCGGTGAGTCACGCGTGCTCGAGCATGCGGAATTCGGAACCGCGGTCATCCGTCATCAAAAGGCGATTCACGAGCCGTCGCTGGAGGATGCCCTCGACGATATGACGCTCGCCGAGTGGTACTCCGCGCTGAACGACCGGGTGTTCTTTCACCTGCAGCCACGCTTTCTGCAGGAACTTCTGCAGGCCCGGTCGTATCGGGATGATGCCCACACCGTGATCACCCTGAGCACCAAGAGCCTGGTCGCGGCGCACGAAGACGAGATGGAGCTGAGCACGATCAACTCCGGCTTCGCTCAGCGCCACAGCAAAGAGCCGCGCGGGCGCGACACCTTTCGGTCGATCGCGGACTATCAGCATCCGACCCGGTCGCACGCCGCGACCAAGGGGCAGGATGTCGCCGAACTCGCGATCCCGCGCGGCGTGCGCGACCTGCGTGACCACGTCGTGCGCGTCGAACGGATGCGCGAGGGCACCGTTCTCGAGCGCCTCGCCTAAATCTTGCGCCGTCATGGTGGCTAAATCAGGATCTCTGGGTCGATCATGCAGGCGGTGGCCCGAAAACACCGGACACCAGGCTGCCGGTGGTCCCGATTTGCTGATCTAGCCACCATCGCACCCCGCTTCAGGTCACAACTTCTGCAATTTGGAGGAGCGGCAGAAAAGTTGGGCGGAATTCGGCGCATCCGCTTGCGGCCGACCACAATTTGCAGGAGTTATGCCGTCCGCGGCGCCATCAGGGCCAGCCGCGGACGGCGCGCGGCACTCGGGTTAGGGGGCGGCGAGGTACTGGACGGCGGAGACGATGACGGGCAGTGTCACGATCGCCAGCAGGCTGGCGCCCAAGGCGGCGGCGAGAACCGTGAACGTGGTGCGCCGGACGCCGGCGGCCGAAACCTCCTGTTCGAGCGCGGTGAAGCGTGCGTGCAGGTGGTCCGGCGCGCTCGTTCGCACCGGCGTGTGCCACGTGGTCGGGTCGTCAATGACCGCGGTCAGGGTCGCCTGCTGCTCCGCACTAAATTGCCGCGGACGCCCCACCAGCCACCGGCGCAGCCTGGGCGAATCGATGACGGTCACGACGTCGGGCTTGCGATTGAGCCGAATTTTATGCGGGTTGACCAGCACGATCATCGGCTGAACCACGGCCGTTGCCGGCATTGCCCCGGCCAGCAGTGCCGTGATCTGAGTCGACTCGAACCGCGCATCGCGCAGGTAGGGCATGGTGTGATCGCCGACCGGAATCGTGCGCACCGACCCGGTCAGGTCGTGATCCCAGCGTGTTTTGGAGCTCAGCGCGAAAATTCCGCCGGGCCCGACGATGAGGTGATCCACCCAGAACGCGGTATTGCGAATGGGCAGCGAGTGGAAGACGCTGTAGCCCTCGGGCAGCCGGGCGAGAATCTCGCCCACCACCATCTCGGCCTGTACCGCGCGCAACCAGGCCAGGCCATTGGCATCGAGCGGGGAGAGACCGAGGGTGCGGGCTAGCCGGGAGCGCGGAGCGCGATCCTCCTGTTGCCGCAACAATTCTTCCACGAGGGATTGCCCGGCGAACCGCCCGGTGGCCGGTGACGGGTCAGAACAGGGCAGCATCGACACGGCCGGCACCGCCAAAACCACTGGCGCCGGCTCGCTGTCGCCAGCGTGCACACCATTGCCCAGCGTTGCGTTGATCACGTTCTCGCCTCACCTCGGGCTTTCGCCCGATACCATTCTGTCGCCGAGGAGTCCCCGTTCAGGGGTAACAGTCGGCCGGCGCGCGACATTGGTTAGTAAATCGGAGTAATTCTCAGACCGGTTGAGGAAGTGGCGCGCGAGGCTGGCGCGGAGCATCCGCTTGTCAATATAGGGGTACGACCCCGACCGGCGCCTCCCCCACTAAATAGGCCAAGGTCGGCTAGCCTGACAGTCACCCCACCGATTGGATTTGCCCCGTGAAACACCTGACTTTCAACGTTTGCGCCATCGCGGGCCTCGGTTTCAGCGGGATGGCCGTGCTGCTGCTGGTGGGCAACCTGATCTCGGGCAATCAGTTCGTCGACTTCATTTTGCCGGCGGCCGTCGTTTCACTCGTGATCGGCGGCGCGTTCTCGGTGCGGGCGCGCCTGCTCTCCGCGAAGGGAAACGGGCCCAAAAAGCGCTAATTCCGCACGGTACCGGGCCGCGGCAGGATAGACGGACGGATGCCCCAGGTCAGCGGGTTGTCGATGGCGGCGGCCAGTTCCATGCGTTCGATCGGACGCAGCACCTGCGGCCGGGAAGCCAGCCAGTGGCCCAGAGCGCGCGCCCCGAGAACCGCCACCGGAGCAGGACGACCCGGCGCCGCCCAACTCTGCCCAGTTTGGCCCGGGGCCCAGAGCGCGCGGGCGCCGAGCACGACAACGACGGGCTGCACCGCGGTGCGCAGCGGTACCCGCCCGCGCAGCAGCGTGGTGAGTCGTTGCGCGCCAGCCTCGGCGGTGGCCAGGTCGGGGGCCCGACGCCCCGCGACGTGCACGGTCTGGCGATACACCCAGGCGATCCGCCCGTCGCAGAGCTGCGCGTGCAGCGCAAAAACGCCGCCGGGGCCGACGATGAGCCACGCCGCACTTGGGCCGTCGCCGGTCAGGGCAGGCGAGGTGAATGCCGCCCAATGTTCGGGCAGCGTCTCCAGAAAGGTGTCGACGGCCAGCTCGCTGCGGGCTCGTGCCAGCGCCAGGTCGGTGGGCGTGGGTTCGGGTCGGCGCGGGGCGCGATCGAGCAGCCAGGCCAGGCCGGGTGTTGATCGAAGCGCTCCGGTGCGATTCGATTCGGGCAATTCCGGGGGCGTCGCGAAACGCCGCCGCGTGGAGAGTATGTGAGTCATGAGTGCTCCTCGCCGGGTTCTATATCCTGCCAGTGCGGCCCCCGAAAGAAGACCCCCAGAATGGGTGTCTTTTCATCAAACGGATGCCGCGGCCTGACCCGACGGCCGCGGCGCACGCCGTATATTCGAGGGGTCGTGCCTTTGCGGCCAGAAGGAGCACCATGGCCGTCCGTCGCCCGAAGAAGACTTTCGTGATCACGGCGGTGATCGTGGCCGCCCTCGCGGCGATTCTCGTGGGAACGTCGCTCGCGGGGACATCCGTTTCACCGGATCTGGCCGACACCGGAAGTTCCGCAAGTGCGACGCCATCAACGCATGCCACTGCGGAACCGGCCACCGCACAGCCAGCGCCCACGTCCGACTCCGCAGCCCTCGCCGTGCTCGCAACCCTGCCGGTAAAGGGTCGCGCGCCGAAAACCGGCTATGACCGCGCGGAAAGCTTCGGATCAGCCTGGCAAGACGTCGACCAGAACGGATGCGATACCCGCAACGACATCCTGGCCCGCGACCTGACCGTGCTCGTCATTGCGGGCGACTGCGAGGTGCAGAGCGGCACCCTGGTCGGGCCGTTCACGGGCCGGGCCATCGATTTTGTGCGGGGCCAGGCGACCTCCTCGCTCGTGCAGATCGACCACCTCGTTGCCCTGTCGAATGCCTGGCAGACCGGGGCTCAGCAACTGTCGCAGGAGCAGCGGGTGGCGTTGGCGAACGATCCGCTCAATCTGCTCGCCGTCGACGGCGTGACCAATTCGCGCAAGGGAGACGGCGACGCGGCCACCTGGCTGCCGCCGCTGAAAAGCTACCGGTGCACCTACGTGGCCCGGCAGATCTCGGTGAAGGCGACCTACGCGCTGTGGGTGACCGCGGCCGAGCGCGACGCGATGACGCGCATCCTCTCGGATTGCCCCGACGAGCTCGCGAGTACCGGTGAGTCTGCAGTCGTCACGCCGGTCGAGGTCTATTTTCAGAACTGCACCGCCGCTCGGGAGGCCGGCGCGGCGCCGGTGCACTCCGGCGAACCCGGCTACGGCAGCCACCTCGACCGCGACGGTGACGGAACCGGCTGCGAATAGTCTCGGGCTAGGCGCGTGCCAGGGGTAGCGTCAGGACGAAGCGCGCACCCGTCGCGACCGGTTCGAGGCACTCGAGCGTACCGCCGTGCGCGCGGGCGAGGGCCCGGGCGATCGACAGGCCGAGGCCGGAGCCGCCGCGATTGCTGGCCCGTGACGGGTCGAGGCGCACGAACCGTTCGAAGATGCGCTCGCGGTCTGGCGCGGGAACGCCGGCGCCGGAGTCGTTGACCTCCAGCCGGGCGGTGCCATCAACGATTGCCAGGCTGGTGCGGATGCTGCCACCCGGCTCGGTCGCAGTGCGCGCGTTCCCGAGCAGGTTGGTCACGATCTGCGCCAGGCGCTGGGCGTCACCGCTCACCCAAACCTCGGCCGCGACCGCGAGGTCGAATTCGCGGCTGGCCCCGAGCATCCGCTGCTCGGCAACGACGTCGCGGGTGAGCGCGGACAGGTCGACCGGTTCGAAGGCCGCGCCCTCATCGCCCTGGTCCAACCGGGTCATCAGCAGCAGGTCATCGACCAGTCGGGCAGCCCTCTGGGTCTGCTGAATCATGCCGACCGTGAGGCTCTCGCGCTCAGCGCGGGCCGGATTGTCGCGCAGCAGCGTTTCAGCGCTGGCCTGCAGGCCAGCAACCGGGGTGCGCAGTTCGTGCGAGACATCGGCGAGAAGCCGGCGCATCCGTTCCTCGGCGGCAGCCGCGACCTGCGCGGCATCACGGGCCGTGATTTCTGCGGCCTGCGCATCGGCCGCGGCCTGGCGAGAGGTGTTTTCGGCGGTTTCGAGCGCCTGCAGCATGTCGTCGAAGGCGCCGGCGGTGCGCCCGATCTCGGTGCGCGGATTGCTCGGGCGCAGCCGGCCGCCGCGCCCTCCCTGGGTGATGGCGAGCGCGAGCTCGGTCATGCGGGTCAGTGGGCGCAGCGCCACCCCGACCACACCGGTCAGCAGCAGCCCGGTGACGACAATCGTGAGCGCACCGGCGACGACCTCGATCGTGCGCAGCTGGGCCAGGGCCGCGTCGATGCCGGCCTCACTCGAGCTGAGGGTGAGGGTTCCGCCGGCCACGGTCTGGGTGACCGAGAGGCGGTCGCCGCTTTGGGTGACGACGGCGCCCGGCACGGTCTCGGCGTGCGGCGGAGCGCCAGGGCCGCGGTCACCGCGGGGAGTGGGATCGGTGCGGCCATAGACGGTGTCGCCGCCGACCGAGTAGGTCACGGTGACGTCATCGCCGGTCAGCCGGTTGGCCAGGCTCTGCGCCGCCAGACCTTCCTCGGCCAGAATCTGCGCGTAGCCGGCCCGGTCGATCAGGCGCTGCTGCAGGTCGGCCCGCAGCTGGCCGCCGAGCACGACGTTGATCAGAATACCGACCGTGACCAGCACAATCGTGAGCATCGCCAGAACAGCGGCGACGACTCGCAATCGTAGGGACGTGGTCCGCATGAGGGGTGCTTTCTAATGGGAGCGGGAGATAAACGGATGCGGCGAGCAAACGGCATCCGCTGGCCGAGACGAGCCGGTCAGCCCGTGAGGCGGTAGCCGATTCCGCGCACGGTGTGGATGAGGCGCGGACCGTTGGCATCGAGTTTGCGGCGCAGGGTACTCACGTACGCCTCGACCAGGTTGGGATCGTAGTCGTCGTAGCCCCAGACCTGGGTGAGGATCTGGGTTTTGGAGAGGGTACGTCCGCGGTTGTGCACGAGGTAGGTGAGCAGGCGGCGTTCGGTCGCGGTGAGGTCGATCAGCTGGCCAGCCCGGGCGGCCGTGGCGGCCTCCTCATCGACGACGAGGTCGGCGACCTGCATGGTCGGTGAGACCAGGCGGCCGGTGCGGCGGAGCACAGCGGTGACGCGGGCAACAAGCTCGGCCAGCACGAACGGTTTTATGATGTAGTCGTCGGCACCGGCCTCAAAGGCGGCGAGCCGGTCATCGACCGCGTCGCGGGCGGTCACGAACAACACCGGGGTGTTGCCGGCTTCCCGTAGTCGCTGGGCCAGGTGCAGGCCGTTTTCACCGGGCAGCATAATGTCGAGCACCGCGGCATCCGGTCGAAAGCGGGCGATGCGTTCGGAGAAATTCGTGCCGTCCGGCGCGGTATCGACCACGAACCCGGCGTGAGTGAGGGCTTGGCCGATCGCGGTGCGCAGCACGTCTTCATCTTCGACGACGAGGACGCGGGCAGGTTCGGTGGGCACGGTTTAACAGTGCGGGGCCAAGCTGAGCGTTTGCTATGCGCCCGCTGACCGTTTGGCCGCGTCGGGCGGGATTCAGTTCGTCTTCAGATTCGCGCCAAAGGCTGAAAACAGATCCCCCCACTCACTTCATTTCGTCAGGAGACAGTATGACCCGCACCAACGATTCCCAGCCCACCGATCCCGCCGACGGTGCCGACGACACCGTCGAGCCCCGCACCACGCCCGACGCCTTGGACACCAGCGCGGACACGACAGACACTAAGAAGACAGACACTGCCCAGTCCAGTACCGATACCGCCGCGACCGAGGCCTTCGACGCGCAGTCGGACCTGCCGTACGACGCGCAGCAGACCCTGCCCTTTGACTCCAACGCGACTGTTCCCCTAATTGGAACGCCGGTCGACGCGAACGCGACGGTTCCGTTCGCGGCAGCCTCAACCGGCTACGCCACCCCGAGCGTGCCCTTCGATCCCGCCGCGCCGAAGCCCCGCGCCTGGTACCGCAAGCCGGTCGCTATCGGCGGAATCGCCGCCGCGGTCATCATCCTCGGTGGCGCCGGAATAGGCTTCGGCATTGCCGCGAATTCCGGTTCGAACGCCGAACTTGCGTCGAACAATTCCAGCATTTCCGATGGCCCCGGCCACGGTGGCTCCGACTCTGACGGCGGCCCGGGGTCGTCCACCGGAAGGGCCGCCCTCGACGCTTCCGGTCCGAGCATCTCGGGCACCGTGCTGACCGTGTCGGGCGACACCATCACGATCACCGACAACGACGGGTTCGTGCGCACGATCAACGTCACCGACGACACCGAGTACGGCGACGGGCTTGCAGCCGACCTCGACGATGGCACCGACATTCGCGCCACCGGAACGGTCAATGACGATGACACGAGCCTCGATGCGACGTCGATCACCACGGCCTCGGCGGGCCATGGTATCGACGGCGGTATGGGTGATCCCGGCATCGGTGGTCCCGGCATGGGCGGCGGTCACGGCGGCCCCCGGGGAGCGGATGTCGGCACCAGCGTCACCCCGCCGACCGACGGCACCGCACCCGTCGCCCCGACCGACACCCCGAGCACGCCCGCCGCGTAACCGCTCACCGTTTTGCGCCGCTCGGCGGCCCCTCGCCGGGCCGCCGAGCGGTTTCTATTGCCGCCGGGCGGGCAGCTGCAGCCAGGGAATTGGGCCTCCTGACTGGCGACCAGTGAATAGGCTATGGCTTGCTCTCTCACATTAGGGGGTGTATATTACTTCGCTTATGCTGAACCTAGCAACTTGGGCACGGCCGTTCGGTCTCCGGCTTCTGGGGGCACCGACGTAAGGCACTGCACCATGAACAAGAAGAATATTCTCATCGCCACCGCCGCTGGCGTGGTTCTGCTCCTCGGCGGCGCTGGCATTGCCCTCGCCGTGAGCGACAACGACAACGACGGCCCCCTTACCGGTGAGACCCTCGACCGCGCCAGCAACGCCGCCCTGGCCGAGGTCGGCCCCGGCACCGTGACGAACGCCGACCGCAACGACGACGGCGGAAGCGCCTACGACCTCGAGGTGCTTCTGGACGACGGCACGACCGTCGACGTTGAGCTCAACGACGCCTTCGACGTGGTTTGGGTCGGCGATTACGACACCGACGACAGCAACTCATCCTCGTCGAGCGCCGCCCCGAGCGCTTCCGCAATCGCCACTCCGAGTGCCACGGCCGACACCGGCTCCGCCGACCAGGCCGCCAGCGACCGTGCCAGCGCGGAGGCCGCAGCCCTCGCCGCGATCGGCAGCGGTCGCGTCACCGACTTCGACCGCGATGACGACTGGGACCACCTCTACGAGGTTGAGGTCACCCTCGACAACGGCGACGACCGGGACGTCGACCTCGACGCCAACTTCGTCGTCGTGAGCATCGACGACGTTCTGCAGTAATTCCCTTTTTTCCGTGAAGCGCTGAGCGAATTCGCTCAGCGCTTCACGCGTTTAAGGGGTCAGCGCTCGACCAGAATGCCGTCCTCGTCGCAGTACACCGTGCGCCCGGGGGTGAAGACGACGCCGGCGATCTCGACGACGGCATCCGCTACCCCCGAACCGGTCTTGGAACTCTTGCGCGGGTTGCTGCCGAGGGCCTTGACTCCGAGGTCGAGGGCTCCGATGGCGACCCGGTCGCGCACGGCGCCGTTAATGATCGCGCCAGACCAGCCGTTCGCCACGGCGAGGTCGGCGATCATGTCGCCCATGAGCGCTGAGCCCAGCGAACCACCCCCGTCGATGACGAGCACGGCGCCGTCGCCCGGCGTGGACAGGATCGACTTGAGCAGCGCATTGTCCTCGAAGCAGGTGACCGTGCGAATCGGGCCGCTGAACCGGGCCCGCCCGCCGATCGTCTGAAACTGCAGGGGTACGGATTGCAGCTCGTCGCCACGTTCGTCGTACAAATCGGCGGTCAACACGGTCATTGTTCCTCCAGGGTTTCGTTGCTTACAGAGTAGGCCCCGGTCAAGCGTGCGCGTCCACCGAGCTACATGACGCTGTCGAGGAATGCCTTGGTGCGCGGATTCTGCGGATGGTCGAGCACGCTCGCTGGCGGCCCGCTCTCCATGACGACCCCGCCGTCCATGAACACGACCTCGTCGGCGGCACCGCGGGCGAAGCCGATCTCGTGGGTGACCACGACCATCGTCATGCCATCGGCGGCGAGCGCCCGCATCACATCGAGCACATCACCGACCAGCTCCGGGTCGAGCGCGCTCGTCGGCTCATCGAACAGCAACAGCTTCGGATCCATGGCCAGGGCGCGGGCGATCGCGACGCGCTGCTGCTGCCCGCCTGAGAGTTGCGCGGGGTACGACTGCGCCAGGTCGGCGAGTCCGACCCGGTCGAGCAGCTCCCGGCCGCGAGCCAGGGCGGCCGGCTTGGCCAGCCCGCGCACCCCGATCGGCGCCGCCGTGATGTTCTCGAGGGCGGTCATGTGCGGGAACAGGTTGAATCGTTGGAACACCATGCCGATGCCGCCGCGCTGCTTGGCGACCTCGCGCCGGTTCATCTCGAAGATGCGGCCGTGTCTGGCCGCATAGCCGATGAGTTCGCCGTCGACGGAGATGCGGCCGCCGTCGATGCGCTCGAGATGGTTGATGCAGCGCAGAAACGTGCTCTTGCCGGAGCCGGATGGCCCGAGCAGGCACATCACCTGCCCGGCCGCGACCTCGAGCGAGATGCCCTTGAGTACCTCGACACCACCGAAACTCTTGCGAACCTTGCGCGCGCTCAACAAGGGTGCAGAAACGGATGCCGTCGGTACGGCTGTTGTGACGCGCGTATCGGTCATGGGGCATCCGCTCTCGGTGTGGTCGGGCGGGGCGTCGGGCGCAGGACCGCCCAGACCCGTCCGAGTGGGGTCGGCGGCAGCGTGCGGGCGTTGCCGCGGCCGTAGTGGCGTTCCAGGTAGTACTGCGGAATTGACAGCACCGAGGTGAGAAACAGATACCAGCAGCTGACGACCACGAGCAGTTCGACCTGGCGCAGGTTCTGCGAGGAGATCTGGGTGGCGACCGTGTACACCTCGAGTACCGCGATCACCGAGAGCAGCGAGGTGTTCTTGAGCATCGAGATGGTCTCGTTGCCCATCGGCGGAATAATCACCCGCATCGCCTGTGGCAGCACAACCTTGAACAGGGTGAAGGTGGGGCTCATACCGACCGAGTAGGCGGCCTCGTACTGGCCTTCGTCGACCGAGAGCATTCCGGCACGCACGATTTCGGCCGAGTACGCGGCCTGGTTAAGGGTGAGCGCGAGGAGCCCCGCGACAAAGGCTGGAATCAGCGTGTTCGTATCGACCGAGAACAGGCTGAAGTCGGTGAACGGAATTCCGAGCGTGATCTGCGCATAGAGCAGCCCGAGGTAACCCCAGAATACGATCTGAATCAACAGCGGCG
Organism: Cryobacterium sp. Hh38; assembly: GCF_004403235.1. Lineage (NCBI taxonomy): Bacteria > Bacillati > Actinomycetota > Actinomycetes > Micrococcales > Microbacteriaceae > Cryobacterium > Cryobacterium sp. Hh38. Next base: position 273,985 of record NZ_SOHD01000042.1, on the reverse strand, counting down.
TGCCGCGAAAAGCCCAGACGTACAGCCAGGACAGCGCGTTCATCACCGGGTTGTTGGAGAGCCGCATGACGGCCAGCAGCACGGCGAGCACCGTCGACACGACCATCGACACGACGGTGAGCACGAGCGTGAGTACGACGCCGTCGAGAATGCGCCGGTCGAAGATGAACTCGTTGATGGTCGGATGGTTCACATTGTCGTTCTGCCACAGCGACACGGCGACTCCGGCGAACGCGAGCAGGAGCAGCACCGCGATGACCCAACGCCACGGATGCCGCAGTGGCACCGCGTCGATGTCGTCAGGGTCGCGCGCCACTGGGGCTCGCGGGTTGAGCGGGTCCGGATCGCGAGAGTCTCTTTCGCGGGTGGCCACGGCGCGTGGGTTCGGCATCAGGTCACGACCCGAGGTTGAAGCCGGCCTCGTCGAGCCCGTAGTTGGTGAGGTCGTACTTGGCCAGAATCTCGGCGTAGGTGCCGTCGGCGATGGTCGCGACCAGGGCGAGACGGATGGCCTCGCTGAGTTCGCTGTTCTCCTTGAGAATGCCGATTCCGCTGTAGACCGGGCTGTACCCGTTCGGGTTGGCCTCGTCGGTGACGACCTCGAACATCTCACCGTCACCGGCGGTTTGCGCGGTGTAGGCGGCGACGGCGGAGTCGACGACCTCGGCAACGGCCCGGCCGGACCGCACTGCGGTTTGCACCTCAGTCTCGCCGGGCAATTCGGAGATGATCACCGGGCCGGGGCCGGCCGCGGTGCACTCTTCGTCGTAGCCGCGCAGAATATCCGCCTGCACGGTGGCCTTGGGCACTGCGACCTCCTTGCCGCACAGATCGAGCACCCCGGTGATGTTCTCGGGGTTGCCGGCGAGCACGAGAATCGAGAATCCGGCGTGGAAGTAGTCGACAAAGTCGAGGGTGCCCTGCCGTTCCTTGGTGTCGTTCATGCCCGACATGATCACGTCGTTCTTGCCGGCCTGCAGCGACGGAATCGCGGTCGCGAAGGACTGCTTCTGCAGTTCGAACCGCACGCCGAGCTTCACTCCGAGGGCGGCCGCGAGGTCATGGTCGAAACCGGTGATGTTCTGCTCGACGTCGTACATTTCCATCGGTGGGTAGGGAATGTCAGAGGCCGCCCTGATGATTCCGGCCGATTTGATCGATTCGGGCAGGGCGGCCGCGGCGGCCGGGTCGACGTCGCCGGTCACGGCGGCGGGTTCGGTACTGTCGACGGTGGCGGAGCATCCGCTCAGAGCCAGGCCCAGGGCCAGGCCGAGCACCGGCCAGGTCAGCCGGCGGTGCGAGCGAGTTTCGAGCTTCACGTGCAGGGTCATGACGGTCTCCTGTTGTTGGGTAAGGCTAGAAACGGATGCTGTCGGTGCTGGCGGTGACGCTGGCCAGCACCTCGGGCAATACCTCAACGCCGATGCCGGGCCCGGTGGGCACCCGCAGGTGCCCGTTTTCGAGCTCGAACGGTGCGGTGAGATCCTGCGCGAAGTAGCGGTTAGAGGCCGAGGTATCCCCCGGCAGCACGAAGTTCGGCAGCGCGGCGAGGGCCACGTTCGCGGCCCGACCGACGCCGGTTTCGAGCATGCCGCCACACCAGACCGGCACGCCGTGTGCCGCTGCGACATCGTGGATGCGCCGAGCTTCAAGGTAGCCGCCGACTCGGGCGGGCTTGACGTTGATAATGCTGCAGGCACCGAGGGTGATCGCCGTTGCGGCGTCTCTGGCCGATTCGATCGACTCGTCGAGGCAGATCGGCGTGGAGATGAGCTTGGCCAGATTGGCGTGGCCGAGCATGTCGTCCTCCTTCATCGGCTGTTCCATCAGCAGCAGGTCGAAGGGGTCGAGCAGGGCGAGGTGGCGGGCATCGGCGAGGGTGTACGCGGTGTTCGCGTCGACCTGCAGCAGAATGTCTGGCCCGAAGCGTTCGCGCACCGCGCGCACCGGGGCGAGGTCCCAACCCGGTTCGATTTTGAGTTTGATGCGTAGGTAGCCTTCGGCGAGGTAGCCGGCGACCGCGTCAAGCAGCTCGGGGATTGAGTCCATGATGCCGACAGAGACGCCGGCCGGAACGGTGTCCCGCACGGCGCCGAGGTAGCCGCCGAAGGACACCCCGGTGGTCTTGAGCTGCGCGTCGAGAATGGCCGTTTCGAGGACGGCCTTGCTCATCATGTGCCCCTTGACCGGTTCAAGCGCCGTGGCAACCAATTCGGCTGTGAGCCGGTTGCCGAGCGCCTGCAGCCGGGGCACAAGGTGGTCGCGAATGACCAGGTCGCTCGCGTCCAGAAATTCGGAGCTGTAGAGGGGGTGGGCGTCGGCGGCGCACTCGGCCCAGCCCTCGGCATCCGCTGTGATGACACGTACCAGCGTCACTTCACGCTCGGTCGACGTGCCGAACGAGGTACGGAACGGCCGCACCAGCGGCAGGTGTACACGGCGTAGCTCGATGGTCTCGATTTTCATGCTGTTCCTCCTGGTGCGAGTCGGTACCAGCCGTCACGGCTGACCCCACGGGCTATATGCCCCGAAGCGAATACGTCGGTAAAAATAGAACGGATGCTGCGCCGCCACTCGGCCGCGAGCTGCGGGTTTTGCGCGCGCAACGCCACAATGTCGGTCGGAACCCGGCACCACAGGGCGCCGGCCGCCATTACGAGCACGGGGTCGCCGTCGGGTCCTACTCCGAGCACATCGCTCGGGCCGTAGGAGGGGCCGTCGATCGGGGCCTGGCGGTTCTCGCTGCAGGCAGTCGATTGCGCGCTCGTGAGCGGCCAGACCGCGACCAGTCGGTCACTCTCGTCGTTCGCGTTCATCTCGCCCTGCATCGGGCCGTAAAAGTCGACGGCGTACTCGCCCGCCGAGGCGCCGAGTTTGGTGAGGTTGAAGCGCGCGTTGCGGCTGACCAGGGGGTCGAAGGTCCAGGTCATTTCGGTCAGGTCGCGCGCCAGGCCCCAGGCCCGCTGGTGCTGCTTTAGGGCGAAACCGACGCCGCGGTCGCTGATTCCGGGCAGAACCCCGGCAATAAGGGAGTACATCGACGCGGACTTCGGACTAACGATGGCCGCAGCGGCGCCCACGAGGCGGCCGGTCTGGTCGCGGGCCGCCGTCACGTTGCAGCCGGCGTGGCTAATGCTGCGCAAGAGTTCGGAGGGGATGGCGCTCTCGCCGGGCGGCAGCAGCCAGACCGTATTGAACAGCTGCTCGACCTCGAGAAAGCCAGCCAGGCTGGCCTCGTCACTCACCCGTACCCCGGCCGATTCGGCGGCGACCCGGGCCGCCTGCTGGGCCTGGTCCGTGAGTGCGGCGAGGGGCCGGTGCGGGGACATCTGCCTAGTGTGGTCGGGTCGCAGCCTCCGATCTTTAGCGGGCAGCACCAAGAAAGAGCATAGTTATGGTCGTGCAGCACAAAGCGGATGGGTATGGTGAACGAATGACTACCCTGGGATTGCCGGTCGGTGACCTGTTCGCGCTGGCAAATGCGATCGCCGCGATGGTCGGCGGCGCGACCGCGATCGAAGATCTGCAGACTCGGGTCCTCGCGTATTCCACGCTGCCAGACCAGCCGATCGATGACACCAGGCGCGACGGCATTCTGGGCCGTCAGGTGCCCGACCTACCCGATAACGCAGAGGCCTACGCCGCACTGTTTCGGGCATCCGGCGCGGTTCGGCTACCCGGAGCGATGACACCGAGCCTGCCCGGCGAACCCGCCGTGCCGGTGGGGCTGGCCCGACTGGCGGTCGCCGTGCGGGCCGGCGCCGAGCCCCTTGGGTCGATCTGGGTCGTCGACGTCACCGGCTCGCTCGACGATGCTGCTGCCACCGAGCTTGAACGCGCCGCAGCCATCGCGGCGCTGCATATTCTGCGCGCCCGCAGCGCGGCCGACCTGGCTCGGGCGCAACGCGCTGTGCTCCTGCGTCGGCTGCTCGACGGCGATGCGGATGCCCGACTCGTCGCCGCTCAGCTCGACCTCGACTTGGCCGGCCCGTTCGTGGCTCTGGCCTTTCAACCGCAGTTCGGCCCCGCGGGCGACGAGCTGCGCCTGAACCGGCTGGTTGATCTGGTGGCGATGGCCTGCGAAGCGCACCAGAGCGGCACGGAGTGTGTGGCCATCGGCACCACGGTCTATGCCCTTTTTTTCGGCGGTCAGCTCGACGACACGCAGCTGATCGGCATCGAGGCAATGGCAGCTCGATTGGTGACCCGGGCTACGGGAGCGATGCGGATCGTGCTGCGGGCATCCGTTGGGTCGCGGGTGACCGGTGTCGACACGATCAGCCGGTCGCGGCGGGACGCGGATTTGGTCCTCCTGTTGACGGACCATTCAGCCGATACCGGCCAGGTCGTCAGCGCGCGGAACGTCGGCAGCCGATTGAGTCTGCTCGAACTCGGGCAGGTTCTTCGGGATACCCCGCGGCTCTTTTCGGCACAGGCGCAGGCGGTGCTCAACCTCGATGCTCGCTCCGGCACCGAGTATGCCGCAACCCTGCGCAGCTACCTCGACTGCGGGCGAGACTCGGCCAGAACGGCCACCTTGCTGTCGGTGCACCAGAACACGCTGCGCTACCGACTGCGGCGGGTGCAGGAACTGTTCGGCATCGACCTCGACAACGCCGACGACACACTCATGCTGTGGCTGAGCCTGCGGGTGGGCGACTAGCTGTGCGGAGCAGAATAGTCCCGTGATACGTAAACGAGTGCTGGCCCACGGCGAGGTTCAGGGCGTCGGATTTCGTTACCACGCTACTGCCCAGGCCCGGCATCTGGGACTCGTCGGATATTGCCGCAACCGCCCGGACGGAACGGTGGAACTCGAGATCGAGGGTCGGGAGGCATCCGTTTCGCGCATGCTGCGCTGGCTCGAAACCGGCCCGCGATATGCCGTCGTGACGGCGCTCGACGTGAGCGACATCGCCGCGACCGGCGCAAGCGACTTTCAGATCACCGACTAGGGTCAAAACGCCCTTAACGCTGGCGTAGCGTTGCATTATGACCGCGCGCGAAAGCCCCGCCGGGGGACGCCAATGACGACGCGCACAGCGTTCGCTCTGGCGCGCCTCGGCCTGGCCGCAGCCGGAATATTCGCTCTGAGCGGTTATTTCTACTACACACTCGGTGTCGCAACCTTTGCCATCGCGAATTTCTTCAGCTATTTCACCGTGCAAAGCGCCATCGCAGCGGTCGCCGTGATCGTCACTGCAGCCATCGTGGCTCTGCGGCGACCGACCGACCCGGTCTGGGTCGACATGCTGCGCGCCATGGTAACGACCTACATTCTGGTCTCCGGAGTGGTCTACGGAATCATCGTCTGGCAGTCCTCCAGCGCCAATTACTCAATCGAGGTGCCGTGGTCGAGCCAACTGCTGCACTTCGTCATTCCGGCCTGCGCCCTGATCGACTGGATGGTCGACCCGTTCAAGGCTCGCCTGCCGTGGAAATATCTCGGCTGGGCCATCGTGTTTCCGGTGTTCTGGCTGTTGTTCACGCTCATTCGCGGGCCGATCGTCGGCTGGTATCCCTACTTCTTCCTCGACGCCCGGCAGGTCAGCGGCCCCGGTGAGACCGTGTTCTACTGTCTGATCATCGTGGCGATCATCACCGGAATCGCAGCGTTGCTCACCTGGATCACCCGATTGAAGCGGATGCCGCGGCACCTGCTGCCGCCGTGGGGTTCGTCCCTCTGAGCCGCGCGCCTATTCGTCAGAAACTGCCGCGTCGGGAACGGCCAGGAACGGCTCGAGCGCGGTGAGCGCCGCGGAGAGAAACTCGTCGTCATCGAGCTCGGACAGCCGAGTGGCGTTCTCGGCGGCCACGACCCCCATGAGAATGGGCTCCCCGGTGAGCGGCATCATGTTCACCCAGACCGGAAAATCGGCGTCTTCGCCGACGATGGTCCATAGCCGGGCCTCGGTGTCCCAGAACGGCTCGTCGAAGCGCAGCCAGACCTTGTCGAGTACCCCCATTCCCAGGGCAGCAATGGCACCGCGATGCGCGAAGGGCAGCGCCGGCGAAAATTCGATCGCGGCAGTCTGCAACACGCCAAGCGGCACTGTGAGAATGACCCGGTCGGCCGAGAGCGACTCGCCGGTGCCGAGACGCAGACTCACGCCACCGTCGTCGTGGGCGACCCGGTTGACCACGCTCGATAGCAATAGCTCCAGACCGTCGGCGTCACTTTTCAGCAGAGTGGAATAGCCGCCGATCACGATCTGGTCGTCGTCGGCGCTGCCCATGTCGGTGGTGTACCAGGCGGACTGCTGACTCGGCGTTGCCCCGGTTTCAACCTTGAGTTTCGTGGCGATCTCGTACTCGAGCCAGTCGGAATCCGACAGGCCGTCGGCGTTGGGCGTGCTCGAAAGTTTCGCTTCACCCGAATCGATCAGGGCACGTTCAACCGAGACATCCTGCTGCTGATCGGCTGCCCAGTCGAGGGCACCGGCGACAGCCTCGGCGCCCAGCGTCGACACCTCGACGACGGCCCCGGCCCGGGTGCGCACCTCCGGGGTGCGCACGAACGGCAGCAGGCTGACCCCGAGCGTGGTCAGTTCATCGTCGAGAAAATTGTCAGAAGTGCGGTGCACAAAAGAGGGCCCACGTTCGATCGGAAAGGGCCAGTCGCTGCTGACGGTGTCGATGCGCCCACCGATACGGTCGCGCGCCTCGACCACGACGACGTCGTAGCCGGCATTGACGAGTTGGCGGGCCGCTGTGATGCCGGCAATCCCGGCGCCGACGATGGTGATGCGTTCGCCGGGAGCCGCGACATCCTGCACCCGTCCGGCCGCAAGCAGGCCGGACGCGCGGGCGCCCTGCACCGTGCCGGGCGCGTCCACTGCTGTGGCTTCACCGGCGAAAAAAACCCGGGCATCGACGGCCTGACCGAGCGCAACGCGGTGTTCCGGGGTGGCCCCAACGGCGGCGTAGCTGAAGGATCCGCGCGAGAAGGGGTCGGTCGACCAGTTGGTGCGGGAGACGGCGAGCGGCTGAGGAACCAGTGAGGGCGTGAGCGTGGTTGGCGCCGGGGATGCCGTCGGAACCGGCGCCGGGGACACGCACGCGGCGAGAGCCAACACGGAAAAACCCGACGCCGTGCCGAGCAGAAAAGTGCGCCGCTTCACGATCGGTCTGCTTTAGAACGGCGGATCCCGGGCGCGCGCCCGCAGAGCTTCAGTACGGCGCCAGTCATGAGACCAAACTACCGCAGACCGTGCCGCTTGACATTTTCTTCTCGAGGGCGACTGGTTACCGTCGCTCCTCGGCCACGGAGTTACCGCCGTCGACGACGATCACCTGCCCGGTGACGTAGGCGGCTCCTGGCGAGGCAAGAAACGCGATGACGGAGGCGACCTCCCCCGGCGTGCCGCTTCGGCCGGCCGGAACCAGCGCACCCTCCAGAGCCTCGCTCGTGAGCTGGGAGCCGGTCGAGATCCAGCCGGGCGCGACGGCGTTCGCCGTGATGCCCACTTCGGCCTCGTCCACTGCGAGCGCCCGCACCAGCCCGACCAGCCCGGCCTTCGCTGCGGCGTAGGCGACATCATTGCGGCAGGCCATGATCGACCCGCTCACGCTCGACACCATCACGATACGACCCCATCCGGCCGCGCGCATGAACCGGATCACCGTGCGAGTGGCATGAAATGCTGTGGACAGGTTGATGGCGAGGCCGTGTTCCCACTCGGCCGGACTGGTCAGGATATCTCCGTGGCCCATCTCGGCGTCGCCGACCGCGACCATGCCCGCGTTGTTCACGAGAATCGTCGGCTCGCTCCCAGTCGCGGCGAGCGCCACCCGCAGTCCCTCGGCACCGTCGACCGAGTCGAGGGAACAGACGATTCCGCTCGCATCGAGTCCGTGTGCCGTCAGTTCGCGCGCCCGGTCGTGCACCCGCGCCGTCGTGCCGGTGAGGATCACCCGGCAACCGAGTTCACCCAGCATCCGTGCTGCGGCGAAGCCGATACCGGTGGCGCTGCCCGCCCCGGTGATGAGTGCGGTGTGCCCGCCGAGGTTGAAGGCGGCCGGGAGCGCGGGTGCGGGAGTCATGGCGTCAGGTTAGTGCCCTCTCACCGCAGACCGTGCCGGTTGACATTTTCCCCTGAAGGCAACTAGTTAGTCACATGACCAACTAACCAGTGAACCGGCGGGGGCTGGGAATCGGGCAGCAGCATCCACTGAAAGCAGACAGTCCTTGATCGAAGCGGGCAAACCGATCTTCGTGCAGATCGCGGAGCAGATCGAGAACGACATCGTTGATGGCGTCCTTGAGGAAGAAATATCCGTTCCGTCGACCAACGAATTCGCGGCCTTTCACCGCATCAATCCGGCGAGAGCTGACAAGGGCGTCAACCGTCTGGTCGAAGACGGCATTCTCTGCAAGAGGCGAGGAATAGGAATGTTTGTAGCAACCGGAGCTCGGCAACGACTGGTCGTCGCCCGCACCGAACAGTTTCGGGCCAACTTCGTCGGCCCCCTGCTGAGTGAAGCCGCCAAGCTCGGCATCACCCCGGAACAGGCAGGCCATCTCCTTCGGATTTCCGCTCGTGCTCGGTTTCGGCGTCACCCGCCGGGACTTCTACCTCGGAACAGCGCTGCTGTTCGTACTGATCTCGGCCGCCAACGCCCTCGCGTTCGCCCTGCTGACCCAGCTCGAACAGCTGACCGAGGAGTGGTTCATCGACACCTATATGTTCAACGCGCTCTGGCTCGGCATCGACGGGTTCTGGGTTGACCTTTTCTCGTTCTTCGTGATGCAGCTGCTCGTGTTCTTCATCGGGGCGTCGATCGCGACCATCTATATGCGCTGGCGCATGCCCGGCATGCTCGTGTTCTGGAGCTCGCTGGCCTTGGCCATCATCGGCGCGGTCACGATCATCACCTTCACGAGCAGCTGGCCGGCAGTTGCTATCTGGTTCGGCGCCCAGGGAATCGGCGGCATCTTCGCCTGGCTGCTTCTGCCCGCAGCAGTCGCCGGATTCGGCGGCTTCCTGGCTCTGCGCCGCGCGACCCCCAAGAACTAGCTACTTCAGGAAGCCGTCGACGAGCAGGGCGCGCACCTTGGGCAGCAGTTCGGCGGCAAGCGCTGGCTCGTCGGCGTCGAGCAGCTGGGCGAGCGCGCCGATGATGGCACCGACCGCGAGGTCGCCGTCGCAGGCACCGACCAATCCGGCCAGGGCCGTGTCGAGCGGAACCGAGCGGCCGAATCCGCTGCCCTGGTGCAGGGTCATGAGCGTCGGATCCGACTGGCCGGGCCAGTAGTGGCGCTCTTCGGTGACGTCGGAGGCCACTGTGAGGTTCGTGCGCAACAGGCGCGCATCATCCGTTTGAGCCTGCCAGTCGTGCGCGGCGAGACACTCGGCGAGGTGCGCGCCGAGCCCGGCCGGGTTGTGGCCCAGGGCATCGGGCAGGCGCTCGAGGCGACGCAGCGTCGGGGCGGAGATGGGCGCCTCACCGCCAGCGGCGGGTGCATCGCCGGCGGGCAGGCGCAACAGCAGGTATCCAAACCCGACGCGGCGCACGCCGCGCGCTTCGAAGTCGTTCAGCCAGGCGTTGTACAGCCGGTCGAAGTCGGGGCCGGGTCGGGTGCCGCCGTCGCGGATCCAAGTCTCGGCGTACTCGCCCGGCGTCTGCACCTCGCGCTCAATGATCCACGCGTCGAGGGCACCCGGCGTGAGCCAGCGCTCGAGTCGTTCGAAGGCATCCGTTTCATCGTGGTATTCCCAGTTGCCGAGCAGCTGCACGACGCCGCCGGGGGTGAGATGGTCGGCGGCCCCGCGCACGACGGCCTCGACCAGGGCGTCGCCGACCATTCCGCCGTCCCGATACTCGTAGCTCGGCACACCCTCGGCGCGCGGCGTGATCACGAACGGCGGGTTCGAGATAATGTGATCGAACCGCTCCCCCACCACCGGCTCGAACAGGCTGCCAAAGCGAAACTCGATATTGTCGATCTCGTTGAGCTCGACGTTCAGCGCCGCAAGCTCGAGCGCCCGCACCGAAATGTCGGTCGCGACGACCTGCTCGGCGTGCCGCGAGGCGTGCATGGCCTGGATTCCGCAGCCGGTTCCGATGTCGAGCGCCCGCTCCACCGCCGTCGGCATCATGAGTCCGCTGAGGGTGCGCGAGGCTCCGCCGATGCCGAGAACGTGCGTTTCGCCCAGCGGATGCCCGAGCGCCAGCTCCCCCAGATCGCTCACGATCCACCAGCTGCCGGCGCCGTGCGCGTCGATGAAGCTGTACGGGCGCAGGTCGACGAGCGGGCATACGTCGGCCGAACCGTCCGCCGCCACGAGACCGAGCTCCGCGGCGCCGACCGCCCCGAGCGTCGGAAGCGCGGCGTCGAGGTCGGCTCGCGGCACCGCGTCGCCGAGCAGGAACAGCCGGGCGAGGGTCGCGGCGGGCTCGTTCCGGCCGAGCTTCGCGGCGAGCGTGGCGAGCGCCCGCTGGGCCGGAACCCGCTGGTTGCGGCGGAGGGCAGCATCCGCTTCAATGCCCCATAATCCGGTCAGGCCGGGAACCGAGAAGTGGGCGGCAGCGAGGTCGGTGCGGAGGCGGGGAACGAGAGTTGCAGAAGTCACCCGTCTATTCAACTCGATCTGCGGCCCACGCCCGAACGTCAGGCCGGTGAATCTGCGCCCCGCTGAGCGGAGCCGGCATGTCGTGCATTAGACCGGCGACCTACCCGTCAGGTCACAGCCAGCGCATCGTGAACGCGCGGGCGACGAGTTCGTTGGCCGGCGGCAGGGTGAGCGAACGCACGAGGGCGTTGCGCGCACCGAGCCGCAGGCCACGGGCCGGCCGACCCATATTCATGTTGAATCCGGCCTGCACGGCCGCGCGGTGAGCGGCACTCCGGCGGGACCGGTCATAACCACCCAGAACGGATGCCGCCACCGCCGGCTCGAGCAGCGCCCGCTGCAGGGCCGGCGCGAGCGCAACGGCGTCGAGCCAGCCCAGGTTCATGCCCTGCCCGCCGATCGGACTAATCTGATGCGCTGCATCGCCGACCAGCACGATGCGGCCCGCCTGCATGCGCCCTGCAAGCCGCTGCTGCACTCCGAAGGCGCTCGCTGCCCCGAGCGGTTCGGCCACCCTGACGTCGGTTCGATGACGGACGAGCGCGGCCAGGTCGGCGCTGTCGGCTTCCGTGGCGAGAAAATCGGTCATCGCCACCCAACGGCGCCGGCCGCCGGGCAGTGGGAAGGACTCCACCACGCCGCCGCGCTCGAAATAGAGCACCGCACCGGTGTCGCCCGGATCAGGGTCGGCGAAGTCGCCCATGAGATAGGTTTCGCTGCGGCCGAGCTGCCGCCAGGTGATGCCGGCAGCCGCCCGCACCTGGCTGCGGGCGCCGTCCGCGCCAATCACATAGCGCGCCTCGATTGGGCCGGCGTCGGTCGAGAGCACGACGGCATCGCCGCGATCGTGCACTCCGGTGACCGTCACACCGCTGCGATACTGCCCCGGCCTGAGCTGGTCGAACCGGGCGCGCAACAGGGCCTCCGTCTCGTATTGCGGCACCGCGACCACGAATGGATATTCCGGCGCTGCCCGCTCGAACGACAGCTGCCCGAGCCTGCGGCCGTCGCAGCGTACCTCCCCATGGTGAATGCGTACCGCCCGGTCGAGCAGGGCGTCGGCGACACCGATAGAGGCGAGGGCGCGCAGCGACGGCGGGTGGATGCCGATCGCCCGCGAGCGCAGCGACGGCAGCTCGCGCTGCTCGACCACCTCAACATCGAGCCCGCCGACTGCGAATACGCAGGCGAGCATCGTACCGACCGGCCCGCCACCCACGATGACAACGTCACGCATCAGGCCGCATCCCAGCCCAGCACGAGCCGCGATGGCCTGCCGCGCGAAACGGTCCATCCGACCGGAACCGCGGCCCGCAGCTCGACGGCGGTGTAGCTGCGTTGAATCGAGGTGAGCCCGTCCGGCCGAATATAGGAGTGTCGAAAGAACGGCCAGGTAGCCGCCGCGAACCCGAGGTAGGCGAAGTTCGAGCGTTCGAGATCGGCGTGCAGCACCCGACGCCGTGCGAGCGATTCGGAGTCCACGAGCAGCCCCTTGAGCTCGTCGACGCTCAGGTGGTGCAGCACATGGTTGGAGACCACGAAGTCATAGTGCTCGCCCTCCGCGACAAGATCCGAGCTCAGCGCCCGCCGAAAAGTCAGCCCGGCAATCTTCGGCTGCGACGTCGCGAACACGTGCGCGCGGGCATCCGGGTCGATGCCGGTCACCCTCAGCCGCAGGCCGTCACGCACCGCCCAGCCGGCCAGCGCCCGCGACACATCGCCGCCGCCCGATCCGACATCGAGCAGCGTCAGTTCGGTCGTGGTTGACAGGGCGGGGCGGATGCTGCGGCGATAGATCCCCCACCAGCCCGAGACGACCGCATTGACCACCCGAAAATCCTGATAGGTGCGGGTGAGCATGGTCGGGTCACAGAGCGGGGAATCCATGATCTCCACCGCGTCGTGGGCGCGCACGCGCAGGGAGGGAAGGACCATTCAGCCCTCGATCACGGTCATCAGGCCGGACTCCACGGTGAGTCCGGGGCCGAACGCCATGGCGCAGACCCGCTCGCCGTCGGCCGTGGCCGGACCATCCAGAATAGCCTTCATCACGAACAAAATGGTCGCGCTGCTCATATTGCCGTTGGTGCGCAGCGTCTGGCGCGAAGGCAGCAGCTGGTCGGGGCGCAGCTCGAGCTTCGCCTCGGTCTTGTCGAGAATGCTGCGGCCGCCGGGGTGGATCGCCCAATGCTCGATCACCGAACTGAGCGAGGCGGGGGGCGCGAGGGTGAGCACTGCCGCGCCCAGAGTCGAGCCGACGGCATCCGCTTCGAGGGAAGCAGTGGCTGCGAGCTGCCCGGTGATCGACACATCGCGGGCGAACAGTGGGGCGAGCGCGCCCTCGATGTGCTCGTCGATGATGTGCGGAACGTAGGTGCTCAGAATCATCTCGAAGCCCTCGTCGCCGATTTTCCAGGCCATGTCGCCCTCGCCGACCGGCGTGATCACCGTTTCGAACAGGTCGAGGCCCAAGGCCTTCTCGCCCGCGAGCGGGGCCCGCGCGCTGACGATGCCGGCGGCCGCGCCGTCGGAGAATAGCGAGGAGGCAACGATGGTATCTGGATCGCTCGAGGTACGCAGGTGCAGCGAGCAGAGTTCGGCGCTGACCACCAGCACGACCGCGTTCGGGTCGGCCTCAACGAACTGCTTCGCGATGCGGAGGGCCGGCATCGCTGCGTAGCAGCCCATGAATCCCAGGTGATAGCGCTGCGTGCTGGCGTTCAGGCCAAGCTCCCGCACGAGCATATAGTCGGGGCCGGGCGCGTAGAATCCGGTGCAGGAAACGGTGACAACGTGCGTTATGTCTTCGGGACGAATGTCGGGGCAGGCGGCGAGCGCCCGGCGGCCGGCCTCGACGAACAGTTTGGTGGCCTCTTCGATGTAGAGCTCGTTGCGCACCCGGGTGCTCGGCATGAGCAGCAGCTGTTTGTGCGCGTCGAAGAACTGCGGTTCGGTCGAATCGTTGTCGAGGGTCAGCTCGGCGATCACGGTATGTCGCGTCTCGATACCCGACACGTTGAAACTGGTGCTGACCAGCCGTTGAGCTAGTCGGCTAAGTCCGGGCTGGGCGGCGAAGATATCGCGCACCTGCTCTTGGATCAGAATCGTCGGGGGTACTACGGTCTGGAGCGCTCTCAGCGTGACGGCCATAAATCAGTGTTGCACGCGACTTCTGTTCCGTACAGCCCTAGTGCGCCGAAAAATCGGCCCGCCACAGCTTTTCGGGGGCGCCAGGCCACAGAATTCCCAGCTGCCGTGCATAACTGCGGAGATTGTCGGAACACCCTCTGCGTCAAGCTGGTTGTGAACGGGCAGCGAGCGAAATCTACGGAAGGCGGGCGAACAGCCGCGTTCCGCTGAGCGCAAGCAGCAGGCCTGCGGTAACGATGGCCGCGACGCCACCGAAATAGGCGACGACGGTGCCCAGCGTTCCGACGCTGTCGAACAGGCTGCTGTTCACCACGAGGGTAGCGACAAAGGCCAGCACGGAGACAGCACCGAAGCCGACCGACAGCCAGCGAATAACGCGAATGGTGGATCGGCGCAGGCCGATGAAGGCGGGCCACCGTGAGCTGGAGCCGTCGCCGGCGGCGCGGGGCAGCGCCCCGACCCGCGGCCAGGCCAGCACGGCACCGGCCAGGCAGCCCCAGAAGGCAACCCAGAGCAGCCCGGCAATCACGTCACTGGGCCGATGCCACTGGTTGGCGAGCGTTGCGACCCCGGCCAGCACGGCGAAGGCGGTGCCCCAGCCGGCGACTATTGGCCGGGTGCGCGGGCTCGCCACCAGAAACACCACGAGAGCGGATGCCGCCGCCACCGTCGTATGCCCCGACGGGAAAGAGTTTCCGGCGTAGCCCTCGACGGCCAGATCGGGGCGGGCCAGGATGCCGTACTTGAGCAGCTGCGCGGTCGCCGTCGCTGCCCCGGCCGCCACCAGGGCGACGAGCAGGGTGCGCCAGTTGCGGCGCACGAGCGCGATGATCGCGGTCAGCACGACGCCGAACACCACGGCCACATCGGGCACAGAGTCGAGCACCCGACCGGTGAACGGGGTGATGCTGCGGCGGCCGAATTCGGCGCCGTTATAGGCGAGCTGGTCGGCCTCCTGGCCGGCATGGCCCCGCACGAAAAATAGGTAGAGACCGACGAATACGAGCGCGATCAGCGCGGCTCCGGCGAGGTAGCCATACGCCCCCTGTAGCGGAGCGTTCGGTTTGAATCTGGTGCGCACGGTCAAGCATGCCACAACCGGCTGGGAGCCCGAGCGGGTCGGCCTGGAACGGCCACGTCTCCGGAACAAATCGCAGACCAGCCAGCGCGCCGCGCCGGCGAGCCCCTTTCCCGGCCAGGAACGGCCGGACCGCGGCCCCGAGCACCCGGGACTCGCCTACCGGGTCGCGAGCACGACCTTGCCGCGCAGGTGCCCGGCCATCAGGTGACGGTAGGCGCCCTGCACCTGCTCGAGCGGAAACACCCGGTCGATCGGCAGCACGATCTCCCCGCTCCCGATCAGCGCGGAGAGGGCACGGAGGTCATCAATATCCGCGGCCTGACCGCCCACCTCGGTGATGCCGGCGCCAGCCCGGTGGCCACGCGCGGCGATCGTGTTGATCCGACCGCCGGGAACGCCCAGCTCGAGTGCCGCATCGATGGTCGCAGCGCCGTTGCAGTCGAGGGCGGCAGCCACAACCGGCGCGGCTGCTCGTCGTGCACGATGGTCAGAACGCTGGGCCACCAAATTCCTCAATGCGTACGTATCGAGCCATGCGGCCAGCCTCGGGTACGGATCCTGAGCACGATTCAATGACGGCACTTGCCCATTTACCCCGACCGATGCAGGATTAAGGTGTGGCGTACACCGGTTGTTCAAGTACATCTGATCGAATAGGTCCAAACATCGTGAAAGCGCGCCGGCAAAGCGCGTCCGCGACAAACGAATGGACGCTCCGTGAGCTTTCGAACGGCTGAATACCCCCGGCCGGATCATTTCCTGTTACACCTGAGCGACACCCACCTGCTGGCGGGGGGCTCGAAACTCTATGGCAGCGTCAACGTTGAAGCCCACCTGGCCGAGCTGTTCGCCGAGGTCGAGGCCTCCGGAGCCCAGCCAGAGGCCATCGTCGTCACCGGTGATCTCGCCGACAAGGGTGAGCCCGGCGCCTACCAGCTGCTGCGTCAGATCGTGGAGCCGGTCGCTGAGCGTCTCGGCGCCCGAATCGTCTGGGTCATGGGCAACCACGACAATCGCTCGGCTTTTCGCATCGAACTGTTCGGTGAGGTGGCCAGCGACGCGCCGATCGACCGGTCCTACGACCTCAACGGCCTGCGCCTGATCACCCTCGACACCTCGGTGCCCGGTCACCACTACGGAACAGTGACCGACCAACAGCTGCAGTGGCTCGCTGAAGAGCTGCGCGTACCGGCCCCCGACGGCACGATTCTGGCGATGCATCACCCGCCCATTCCGAGCGTGCTCGACCTGGCCACCGCCGTCGAGCTGCGCGACCAGGACCGTCTGGCCGACGTGCTGCGCGGCACCGATGTGCGCAGCATCATTGCCGGCCACCTGCACTATTCATCGATGGCCATGTTCGCCGGCATCCCCGTGTCGGTAGCGTCGGCAACCTGCTACACGCAAGACCTCAACGTTCCCATCGGCGGAACCCTCGGGCGCGATGGCGCCCGAGCGTTCAACCTGGTGCACGTCTACCCCGGCACGGTTTTGCACTCAGTTGTTCCGCTCGGCCACTACCCAACGCTCGACTACGTGGATGCCGCCGAAAGCGCGCGTCGTCTGCACGCTTCCGGCGTCGAGATTACGCCGTCGGAAACTCTGCCTGCACTGCGTGAGCCGCCAATGACACGGCCGATTCCGGTTCTGCGCTAGCGGCTAGGCTGGTCCGCTCCCACGGTGCCACGATCGGAAAGTACAGGTTCAGAAACGCAGTTACCGCGTCCCGGCGCACATCGGGCGTGATTTCCGGGTGGCTCCCATCATTGAGACAGAACATGTCCTGATCGCGGTGCTTGCGCAAATGGTTCATCTGCCGCAGGGCGATGCGCAGGGTCGTCTCGACGTAGAGCGAGCGCACCTGGGTCTGCGCAACCGCACGGCCGGTCATCAATGCGTAGTAGTGATACAGCGAATTGGTGACCGAGATGTCGGTCGCCGAGCGGAACCGGCTGGCTGCCGTGCGGCTGAAGTCCTCGGGAAACTCCCGCTCCAACTCAAGCAGCACGCTTTTGCGCATAGGCGCCGGCGTGTGCTCAAGGTGGCGGGTAGTGACTTTGCCGAAGCGGCCACGAAGCAGGGCACGGTTTACCCGTGCGGCGTTCTCAAACCCGCTGCGCGTCGGGTCGTTCTCGCCTAGACCGATTCGAGTGGCTGCTTCCACAAACTTGGTCACGCCGCCCGGCGAGAAGAACAGCTCGGGCCCGACCGGACGGCCGAAGAACATGTCATCGTTCGAATACAGAAAGTGCTCCGCAAGCCCCGGAATGTGCTGCAGCTGGCTTTCCACGGCGTGCGAATTGTGGATGGGCAGCACGCTCGTGTCGACGAAGAAATCTTCGCTGCGCATGATCGTCACGCGCGGATGCTCAGCGAGCCACTCCGGTGCCGGAGAATCGGTCGCGATGAAAATGCGACGAATCCACGGGGCGAACATGTAAACACTGCGGAGGGCGTACTTGAGCTCGTCGATCTGGCGAAAACGGGCATCCGAATCGTCGCCCTCGCCAACGACATAGGCCTGCATGCGCTTGGCACGTTCCCGCTGAAACTCGTCGCTCGAGCCGTCGACCCAGCTGAATACGAGATCGATGTCAAATGTGACGTCACTCGCCAGGTCGTCGAACATGTTTTGCAGGGTCAGCCAGGTGCGCCCGTACAGGTCGATCGTCGTTTCGCGGGCCTCGGAGCGCGGCAGCCGGGTGCGCATGAGTGCGTTCTCGACCGGCGCGATGATTTCGTCTTCACCGAAACGCCACAATTCGAGCTGAAACGCGGTCTGAGCCCCGTAGCGCAGGCGTCCAATCGGTTCGATCCGCGGGCGGTAGACCCGAAAAACCGACGACTTGCGTAACACCGTAAGAGCGCCGTCGGCGAGGAGAAATTGCTGGTTCACGTTGCCGCCCTGCGGCTTGGCGTAGAAGGGCTCATTGGCGAACGCCTCGCTAAGCACCTGGGTGATTTCCTTGCGACGCTTGCGGTCAACAGCGATGACCGGACGGTTGTGGTCGCCGCGCACGAGCAGAAAGTCGATTCCACCGCGGGTGAGGGCGTCGTAGACGGCGACGAGGTCTTTGACCATGGACTCGTGTGGCGTGTAGTGGCCATTGATCAACGCGATCTCGCCCTTGCGCACGACTACGTCATCCCGGTTGAAGCGGCGGGTGCGGGCATCCGGTGTGATCAACACCAATTCGGGCTCGTTGCTCAGGGAAAGAGTCGGGATCAAGCCGGTGTTCGTTGGCGGTTCGGGTTCGTTCGAGTCGTAGCCGACGGAGTCGGGGCGAAAAGCGTCGGTATCAAAAATGTCACCGCCGGAGGAATCGGGGTAACCGACTTTTGGGGATTCCGTGCGCGCATCCGGTTGTGCGTCTGGAATATCGAGTGTCGCCATGGTCCTCCTTGAAAAAGTGGAGCACTCAAACACGGGGCAATTCGAGCCTGTCCCGGGGAGTGCGGCCGAAAAAGCCGGCATGAACGCTGCTCTGCCTGTGTCTCGAACAGCTGATTCGCAGGAAACATGGTGCCGCCGAGATTCTCGATGAGCGACCAGCGGCCGGTGACACGCAGGGGCGTTCTCCTCAGTGTACGTCCCTGATGCCGGTAGTTTGCTGCACCCGCGCAACGGCGGGCGGGCCTCAAAAACGGATGCTGCGGCATCCGTTTCGCACAGTTGGTGCACGTTAGAGGGCGGAGATGCCGAACAGGCCGATAATCAAGGCCATGAGCAGAATGGTCACGAGTTCGTGGGCCAGGTTGAGCACGGTGAGGCCGGCCGGGCGGCGGTCGAAGGCGTCGTGGGTGACCATGCGGGCTGCGGTGAATCCGACCCAGAGGATGAGCCCGGTGAGCAGGGTGTTGAACAGAAAGTTGCCGCCGTAGAAGTTCTGGGCGATCGCCGCGGCGCCGGCCAGCACGGAGGCGGTGACGAAGCTGACGATGACCGTGATGATAATAGCGCCGGTGCCGCTGCCCTTCATGCTTTCCTGGGTGTGTCCGACGGCTTTCATCCAGTACCGGCCGAAGACCGCGCGGGTGTACCAGATCAAGCCGACGACCATGCTCGATGCGGTGGCCAGGAGCACAGCCCAGATGTTGATTTCGGGAACCATGAGGGATCCTTTCGGCTGGTCCTGAACGTGGGGCGTAGGCGGTATCCCGATGTTAGTGCTTGTGTGGCCCGCCCAATTGTTGCTGTTCAGCGGCAATTTTGGCCAGAAGCGCGGCGGTGGCGTCGATCGGCGGCAGTTGAGCCGGGTCGGTGACCGGCAGTTGGCAGACGAAGTCGCGGCAGAGGTACGCGGTGGGCTGGCCGGTCTGCGCTGTTCGCGCGGCAAAGAGATCGAATCCCGCGTCGTCGAAGGCGCAGGCCTGCGATTCGGTCACGGCGACGACTACGCCAGCCGGATGGCGCCGGGCGAGGTCGAGCAGGGTGGGGTTGAGGCCGGTGGCGCCGTGGGCGGTGGCGTCAGGGTTGGTGGGGTTGGTGGGGTCGGCGCGGACTCCGTCTGGCTCGTCTGGCTCGTCTGGCGAGACGATGACGAGCTGCTGGATCGGGGCGTTGAGCTCGTCGAAGAGGCGCAGCGCGGCGCCGAAGGCGAGCGGACGCTGCGGAGCGAGGGTGGCGACCAGGCTGAGTCCAGCCGTCGCGGCTCGGCGGTAGCGGTCGTCGCCGGTGAGCTGGTGGAGTAGTACGGCCGCGTCGACCGTGGCGGATAGTCCGGAGGGGTAGGCGCCCTCCGACGGGTCAATGGCGCTGACCAGGCCCTGCGCGGTGAGTACGGTATCCGAGCCGTGCGGCGGGCGAAAAGCGGGGCTCGATGCCGTCGTGCTGACACCGGGGTCGGTCACTGCACCGGCCCAATCAGCAGCGTCGGTGGTGTCCGATAGCGTTCTGTCGAGCAGGTGACGAGCCCGGGTGGCGTATGTGACGTCACCGGTGACGAGAGCAAGTTCAAGGAGTCCCCGTGAGTACATGCCGTAGTCCTCCAACGTGGCCTTCGCATCCGAGGAACGTTCGCCGGAGGCAGATCCGCTGACGGAGGCCCGTACCAGCGTGCCATCAGCGCGCTCGTGGCGCACGCGCAGATAGTCGGCCGCGCGGCGGGCGGCGGCGATCAGGTCGGGCTGGTCGAAGGCGAAGCCGGCTCGGGCCAGTGCTTGGATGGCGAGGCCGTTCCAGCCGGTGAGCACCTTCTCGTCGCGGGCTGGCGGGGTCTGCCGGAGGCGGTCGCTCGCTTCGAGGGCGTAGTAGCCGCCCTCGACGCGCTGGCCGTCGACTGTGCTCTCCGAATCCTGGGCACTCGCGAAACCGCCGCTCGGCAGCTGCATCACGTCGCAGAGAAAGCGTGCGATTCCCTCGGCGACGTGGCGTGCCCACGGCGCTTCGGTGAGCATCCAGGCGCGGGTGTAGAGGCCGAGCAGTTGAGCGTTGTCGTAGAGCATGCGTTCGTAGTGCGGATCGCTCCAATCGCGATTGACGGCGTACCGAAAGAAGCCGCCCTCGATCGGGTCCCGCAGGGGTGACGCTCCCATGAGTTTGAGCGTGCGCACGGCGAGCTCGGGGCCTGGGTCGTCGATCCCACCGTGCCCGAGCAGAAAGGAGAGTGCCGGCGCCACCGGAAACTTCGGCGCGCCGCCGAAGCCGCCGAACGAAGCGTCCTCGTAGGCGACCAGTTCGGCCACCGCCTGGTCGAGCCGGTCGGCATCGGGTCCAGCACCGGGCCCGCCGCCGGACGCGGAGCCGACTCCCGCGGCCAGGTCACGCGCCGACTCGGCGAGCATCTCTGCGACCCGAGCCGCGCCCGCAGTCAGGTCCGCGCGGCGCGTGAGCCACGCATCCGTCACCGCGGTCAGTACGTCGCGAAATGACGGATGCCCCGGCTGCCCGACCGGCGGAAAGTAGGTTCCGGCATGAAAGGCCCGCCCGTCGGGCGTGACGAACACGTTGAGCGGCCAGCCGAGCCCGTCGATAAACGCGCTTGCCGCGGCCAGGTAGCTCGCGTCGACGTCGGGGTGCTCCTCACGGTCGACCTTGATGCTCACGAAGTGGGCGTTGAGGTACTCCGCGATGGCCGGGTCGCTGAAGCTCTCCCTGGCCATGACATGACACCAATGGCAGGTGGAATAGCCGATCGAGACAAGCACCGGCACGTCCCGCTCGAGCGCTTCGGCGAAGGCCTGCTCGCCCCAGCCGAACCACTCCACCGGGTTGTCAGCGTGACTGCGGAGGTAGGGGCTGATGGCGTCGGCGAGGTGATTGGGCATGTTCCATTCTGCTCCCGCTTGGCCAATTCGAGCGAGCCGGGCCTAAACGACGCCGAGTAGTGCACTCCGGCGGCGTTGTACCCGCACCCAGACGATGAACCCGATGATGGTGAACGCCCCGTAGAACAGATACAGCACGGCGGATGCATAGTAGCCGGCGCTGATCAGCAGCGGCACCCCGACTACGTCGACGGCCACCCAGATCAGCCAGAACTCGGTCCACCCCTTGGCCATACCATAGGTCGCGAGCAGCGAACCCGTGAAGATCCAGGCATCTGCCCAGACCGGTTCGAACGAGCCGAGCGCACGAAAAATCGGGGTGAGCACGAGGGTGCCGGCGATCAGCCCAGCGGCGAGCAGAATGCGGGTGCGGTTGCCAGCCCAGTGCGGCGCGACGGCAACGTGCACGGCGGAATTGCGGCTGCGCTGCCACTGCACCCAGCCGAAGATCGACACGACGATGAACATGATCTGACGGCCGGCCTGCCCAAGCAGGTTGACCGGGTTCGGCGTCCCGAACACGGCGCCGAGGAACACTGTGAACAACAGCACGTTGCCGACGATCCCGACCGGCCAGGCCCAGATCTTGCGGCGCATGCCCCCGACGGCGCTCGCAATTCCGAAGGCGTTGCCGATGACCTCGCGCCAGAGAATGGTCTGGGTGCCAAGCTGCAGCTGCGCGTCGAATAGCCATTCAATAGGATTCATGGGATCTTTTCTGCCAAACGGCACGCGCTCGCGCACCGGCGCGGGGAAAACGCAGCACACCCCAATGTACGCCGTTGCACAGCCGTGGCCCCACGGACCGTCGGTCGCCGGGGCCACTCATAAGCGGATGCTGCGGGCTAGTTCACCTCGTTAAGGTGAGCCGAGTCGCGGGCCAACCCGCCGCGCTCCCGCGACCTGGCTAGTTCACCTCGTTGGGGTGAGCCGAGACTCGGCCGGCGCGCTCGAGCGCGGAGATCATGGTCACCTCGGTGTGGGTCAGTTCGAAGTCGAACACGTCGAAGTTCTCCGTCATGCGCGTGAGGCGGTTCGACTTGGGGAACAGAATGTTGCCGATCTGCAGGTGCCAGCGAATGACGACCTGCGCTGGCGACTTGCCGTGCGCGTCGGCAGCATCCGCTATCACCTGCTCGTCGAACAGGGGATACTTGCCCTGGCCGAGCGGGCCCCAGGCCTCAATGTTGATGCCGTTTTCGCGAGCGAAAGCGATGACCTCCGGCTGCTGATGTGCCGGGTGCAGCTCGATCTGGTTGACGGCGGGCACGATGCTGGTCTCGTGCAGCAGCCGGTCGAGGTGCGGCACCAGAAAGTTGGACACGCCGATGGAACGGGAACGGCCCGACTCCTGAATCTTTTCGAGGGCCTTCCAGCTCTCGACAAACTTGTCGTTGGCCGGAGCCGGCCAGTGAATGAGGTACAGGTCGACGTAGTCGAGGCCGAGCTTCTCGAGGCTCTCCTCGAAAGCGTCAAAGGCTGATTGGGCGCCCTGACGGTCGTTCCACAATTTGGTTGTGATGAACAGCTCGGAACGGTCGATGGCCGAAGCGGCGAGTGCCTTGCCCACACCCTCCTCGTTACCGTAGATGGCAGCGGTGTCGATGTGGCGGTACCCGACCGACAGCGCGTCGGCCACAATGCGGGTGGTTTCGTCGGGCTCGACCTTGAACACGCCGAAACCGAGCTGAGGAATCGTGTGGCCGTCGTTGAGGGTGATGGTGGGAACAGATTTCGTCATCGCCCCAGCCTATAAGCCGGGGTCCTCGACACTCTCTCCCAACCCCCAATGTTCACTGACCGCGAAAGCGCCCGCGCTGGCCAGCACGGGCACTTTCACGTCGCGGGTGGGGGCGAAGTAATATTGAGACTTCATGGAAACGCTCAATATCACCTTCCCGCCCGAACTGCCGGTCAGCCAGCGCCGGGAGGACATCGCCCGCGCGATTCGCGACAACCAGGTCGTGATCGTCGCCGGATCGACCGGGTCGGGCAAGACCACCCAGCTGCCCAAGATCTGCCTCGAGCTCGGCCGCAAGAACATCGGCCACACCCAGCCGCGCCGGCTCGCCGCGCGCACCATTGCCGAGCGCATTGCCGAGGAGCTCGGCCAGGAGGTCGGGCAGCTCGTCGGCTACCAGGTGCGGTTCACCGACAAGGTCGGCGCGGATACCCGCATTAAGTTGATGACCGACGGCATCCTCTTGAATGAAATTCACCGCGACCGGATGCTGCGCAAGTACGACACGATCATCATCGACGAGGCGCATGAGCGCAGCCTCAATATTGACTTTCTGCTCGGGTATTTGCGGCAGTTGCTGCCCAAGCGACCCGATCTCAAACTCATCATCACCTCGGCGACGATCGACCCGGCCAGTTTCGCGAAGCATTTCGCGGCCGCCGACGGTACCCCGGCGCCCGTCGTCGAGGTGTCAGGGCGCACCTTCCCGGTGGAGATTCGCTACCGCCCGCTCGTGGCCGAGCCCGGCATCGACGACGATGACGACACGACGGATGCCGCTCCCCCGGTTGACCGCGACTACATCGAGGGCATCACCACGGCTCTCGACGAGCTCGAGCGGGAGTCGAATGGTGACGTGCTGGTCTTCCTTTCCGGCGAGACCGAGATTCGCGACGCCGCCGACGCGCTGCAGGGCAAGTACGCCTCCTCTGCCAGCCGCAATCCCACCGAGGTGCTGCCGCTGTACGGCCGGTTGTCGTCGGCGGACCAGCACCGGGTGTTCCAGCCGTCGACCGTGGCCGGGGTCAAACGACGCATCGTGCTCGCGACCAACGTGGCCGAGACCAGTCTGACGGTGCCGGGCATCCGTTATGTGATCGACGCCGGAACGGCGCGGATCAGCCGCTACAGCGTGCGGTCCAAGGTGCAGCGGTTGCCGATCGAAGCGATCTCGCAGGCCTCTGGCAACCAGCGCAGCGGCCGCAGCGGCCGCACCAGCGACGGTATTGCGATTCGGTTATATTCCGAAGAAGACTATATGCGCCGCCCGGAATATACCGAGCCGGAGATTCTGCGCACGAACCTCGCCGCGGTCATTCTGCAGATGATCTCGCTCGGCCTCGGCGATATTGCCTCGTTCCCGTTTCTCACCCCGCCGGACAGCCGCAATATCAAGGACGGCCTCGACCTGCTCGCCGAACTAGGCGCCATCGAGGCGGAGGGTACCGGTCGCACCAAGAGCGGTCGCCGCCCGGTTGAAACGGATGCCGCCCACGCCACCGGCCCGGCCACCCCGCGCCTGACCCGCATCGGCCAGCAGCTCGCGCAGCTGCCGATCGATCCGCGCTTTGGCCGCATGGTGATCGAGTCGAAAACGCAGGGAACCAGTAGGGAAGTCATGGCGATCGTCGCCGGGCTGACCATTCAGGATCCGCGGGAGCGCCCACTCGAACGGCGCGCGCAAGCCGACCAGTTTCACGCTCGGTTCGCCGACCCGACGAGCGACTTTCTCAGCCTGCTCAACCTTTGGAACTACCTCGAGAAGCAACAGTCCGAACTCGGCTCGAGCGCCTTCCGTCGACTGTGCAAGAACGAGTACCTGAACTACCTGCGGGTGCGCGAATGGCAAGACGTCTTGCGCCAGTTGCGCCAGCTCGCCAAGCCGCTCGGCCTGCACCTCGGTGAACCGAGCGCCAACCCCGACGGCGTGCACAGGTCGCTGCTGGCCGGACTGCTCTCGCACATCGGGCTGAAGGACGTCGCCAAGAAGGACTATGTCGGCGCCAGACAGCAGCGCTTCGTGCTGTTTCCCGGCTCAACCCTGGCCAAGAAGCAGCCGAACGCGGTGATGAGCGCCGAACTGGTCGAAACCAGCCGGTTGTTCGCCCGCATGAACGCGGTCGTCGACCCGGCCTGGGCCGAACCGCTCGCCGGCAACCTGTGCAAACGCAGCTACTCCGAACCGCACTGGGAGATGAAGCAGGGCGCCGCCGTCGTCTACGAACGGGTCACCCTGTACGGCGTACCGATCGTGGCCCGCCGCCGGGTGCAGTTCTCCCGGATCGACCCGGCGTATGCCCGCGAGCTGTTCATTCGGCACGCGCTGGTCGAGGGCGAGTGGGACCGCGCGTCTGGACCGCAGTCTGCTTCCGCCGAGAAGGAAGCGGATCGTGGCTCCCGCGGACCATCCCGCAACGAACGCGTCAGCATCTCAACCGACGGCGGCGACGCCAGTGGTGGGCGCGGCGCTGGCCGCGCACCCGCCGTCGGCTCGAGCGCCAGCCGCGGCGGACGTCCCGGCCAGACGGGCGACCCCGGCATGTGGGCGTTCGAACGGGCCAATGCTCGGCTGCGGGAGGAACTGGCCGAGCTGGAGGAGCGCACCCGGCGCCGGGACATCCTCGTTGAGGATGAAGCGGTGTTCGACTTCTATCAGCGTCGCATTCCGGCCGACGTGTCGTCGACCAAGAGCTTCGAGGGCTGGTGGCGCACTGCCCGGTTCGACACCCCCGACCTCCTGACCATGACCGCCGACGCGCTCGTCGCCGAGGACTCCCCCGAGATCGACGAGGGGCTCTTTCCGCCGAGCTGGCAGCAGGGTGACCAGCGTCTGACCCTCGGCTACCGCTTCGAACCCGGCGAAGAAGACGACGGCGTGACCGTACGCATTCCGCTCGCGCTGCTCGCCCGCCTCTCGCCGAACGGTTTCGACTGGCAGGTGCCCGGCCTCCGCGCCGAGCTCGTGACCGCCATGATCAAGTCGCTGCCGAAAAGCATCCGGCGCAATGTCGTGCCCGCCGCCGACTGGGCAGCTCGGCTGCTCGGCGAGCTGCCGAGCGAGCCCGGAATCGTGGAGGCGCTGCCGACGCCGGTGCCGCAAGGCTCGTTCGCCGAGACGCTCGCCGCGCTGATTCAGAAGCTCACCTATGTGCCGGTTTCCGCGCGCGACTTCGAGCTGGGCCGGGTTCCGTCGCACCTGCGCATGACCTTCGTCGTCACCGACGAACGTGGGCGCACGGTCGCCGCCGACAAGGACCTCGCCGACCTGCAACGGCGGCTCGGTACCCGCGTTCGGGAGAGCGTCGCGAAGGCGACGAGCGCCGCGGCTCCCAGCAACGCGATCGAGCGCGGCGGCATCACCACCTGGGACCTCGGCGAGCTCCCGCGCTTTCTCGACACGAAGCAGGGTGACAACACGATTCGCGGGTATCCGACGCTGGTCGATGATGGGGCATCCGTTTCTATTCGCATGATGAGCACCGAGTTGGAGCAGGCGCGCGCGCTGCCCCGCGGGGTGCGCCGGCTGCTGCTGCTGGCGACGCCGTCGCCGGCCGCGTATGTGCAGCAACATCTGACCGCCGCCGAGAAGCTTTCGCTCGCGACCAGCCCGTATAAGAGCACGCAAGCCCTGTTCGAGGATTGCCTCGCCGCCGCGGTCGACGACGTGCTGTTTCGGGTGCGGCCCGACGGGCAGGTGTTCATGAAGGCCGAGTTCGACACCATCCGCGACCGGGTGTCGGGAGTCGTGATGGACTCCATGTTCGAAACGGTCGGCCTGGTCGCCCGCATTTTGACCGCTCATCGACTGGCCGACAAGGCGCTCAAGGCCACGACCAGCATGGCCTTGCTGCCCGGAATCAGCGATGCCCGCCAACAGCTGACGGCCCTGGTCTACCCGGGATTCGTCAGCGAGACCGGTCTGGCCCAGCTGCGGCACCTGCCGCGCTACCTCAGCGGAATCAGCGCCCGGGTGCCGAAACTGGTCGACAACCCCAGTCGCGACCGGGTCTGGATGAACGAGACCCAGGCCGCGACCACGCGGTTCGAGAACGCCGGCGGCTCGATGCCGCTCAAAGCGGATGCCGCGGCGCCGGTCCTGCGCGCCCGCTGGATGATCGAGGAGCTGCGCATCAGCCTGTTCGCGCAGGAACTCAAGGCCGCAGAATCCGTGTCGCTGCAGCGCATCCAAAAGGTGCTCGCCGGGTAGTTTGCCGCTACGGCCGTATTCTGCTGCCCAGGCCCACCTTACGAAACCGGGCCCGGGCCCGGAAAGGAGAGAGCGGGGGCTAGAGGACCTTGGAAAGGAAGGCCTGGGTGCGATGGTGCTGGGGGTTGGCGAGCACCTCGGTGGGGATACCGCTCTCGACGACGACTCCGCCGTCCATGAAGACAAGCGAGTCGGCGACCTCGCGGGCGAAGCCCATCTCGTGGGTGACCACGATCATGGTCATGCCATCGCGGGCCAGGCCCTGCATGACGTCAAGCACCTCACCGACGAGCTCGGGGTCGAGCGCGCTGGTCGGCTCGTCGAACAGCATGAGCTTGGGTTCCATCGCGAGGGCGCGGGCGATCGCGACCCGCTGCTGCTGGCCGCCGGAGAGGTGCGCAGGGTAGTAGTCGGCGCGGTTGGCGAGGCCTACCCGGGCCAGCAGTGCACGCGCGCTGGACTCCACGGCCGCTTTGGAGAGACCCTTGACCCGAATCGGTGCTTCCATCACGTTCTGCAGCGCCGTCATGTGCGGAAACAGGTTGAAGCGCTGAAAAACCATGCCGATGTTTCGGCGCTGCATGGCAGCGGCTTTCGGGTGCATCTCGAAGAGCTTTCCCTTGCTCTCCGTATACCCGATGAGTTCACCATCGACACTCAGTCGACCCGCCGACACCACCTCGAGGTGGTTGATGCAGCGCAGGAACGTTGACTTGCCCGACCCACTGGGTCCGACAAGGCACATCACCTCTCCACGCTTCACCTCGAGGGAAATGCTCTTGAGCACCTCGTTTGAGCCGAAGCTCTTGGAGACGGCCTCGGCGAGCACCATGGGAACGTCTGCGGTAGCGCGTGGCCCTGCCGTGGCAGTCATCGGGTGTCTCCGTTGTTCGTGGTGGGCGGGTTCTGGCCCGTCGGCGGCTGAACGACCGTGGGCTGGCCACCACCGATCACCGGCAGTACACCGGTCAGGGCACCGGTGGCGTCGTCTGCTTTGCGATCGGGACGTCGGTCGCCGATGCCGCGCGCAAAACGCTTCTCGAGAAAGTACTGGCCAACCATCAAAATGGAGGTGAAGAACAGGTACCAGATCGAGGCCACAATGAGGAGAGGAACCGGGTTGAAGATCGCGGCCGAAATGTCCCGAGACCGAGTGTAAAGCTCAAGAGTAAAAGGAATTGCCGTCACAAGCGAGGTCGTCTTGAGCATCGAAATGACTTCGTTGCCGGCAGGGGGAATGATCACGCGCATCGACTGCGGAATGATGACGCGCATCATCGTCTGTGCCCAGCTCATGCCCAGCGCGGTGGCTGCCTCCTCCTGACCGCCGTCCACCGACAGCAATCCGGCGCGCACGATCTCCGCCATATACGCGGCCTCATTCAGTGCCAGCCCAATCACGGCGAGCATGAACGCACTGACCGCCACTTTGGTGGGGAATGACGCCCAGGGCTCGGTGAACGGAAGGCCGATGTCGATCGTCTGGTAGATGGTTGCCACCAGGCCCCAGAATGCCAGTTGCACATAAACCGGAGTACCGCGAAAGATCCAGAGGTACACCCAGGCGATGCTGCTCACAACCGGGTTGGGAGACAGCCGCATTACGGCGAGCGTCACGCCGAGAATGATCGCGATAACCATGCTGTAAATCGTGAGTTGCAGGGTGACGAACGCGGCCTGCGAGATGCGCTGGTCGAAGAGAAACTTGCCGACGGACGGCCAGTCGTAGGCGGGGCGCTGTGCGGCATCGAGCACAAAGAGTGCCAGAACGAGCAGCAACACGACGGCGAAAACATTCCGCCACGGGTGACGAAGGCGAATCGCCTTGATTGCGGGAGAGCGGTCAGAGCCGTTGGGCGGGATTGACCCCGCCCAACGGTTCACAACTGTTTCGGCCATGATGTTGCTCGCTTACGCTCTAGCCGTTGGAAGCGGCGTTGATGGTGATCGTGTCGATGCCTCCGTCGGTGACACCCCACTTGTCGAGGATCTTGCCGTATGAACCGTCGTCAACCATGGACTGCAGCGCAGCCTGCACGGCCTTGGTGAGTTCGGAATCCTTGTTCACGACGATTCCGTAGGGGGCGACGTCAAAGCTCTCGCCAGCGGCCTCAAGCTTGCCCTCCGTCTTCGAGATGGCGTACAGGGCCACCGGGGAGTCGGCGCTGAGCGCATCCGCTTTGCCGAGCACGACGGCGTTGGTCGCTTCGTCCTGCGAGGTATAGGGCAAGACCTCGATGGCGGGCTTGCCGGCCGCGGCGCAGGCCGCGTTCTTGGCGGGAAGTTCGTCGGTGTCCTGAACCGTGTTGGACTGCACGGCCACGGTGAGGCCACACGCATCGTTGGGGTCGATCGTGCTGCCGGTCTTGGCGGCCCAGAGAATTCCGGCGTTGAAGTAGTTGACGAAGTCGACCTGCTTCTCACGCTCCAGGTTGTCGGTGAACGACGACTCGCCGATGTCGACGGTGCCACCGGTAATGCTCGGAATGATGTTGTCGAAGTCGGCGATTTGATACTTGGTCTTCAGGCCAAGCTTGGCGGCGATGCCGTTGGAGAGTTCGATTCCCCAGCCGATGGGTGCGCCGGCATCGTCCTTGAACTCGTTCGGCGGGTAGGCCGCGTCGGTGCCGATAATAAGCTCGCCGGAGCTTTTGATCTCGGCGGGGAGCAGCGCGACGGCTGCGGCATCCACTTCGATGGTGGCAGCGGCGTCGGTGGGGGTATCGGCGGCTGGGGTCGAGTTGTCGACACAGCCGGTGAGCAGCAGAACGGCTGCCGCAGCGAAAGCCGGAACGATGTAGCGTGCGCGCATGGCACTTCCTTCTTCATTTGGTCGAAAATGCGTGGATTCTACGGTGAATCCACACGCGAGTAAGACCTAACGAGCCTAGTGCAACCGCAGCCGACTGTTTTCGAGCCCCTGGCATTCAAGCGATTTTGACCAGTGGATGCTGCGGATCTATCGTCAAAAGGTGCCCAACTTGAGACCGAACATCCTGTACACCTCACCGACCGACCCGCTCGCGGCAACGCTGGTGGCCGAACTCTCGCGGGAGTATGACGAGCGCTACGGCCTGAACAACGGGATTCCCGCGTCGGTCGAGCTCAGCCGGTATCCGGCCCGGCGCTTTCAGCCGATCGATGGCGGCACCTTTTTGCTGCTCGTCGAGAACAGAAAAGCGATTGCCGGCGGCGCGTTCATGCGGGGCGAGAATGATTCCGTCGAGGTGAAGAGAGTCTGGACGCACTCCGCGCATCGCCGCCGTGGCCTGGCCCGCCAGGTGATGGCCGAGCTGGAGGCCGAGGCGGGGCGGCGGCGCATCCGTTCTATTGTGCTGACCACGGGAGCACGACAACCCGAGGCCGTGGCGCTGTACCTCTCGCTCGGGTATGAGCCGCAGTTCGACCTTGACGACGATTGGGAATCGATCGGGTATTTGGAGTTTCGCAAGCAGCTCGCCGTGGTCGACGAGCAGTTCAGCTAATACATGCTGAATACGGAATATGTGTACGAGGCAGCCGATTCGGCGGCTTCGAGCAGCTGCACGGTCTGGTCGACGACCTCGGTGAAGGGCAGGTTGTGCGCCAAGAGTGTGCACAGCGGGCACCAGCCCGGTGGTTGACCGGCCAGCCGGGCCCTGCAGCTATGCGGCGTGCAGCGCCTCGATAGCGAGAATCTCAAGCAAGAGCGCGACGACCCGGTCGGCCGCATTCGAGAGCCGGTCCTTGGCCGAACCACCGGGGTTGCTTCCTTCGAGCTTGACCAGCACTCGGGCCGGCAGCCCGGCGGCGAGCACCCGCAACTCAACCAACGGGGTATTACCCACAAGGCCAGCGACGCTCGCGAGCACGTCTTCGCGCAGCGGTTCTTCCGCCGACGGTATCGGTGCCGCGAGGTGCGCGGTACTGCTCACCTCTCCATGGTAAATCTCCCGGCGCACACTGACCCCAGGGGTGCGACTGTTGCCGGCACGCCGAAAACGGATGCCGCGGCGCCTGCTGGTTTACGCTGCATCCGTTCTGAGAAAAGTTACTGAATTGCGGCGGAGAGCAGGGCGACGTAGTCGTCGAGTCCCCAGCTCAGCGAGAGTCCGGTGGGCGGAGAAACGGACGAGATGAAGGCCGCGCCGACCGGGCTTGCGACAGTGCCGGCCTGCACCTGCGGCATGGCCTGGGCGTAGCTCGCGTTCAGGAACGCGTCGGACTCTTCCTGGGTGGAGCCGAAGTTGACCAGCAGGTCGCTGTCGAGCTGGTCGAGCTGCTCGTAGCTGAGCGTGTAGTAGAAGCTCGCCTCGTCGGTCGCGAGGTCGTCGACGGCGGGAGCGCTGACGAAGCCGAGGTCGAGGGTGAAGTCGACGCGCGGGTCTTCCTTCTTATAGATGTAGAAAGTTCCGGCGCTGTCGCTGGTGAGGGCGATGGTCTTGCCGGCGAATTCGGGGTGCGCGGCGGCCTGATCGGCGATTTCGGTGTCGATCGATGCGAGCAATTTGTCGGCCTCGTCGGTCTTGCCGAGCGCGGTTCCGGTGATTTCGATCAGTTCGCGCCACGGGGTGGCCCAGGCGTCGCCCGGGTAGGCGACGACCGGGGCGATCTCGCTGAGCAGGTCGTATTCCTGCTCGGTGATGCCGGAGTACGCGGCGAGAATCACGTCCGGCGCGGACGCGGCGATGTCTTCGTAGGGCGGCTCCTGGGTGTCGGGCAGAATGACGGGCATCTCTTCGCCTTCGAGCGCCTCGTTGATCCACGGCAGCACGCCGTTTTCATCGCCGGCGTAGCTTTGGAACGGCATCGCCACCGGAGTCACGCCGAGCGCGATCGCGTCGTCGGCGCTGCCCCAGCCCCAGGTCACGACGCGGGTCGGCTGCTCGTCGATCGTGGTTTCGCCGAAGGCGTGCTCGATGGTGACGGGAAAGCTGCCGGATGCCGCGGTGTCCGCGGCAGGGTCGGTCGCGTCATCCGCGGCGGCCGTGCAACCGCTCAGGGTCAGAGCGAGAATGCTGGCGGCGGCAGCCAATGTGACGGTGAGGCGTCGGGACACGAAAATCTCCAGTTCGTCGGGCGCGGGCGACATTCTCGCCCTGCGTGATAAGGGTAGCCTACCCTAAATTCAAACGCTTTCGATTTGTCGGGATTCGGGCGCAGCCTCTGGGACCGCTGTCGGAGGGGCAGCAGGCGAAGCGCTGGGGACAGCGCTGTCCGACCCTGAAGCCGGCGCCCGGCCGTGGAACCGACCGATCGGTACGACCATGGGCGAGCCGCAGACCGGGTCGGGTCTGATGAGCGCCTCAAGGTCGAAGGCCTCGCGCACGATCTCGGCCGTGAGCGTCTCGGCCGGCGCGCCATTGGCGACGATGCGTCCAGCCCGCATAACGACAAGGTGATCGGCATAACGGGCGGCCAGGTTGAGGTCGTGCAGCACCATCACAACGGTCGTGCCGCGCTCACGATTGCGTTCGAGCAGTAGGTCGAGCACCTCGATCTGGTGGGTGACATCGAGAAAGGTGGTCGGTTCGTCGAGCAGCAGAATCTCGGGATCCTGCGCAAGCGCCATGGCAATCCAGACGCGTTGGCGCTGGCCGCCGGAGAGGTCCTCAAGGCGGCGGGAGGCGAGCTGGTCGGTGTTGGTGGCGGCCATTGCCGCGGCGACGGTCTCTCCGTCGGTGCTTGACCACTGCCGAAACCAGCCCTGGTGCGGGTAGCGTCCACGCCCGACGAGGTCGGCCACGGTGATGCCGTCCGGGGCGACCGGCTGCTGGGGCAGCAGGCCCACGACGGTCGCGACCTTCTTGCCGGGGAGCGCGGCGATGTTGCGACCATTCAGGGTGACCTGGCCGGCATCCGGCTTCAGCAGCCTGGCGAGGCCCTTGAGTAGTGTGGATTTGCCGGACGCGTTGGCCCCGACGATGACGGTGATCGCGCCGGGAATCACCTCGAGGTCGACGTCGTCGATGATGCGGGTCTGGTCGTAGCCGAGGCTGACGCCCTCGGCGCGCAGGAGCTGGGTCATCAGGCGCCCTTTCCGGTTTTATTGCTGGTGGCGAGCAGCCAGAGCAGGTAGGGGGCGCCGATCGCGCCCGTGATGATTCCGGCCGGCAGTTCAAGCTGCCCCGGCAGCAGGTGTTGGGCGGCGAAGTCGGCGACCGTGGTGATCAGCGCTCCGATCAAGGCGGCCGAAATTAAGACGAGCCCCCCGGAGCCAACGATGCGACGGGCGATCGGCGCCGCGACGAACGCCACAAAGACGAGCGGGCCGACCGCCGCTGTCGCCGTCGCGGCGAGGGCGACCGCGATCACGAGCAGCACGAGTCGGGTGCGTTCGGCGCCAACGCCGAGGCTCGTCGCAAGATCGTCACCAAGCTGCAGGGCGCGCAGGCGGCCACTCAGCAGCCGAATGATGGGCAGCAGCACGAGCAGCACCACGGCGACGACCGAAATATCCTGCCAGCGGGCACCGCTCACACTGCCGACCAGCCAGAGCAGGGCGCCCTGCGCGTCATTCAGGTCGGCGCGGGAGAGCAGATAACCGAGCAGCCCTTGCACCATGAACGCGACCCCGACACCGATCAGTACAAAGCGGTAGCCGACGACTCCGCCGCGCCAGGCCAGCAGATAGATAGCGCAGGCGACGATAATGGCCCCGGCAAACGCCGCGAGCGAGGTCGCGACGGCACCGAAGCCGAGAATGAGCATGCCGAACACTGCCGCGGCGCTCGCTCCCCCGGTCACTCCGATAATGTCGGGGCTCGCGAGCGGGTTGCGCAGCACGGTCTGGAACAGTGCGCCCGAGATTGCGAACGCCACGCCGACGAGCACGGCGAGGGTCAGCCGCGGCAGACGCAGCGACAGCACGATGAAGTTCTCGCTCTGCGTTCCCTGCCCGGTGAGCGTGCGCAGCAGGTCGGGCACGCTGAGCGAATACGCTCCGATCGCGAGGCTGAAGGCACCGACGATGACGAGGGCACCGAGCAGCCCGAGCACGATCCGGCGCTCGCGTCTGCGGAGCTGCGCGCGCGTGTGGGCCAGCGGTGCGGCATCCGCTTTTAAACCGAATGCTGTCGTCCCGGCCATCACAGGCCGGCCAGTTTCACTCGGCGCACGAGCGCAATGAGTACCGGCGCGCCGAGGAAGGCGACGACGAGGCCGGCCTCGATTTCGCCGGGCTGGGCGATGATGCGGCCGAGCACATCCGCCGCGACGAGCAGGGTGGGGCCCAACAACGCGGAAAACGCAATAATGAGGCGGTAGTCCGGGCCGGTGATCCAGCGTGCCACGTGCGGCACAGCGAGTCCGACGAACACAATCGGGCCGGCCATCGCGGTCGCCGAGCCGCACAGCAGCACGATCGCGACGGCGCAGACGATGCGAGCGGTGACCAGATTTTGGCCGAGACCACGGGCGAGATCGTCCCCGAGGGCGAGGGCATTGAGCATACGTGCGGCCACGATGGCGAGAATCGCGCCGACCAGAATGAACGGGGCCAGCGGCAGGGCAGCGTCGAGGCCACGCGCGACGAGGGAGCCAGCCGCCCAGAACCGGTAGCGGTCGAAGGCCTCCGAGTCGGCCAGCAGCACGATGGTAATGAGCGAGGTGAACGCCGCCGTCAGCGCGGTTCCGGCGAGGGCCAGCTTGACCGGGGTGGCGCCTTCACGGCCGAGCGAGCCGATTAGATAGACGATCGTCGCGGCCACCGCGGCGCCGGTAAAGGCGAACCAGACGTAGCCGAGCGCGGTGGTGACACCGAACCAGCCGATGCCGGCGACGACGAACAGGGAGGCGCCGGCGTTGACGCCGAGCAGACCCGGGTCGGCGAGCGGGTTGCGAGTGACACCCTGCATGAGGGCCCCGGCCAGGCCGAGGGCCAGGCCGGCGAGCAGTCCGACGACGGTGCGCGGCACGCGCAGGTCCAGGATGACGGTGCGGTCAGTCAGCGCAGTGTCGGTCAGGGTTCGATCGGGGTCGATCAGGGCATCGAGCACGGTGCCGAGGGCGATCTCCCGGGTGCCGACGACGAGCGACGCGGCGATGGTCAGAACGAGCAGCGCGAGCGCGAGGGCGAAGCCGATGACGACGCGGCGCGGCCGGGTTCGGGTTCGCTCCGGCCGTGCCAGAACCAGAGTCACTGAGCTTCGGACCGGCCGAGCCGCCAGTAGCCCATGAAGGCCACGCGCTTTCGGTCGATGCCGGTTTCACTCACCAGAAAACGGCGCAGCAGCTTGATCATGCAGGATTCACCCGCGAGCCAGGCGTAGAAACCGGTGCCGGTTTCATCGTTGGGCGATTCCCAGAGCAGGTCGCAGTCCACGTCGATGTCCGCCCAGGGCTGCGGGGTGGCGGCGACCGCCGTCTTGACGAGCGAACGATTGTTCGCCACCCAGCCGCGCACCGCGGCGTCGAGTCGCTCACCGTGCGGGGCGGTGTCGCGAGCCAGCCAGGTGATTTCGCAACCGGAGGGGAGGTCGAGGGGTGGGGCATCCGCTTCGGTGGGCACTTCGACGAAGGCGCGCGCGCGGCGGCCGGCCGGGAGACTCTCGAGGATGCTGCAGATGGCTGGAGCTGCGGTTTCGTCGCCGGCCAGCAGCAATTCGGTCGCCTGCGCCGGGTGCCAGTCGAGGCCGATGGCGCGGCCCGGGCTACGCTCGTCGGGCCCGATGATGAGCACGTCACTGCCGACCGACGCCGTGTACAGCCAGCGCGCAGCCGGGCCGAGCGAGCCGTGACCGTTGTGGGTGACGAAATCCACGTCGATTTCACGCAGTTCGGGGCGCACAGCGCGAACCGTGTAGGTGCGAAACGGGTTGCGATCGGCGTCCGGCAGCGCGCGCCAGCGGGCGTACCAGCTTCCGTCGGCGATGGTGGACTCGTCGTTTGCACCAATGTCGGACAGGCCACGGCCGAGCAGCGGCAACACGATCTTGACCCTCTGGTCGAGCCCGGCGGTACTGAAGGTGTCAAACTGCTCACCGAAGAAGGTCACCCGAGTGAAATGCTTACTCAGGGAACGGATGCCCACTACCGTGGCCCGATAGGGTCGATAGGCCGGACGATCCAGGACCGCAGTCGCACTCTCGTTCGGTAAGGTAAGCATTGCCTTAGTATGGCATGCCTTAGCTGGGGTTTGTCCAGCACCGCAATTTTCGCGGTCAGCTGCCCGCCCCGGTTTTCAATCGGCCCCGCCGTAGACTGAAATCGTGAAAAGCTACTGGACCCTTCTGCGCACGCCCGGCGTATCCCGCCTTATCGCTGCGCAGTTGACGGCCCGTTTTCCCTTCGGAATGCTCTCCCTCGCTTTTCTCATTCACATTGAGCGGATCTTTGATTCCTACGGCGCGGCCGGACTGGTTCTCGGTGCCATGAGCATCGGTCAGGCCATCGCCGGGCCGCTCACCAGCCGACTGATGGGCCGACTCGGTATGCGCCCGGTGATTATCGCCACCATGTTCATCTGCGCGGTGTCGATCATCGTGATGGCGCTGATTTCGCTGTCGGTGCTGAACCTCATGCTGATCGGATTCGTCGCCGGCCTGTCCACCCCGCCGATTCAACCGGCCGTGCGCACGATTTACCCCAAAATCGTCAACTCCCGCCAGCTCACCCCGCTCTTCTCGCTGGATGCCTCGGCGCAGGAGATCATCTGGGTGCTCGGCCCGGTGATCGCTACCTTCGTGGCGCTGCAGGTATCGACGACCGCGGGCATCCTGCTCGCCGCATTTTTCCTGGTCGCCGGCGGAATCTGGTTCGTCGCCCTGCCCGAGGTAGGCCGGGTGCGCATCCCGCGCAGCCGCCGCAAGCTCGGCGTTGTGCTCAAAAAACCCGAGGTGCTGCTCAGCACGGTCGTTGGTTTCACGCTCGTTGCCGCCTGCGCCGCGGTCGAAGCCGGTGTGGTTGCGGTGTTCGGCCACGGCAGCGCCGACGCCGGCTGGGTGCTCGGCATCTTCGCGATCGGTTCGCTCATCGGCGGCCTGGCACTCGGACACGCTCCGATCGGCCCTTGGGCCCTCGCCGCCCGCATGCTCATCGTCACCATCGGGTTAATTCTGGCCAGCCTGTGGCTCACCTTTTGGTGGCTCTCCCTCGCGCTGCTCCTGGCCGGGGTCGGCATCGCGCCCGCCTTCGCTGTTCTTTTCGGCATCGTCTCGGCGAGCGTGAAATTCAGCGACACCGCCGAAGCCTATGGCTGGGTCGGTACCGGCCAGCTGATCGGCGCAGCCATGGGCTCCGCCATCGCCGGGTTCTCGATCGACCATTCCGGCCCGGTGTCGGCGATCTACGTCGC
Source organism: Cryobacterium sp. Hh38 (assembly GCF_004403235.1). Classification (NCBI taxonomy): domain Bacteria; kingdom Bacillati; phylum Actinomycetota; class Actinomycetes; order Micrococcales; family Microbacteriaceae; genus Cryobacterium; species Cryobacterium sp. Hh38. The sequence goes on along the minus strand of NZ_SOHD01000042.1, from coordinate 236,692 downwards.
CGCCGGTTTCGCGGGCCTCGGCTGCATCATCCCAGCGCTCGGCCGCCGCTGGCACCCGGACCTGCGCGGGCGCGATATCAGCCCCATTCCCGACACCGAGCCCATCCAGGTGCAGGTCTCGTAACATTGAGGGATGACTTCCCTCAGGTTCAATGACGGCCACGTGATTCCGCAGCTCGGTCTCGGGGTGTACAAGGTAGCGGATGCCATCGCCGCCGACACCGTGCAGGTCGCGCTCGAGGCCGGGTACCGTCACGTCGACACCGCAGCACTCTATGAGAACGAGGTCGGCGTCGGGCAGGGGCTCGCGCGTTCCGGGGTGCCCCGGGAGGACGTGTTCGTCACGACCAAGGTGTGGAATGACCGCCACGGCTACGACGAAACGATGAAGGCCTTCGACGAGAGCCTGGCCAAGCTGGGCCTGGACTACGTCGATCTGTACCTGATCCACTGGCCGGCACCGCAGCAGAACCGCTACGTCGAAACCTATCGCGCCCTCGAAGCCCTGCGCGCCGACGGCCGGGCCCGCTCGATCGGGGTCTCGAATTTTCACCCGCACCACCTCGACCGACTCCTGGCCGAAACCGACGTCGTGCCGGTGCTCAACCAGGTGGAGTTGCACCCGTGGCTGCCGCAAACGGAGGTTCGCGCTTATGACGCGGCCCACGGCATCCGTACCGAAGCGTGGTCGCCTCTGGCCCGCGGGCGCGCAATCGGCAACCCGATCCTCGATGCGATCGGCGCCCGGCACGGCAAATCAGCCGCGCAGATCGTGATCGCCTGGCACCTCGCGCTCGGCAACATCGTCATTCCCAAGTCGGTCACCCCGGCGCGCATTCGCGCCAATATCGACGTGTTCGACATTGTGCTCGAGCCGGACGATCTTGCGCAGATTGCGGCGCTCGAAAGCGGCGAGCGCACCGGCACGGACCCCGACGACCTCGACTGAACTAGAGGTGATCGGCCGACGTATTACCAGCGCGGGTGAATCTGCTCCCGCAGGAGCCGGTCATAGATGTCCTGAACGCCCTCGTTGAAGGCGATGTCGAGCGGTTCGGCTACGCCAGCGGTCGCGTTTCCCTGCGCCTGGGCGACCGAGCGGGCTCCCGGAATGACGGCGCTCACCCCGTCGATCTGGGCTACCCAGGCCAGGGCGGCCTGGGCTGGCGTGAGGCCGACGGGGGCCAGGGCTGCGAACTCCGTGGCGGCCTGCAGGCCCACCTCGAAGTCGACGCCGGAGAAGGTCTCCCCGACGTCGAAGTGGCTGCCGTCCCGGTTGAAGTTGCGGTGGTCGCTCTCGGCGAAGACCGTGTCGGCGGTGTATTTGCCGGTCAGCAGCCCGCTGGCCAGCGGAACCCGGGCGATGATGCCCACCCCGGCGGCGCGTGCGGCCGGCAGCACCTCGTCGAGCGGTTTGAGGCGAAAAGCGTTCAGGATGATCTGCACCGTGGCGATGCCGGGGTGGCTGATAGCGGCGAGGGCCTGGTCGCAGGTCTCGACGCTCACCCCGTAATTGGCGATGACGCCCTCGTCGACGAGGGTGTCGAGCGCGTCGTAGACCTCGCCGGAGTCGAACACCGCGCTCGGCGGGCAGTGCAGCTGCACCAGGTCGAGGGTGTCCATGCCGAGGTTGACCCTGGACCGATCGGTCCACTCACGAAAGTTAGCGAGAACGAAGTTCTCCGGCACCTGTTGCGCGCGACGACCCATCTTCGTGGCGACCGTGATCTCTACGCCCGGGGCATCATTCGCGAGAAAATTCCCGATCAGTCGCTCGCTGCGGCCGTCACCGTAGACATCCGCTGTGTCAAAAAAGGTGATGCCGGCATCAGCGGATGCAGCCAGCACGCCGGTCGCGTCGGCGTCAGAAACGGCGCCCCAGTCGGCGCCCAGCTGCCAGGTGCCCAGGCCGATCACGGAAACGGTGCGGCCGGTACGTCCAAGGGTGCGTTTTTGCATATCCCTAGCTTAGGCACCCGCCGCACATCGCTGCCGCACCATTTGGCCGTAGCGACGCAATGTGACGCGGTCACACGCGGTGCGCCACGACAATGCGAACCCTACGGGCGCCACCCCCTGGACCGCAGCGCCGCATGAACTGGCACCACGCCGAGATCGGCTCGAGCACCGGCAGCCCCGCCACGCTGCTCAATCCCGGAGGATTCGCCGCGCGGTGTCCGCTGACCCCGGCTGTTTGCAGAGTCCGATCCGCGTCAACCAACTGAGGTGCCACCTTCTGCCCCATCGACCTCACCTCCCCACGCGAGGTGCCACCTTTAGCCCCATAAACGCTCGTCAAGGGGCTCGTCGAGGGGCCAATAGTGGCACCTCACAAAATACCAAGGGGCCAAAGATGGCACCACACACCCTGAGACTCGTGTGGCGAGCCCCCCCCATATGTGTCGAGCGGACGCTGCTAGCGACTCCCGATCCGCTCCGCGATTAGCGAACCGCCATCCTGCACGGGCTCCCCCACGTCGCCGATGCGCCAGGCACCCTCAACGGCCTCGAGCGCACGGGCGAACCGGGCGGGCTCGTCGGCGCTCAGCGTGAACAGCGGCTGGCCCTTCACCACGGTGTCGCCGGGCTTGGCGTGCAGGTCGATTCCGGCGGCATGCTGCACCGGATCCTGCTTACGGGCGCGCCCGGCACCGAGTCGCCAGGCACCGATACCAAAAGGCAGCGCCTGCTGTTCCACCAGCACGCCGCTCCGCTCGGCGAGCACAACGTGAGTCTCGCGCGCGACCGGCAACGCGGCATCCGGGTCGCCACCCTGCGCGCGAATCACGGCCCGCCATTTGTCCATGGCTCGGCCATCCTTCAGAGCCGCGCCCACATCGACACCGGTGATTCCGGCGAGCGAGAGCATCTCCTCGGCCAGCGCCACGGTGAGTTCAACCACGTCGGCGGGCCCGCCGCCGGCGAGCACCTCCACCGATTCGCGCACCTCGTTGGCATTGCCGATGGCAAACCCAAGCGGAACGTTCATATTGGTCAGCATTGCGGATGTCGCCACCCCGGCATCCTCGCCCAGCTCGACCATCGTGCGGGCCAATTCCCGCGACCGCTCGATGTCCTGGAGAAAGGCGCCCGAGCCGAACTTAACGTCGAGTACGAGGGCCTGAGTACCCTCGGCGATCTTCTTCGACATGATCGACGATGCGATCAGCGGGATCGCCTCGACCGTTCCGGTGATGTCACGCAGGGCGTAGAGCTTGCCGTCGGCCGGCGCCAGGCCGCTGCCGGCCGCGCAGACCACGCCGCCGAGCTCCTGCAGCTGCTGAAGCATTTCGGCGTTGCTCAGGTTGGCGCGCCAGCCCGGAATCGACTCGAGCTTGTCGAGCGTTCCGCCCGTGTGACCGAGGCCACGGCCGGACAGCTGCGGCACGGCCGCGCCGAAGACGGCGACGAGCGGCATCAGGGGCAGCGTGATCTTGTCACCGACGCCTCCGGTGGAGTGCTTATCGGTGGTCGGCTTGCCGAGGCCGTCGAAGCTCATCCGCTCACCGCTCGCGAGCATTGCCATGGTCAGAGCCCGAATCTCGCTGCGGCTCATGCCGTTCAGAAAGATCGCCATGGTCATGGCGGCCATCTGCTCGTCGCCGACGTAGCCACGGGTGTACGCGTCGATCAGCCAGTCAATTTGCGGTGTGGTCAGCTCGCCGCGGTCGCGCTTGGTGTGAATTAGGTCGACGGCGTCAAACGCTTCGATGGTGCTCATGGTGCACTCCTTCAGAGCTGATTACACAATGGAAAATCCTCACGACCGGGCTGAACGAGCCCAACGGCTACGACGAAGCTGCGCTGGCGCGATAGTCGGCGAGTTGGCGCGGCCCGAAGGCATCCGGCAGCACCTCGTCGATGGTTTTGACGCCGGAGACCGTTTCGAGCAGCATGCCCGGCGCGGAGTGTTCGTAGAGCAACTGGCGGCAGCGGCCGCACGGCATGAGGATGCCGCCATTTCCGTCGACACAGGTGAACGCGACGAGCTGGCCGCCACCACTGAGGTGCAGCGCGGAGACCAGGCCGCACTCCGCGCAGAGGGTGAGGCCGTAGGAGGCATTCTCCACGTTGCATCCGCTGATCACTCGCCCGTCATCGACGAGCGCCGCGACGCCGACCGGAAACTTCGAGTACGGCACATAAGCTGTGGCCATAGCGGCGAGGGCTTGCGCGCGCAGCAGCGGCCAGTCGATGCTCACATCACTCACTTGATGTACGGCTTTCCGTCAGCGGCGGGTGCCCTTGAGCGGCCGACGAACCCGGCAACGGCGAAGATCGTCACGACGTAGGGCAGCATGAGCATGAATTCGCTCGGTACCGGCGAGCCGATGATGCCCAGTACGTTCTGCAGGTTCGTCGCGAATCCGAACAGAAGCGCTGCGAGGGTCGCCTTGATCGGATGCCACTGGCCGAAGATCACCGCGGCGAGGGCGATGAAGCCCATGCCGTTGGTCATCTCCTTGTTGAACGCACCGACCGCGCCGAGGGTGAAGTACGCCCCGCCGAAGCCCGAGATGACACCGCCGAGGGTGACGGCAATGAAGCGAGTGCGGTTGACGTTGATGCCAACCGTATCGGCGGCCTGTGGATGTTCACCCACGGCGCGCACGCGCAGGCCCCACTTGGTGCGAAACAGGGCAAAGAACACGAGCGCGACCGCAACGTACATGGCGTAGACGATGATGGTCTGGCGAAACAGCACCGGGCCAATGATGGGGATTTCGCTGAGCAACGGAATGTTCAGCCGGGGAAAGACGTCCGGTGAGTTGAGGGTGGCGCTGGGTGCGAGCACCTGCGAGTACAAAAAGCTGGTGAGCCCGATCACGAGAACGTTGAGCACGACACCGACGATGACCTGGTCGACGAGGTACTTGAGCGCGAACCCGGCCAGCACCATGGAGACGAGCGCCCCAGCCACCATCGCCGCAAGCAGGCCGAGGTAGGGGTTCCCCGTGGCGGATGCGACGACCGCGGAGCTGAAGGCTCCGGCCAGGAGCTGCGCCTCGATGGCCACATTGACGACGCCGGCGCGTTCGGACAGCACCCCGCCGAGGGCACCGAAGATGAGTGGGGCGCTCAGGGTGACCGTTCCAATCAGCAGTCCGGGCACCGGAATGGTCGAACCCGATGCCGCCCAGGCCAGAAAGCCCACCAGGAATAGCAACGCGAACAGGATGGTCAAAACGATCGGGATCTTGGTGTGACGATAGACCAGCCAGGCCGACGCCACAGCCATGAGCACGAGCGCGATGGCCACGAACACTCCGGTAGCCAAGGTTGGCAGGGCCACCTCTGGCAATTGGATCAGGTCGCGCGCTTCCGAGAGGCGGAACGTGCTCAGCTCACCGCGCTGGCCGCGTCCGAGGAACACGAACAGGATCAGCGACAGCGCGGCAAATCCGCCGAAGGTGATCGGAATCTTCCAGCTGCGAATCTGCGCCGTCAGCTTCACGATCGGGGCCGAAGCCGGAGTGGGGGTCTGTGTGATCGTGCTCATTTCGCCACCACCTCGTTGGTCTTGCGAATCCTGGGTTTCTTGGTGGTGCCCGGTGTCGGAAGGTGGAACATGGCACGCACCAGCGGCGGCGCGGCGATGAACAGCACGATCAGCGCCTGCACGACGACGACGATGTCGATTGGCACACCCTCAGCCGCCTGCATGGCGAACCCGCCGGCCTTGAACGCACCAAAGAGAATGCCGGCGGCGAAGATACCCCAGGGCTTTGAACGACCGAGCAGGGCGACGGTGATGGCGTCGAAGCCGATGCCGGCGTCGATTCCGGAACTGAAGCCCGTGGTCAGGGTCCCCAGCACCTGGTTGACGCCGGCCAGGCCGACGAGCGCTCCCGAGATGGCCATGGCGTAGAAGTAGACGTTCTTCACGTTGATGCCGGCGACCCTGGCTGCGCCGGGGTTCTGCCCGACGGCACGAAACTGAAACCCGAGGTTTGAGCGGCTGAGTAGCCACCAGACGAAGATGGTGGCCGCGATGACGGTGAGAAAACCGGCGTGCAGGTTGTAGCGCGGCCCGAACAGATCGGGGAACACCGCGGTCGCTGCCATGGCCGGTGTCTTCGGGTTGTTACTGCCAGGCGCCTGCAGCGCACCGGGGGTGCGCAGCAGGAACTGAATCAGGTACAGCGCGACGAAGTTGAGCATGATCGTGACGATCACCTCGTGGGCACCGGTACGAGCCTTGAGCAAGCCCACGATGCCGCCCCAGATAGCCCCACCAAGCAGGCCGGCCAGAACGGCGACGATCAAGTGGATACCGGCTGGCAGCTCAACCGCGAAAGCGACCCAGCCAGCGGCCCCAGCGGCGATGAGCATCTGCCCACGACCACCGATGTTAAACATGCCCACGCGAAAAGCGAGCCCCACACCGAGCCCGGCCGCGATCAGCGGCGTCGCAAAGGTGAGTGTCTCGGTCAGCGGGCGAATCGCGGTGAGAAAGCTGCTCGCCCGGAAGTTGTAGATTGCCCCCTGGAACAGCGCGGAATAGGCGCCCGCGACGGAGTCCCAGACAGCCTGCAGCAGGTCGGTCGGTCGGGAGAAGAAATATCCGGCCGTCTCCTGCACGCGTTCGTTGGTGAACGCGATCAGAATCGCCCCAACCACGAGAGCGACGAGGACGGCCAGTACAGAGATCATGGCGCTGCCGCCGGTGATGTCGCGCAGGGTTTGGTTCCAGCGCTCGGACCCATCCTTCCTTCCCTCGCCGGACCCGGGAGCGACCGGAGCCGCCGGTACGGTGGCGTCGCTCACAGCGCGCCCTCCATCTCCGGAGCGTGCTCGCCGGCCATCATGAGGCCGAGCGTGGCGCGGGGGGTGTTGCCTGGCACGATTCCAACGATCTCTCCTCGATACATCACCGCGATGCGGTCTGCGAGAGCGACGACCTCGTCGAGCTCGGTGGATACCACGATGACCGGAATTCCGGAGTCGCGAGTTTCGATAATGCGGGTGTGCACGAATTCGATCGAACCCACGTCAAGACCGCGGGTCGGCTGGGCCGCAACGAACAAACGCAGATCACGGCTCAGTTCACGAGCGAGCACGACCTTCTGCTGGTTACCACCCGAGAGCCGTCCGGCCTCCATATCGCTGCCCTGCGATCGAATGTCGAACTCCGCAATTTTCTCGGCGGCGAACCTCGCTCGAAACCCCAGCTGCAGGTTGCCCGCCTTCACGAACGGCGCTCCGGAGCTGCGGTCGAGCATGAGATTCTCGGCGATGCTGAAGTCGGCGATGAGGCCGTCTTCGGTGCGGTCTTCGGGCACGAAACCGACTCCGGAATCGAGGATGTGCCGCACGCTGTAGCCGCGCAACGGCTTGCCGTCGAGTTGGATCGACCCGGTGACGTGCTGCTGTAGTCCAAGCAGCGCTTCGGTGAGTTCGGTTTGGCCGTTGCCTTGGACGCCGGCGATGGCAAGTACTTCACCAGCCTGGACGTCGAAGCTCACGTTGTTGACGACGATCTGGTTGCGGGCATCGATCACCGAGAGGTTTTTCACCGACAGGGCGGTTCCACGCAACTCTGGCGCGTTCTTGTGTACGGTCAACTCGACAGCGCGCCCGACCATGAGCGAGGCCAACTCCGCGTTAGTCGCGGCCGGCGACGCCTCACCGACGACGGTTCCCAAGCGGATGACCGTGATACGGTCCGCGACGGCGCGCACCTCCCGCAGTTTGTGCGTGATGAACACGATCGAGGTGCCAGACTCGGCGAGCTGGCGCATGATGGTCATGAGCTCATCGGTCTCCTGCGGGGTGAGCACCGCCGTCGGTTCGTCGAACACCAGCACCTTGGCGTCCTGGGACAGTGCCTTGATGATCTCGACGCGCTGCTGCACGCCGACCGGCAGGTCTTCAATGACGGCATCCGGGTCGATGTCGAAGCCGAACCGGTCAGAGATCTCCCGCACCTTGGCTCGGGCCGCACTGAGGTCGAGGCGGCCGCCGAAGGTGGTCTGTTCGTGGCCGAGAACGACATTCTCAGCAACGGTGAACACCGGAACGAGCATGAAATGCTGGTGCACCATACCGATCCCGGCTTTCATGGCGTCGCCCGGACCGGCGAATTTCTGCACCACGTTATCGAGCAGGACCTCGCCCTCTTCGGCGACGTACAGGCCATACAGCACGTTCATGAGCGTGGACTTACCAGCGCCGTTCTCGCCCAGGAGGGCATGAATTTCACCCGACTCGACGACGAGCGAAATGTTGTTGTTGGCGACCAGCGCACCAAAGCGCTTTGTGATGCCTCGAAGTTCGAGCTTCATTGATCCTGAATTCCTGGGTCGAGCGCGACGGGGGAAAAGCGCGGGGGAACTGAAATGGGGAGGCCGACAATCCGGCCTCCCCAGGTCACTACAGCGTATTACTGCTTCGGCGAGGAAGGCGATTCGACCGTGATCGAACCGTCGATGATTCCTGCTCTGATGGCGTCGAGCTCGTCGGCCAGGGTCGCGGGGACCTTGGATTCGAAGTCGTGGAACGAGGCAATGCCCACGCCGTCGTTGTCCAGAGTTCCGATGTACGGGGTGGCGTCGAAGGTGTCGTCGGCCGCGCCGGAAACGACGTCGAAGACGCTGACCTTGATCCCCTTGAGGATGCTGGTGAGGAACAGACTCTTGTTCGTCGCGTCGGTCTCATAGAGGTCAGCGTCAACGCCCAACATGGCGATGTCCTTGCCCGAGCTCTTGATCGCTTCAATCGCGCTCAAAAAGATCGGTCCACCAACGGGCAGCAGCACGTCGGCATTCTGGTCGATGAGGCCTTGCGCATTGGCAAGCGATTCGACGCCGGCGGCGAAGCCACCCGTGAACGAACCGGTCTGCGAGGCGACGTCCCAGCCGATGGTCTTGACGGAGGTGCCGTTCTGCTCGTTGTAGTACGCAACGCCGTCAGCGAAGCCATCCATGAAGATGGTGACGGTCGGAAATTGCATTCCGCCGTAGGTTCCAACGACGCCGGTCTTGCTGTAGCCGGCTGCCGCATAGCCGGCCATGAAGGCGGCCGGGGCGGTGTCGAAGATGATCGGCTTGATGTTCGGGGCGTCGACCTTGCCGTCGAAGTCGAGGTCGGCATCATTGTCAATGATGGCGAAGTTGACTTCGGGGTTAGCCAAGGCAGACTCAACGGTCGCCGCGGCGAGGTTGAATCCGACGGTCACGATGAGGTTGCAGCCCTGGTCGACAAGGTTCTGCACGTTGGACTGGTAGTCGGTCTCGGACGTTGACTCCACGGTTTTCGGCGTCACACTGAGTTCGGCCGCAGCCTCAGTGAGGCCCTCGAAGCCGAGCTGGTTGAACGACTTGTCGTCGAATCCACCGGCGTCCGACACCATGCAGGGCAGAAAGTCGCTCGCGGCGGCGGAGCTGGTGTCGTCGGTCGTTGCGGGTGCCTGAGCACAAGCGGCGAGCATCGCCACGGTACCGAACATTGCAAGACCGGCAAGTACGGTCTTACGGGTCGAAATTGTCAAGATGACCTCCAGGGTGCTGCCCAGCGAGATCGCACGGGCGTGGTGCGATCCACGTTACCCAATGAGACGCTGCGCAGATGAGCATTGTGCGTGCGCGACCGAGTCGTTACCAAGCCGCGACATTGGCGAAACAAATTTTCCCTATTGGGGTGAACTGGGGCCGGTCACTGTGATGATCCCCGCTATAATCGCGGCACGAATCTGTTCGAGTTCGTCCACCAATTCGGCTGAGACCAGGGCGGACTGATCGTGGAAATCGGCGATCTCGACGCCGCCGTTCTTGAGCGTGCCGACGAAGGCCTCGTTGTCAAAGCTGCCCTCGAGGTCAGCCCCGATCGTCTCGACGACCGCCGCTGACGTGTTTTTCAGCACGCTGGTGAGCACGACCGACTGAAACTGGGCCGGCAGGGTGACATACCCGTCGTTGTCGACCCAGATGATCGATACGCCCGGGTTCTCGATGGCAGCGGCCGCCGCGCCCTGGCCGACCTGACCGGCCACCGGCAGAATGATGTCCGCGCCCTGATCGATCAGCGTCTGGGTCAACGACTTGCCCTTGTTCACGTCCTCAAAGTCGCCGGTGAAGGAGCCGTCCTGGGTGTCCTTGTTCCAGCCGAGTACCTCAACCGTCGTCTCGTGCTTGTCGTTGTACATGGCTACACCATCGACGAAACCGTCCATGAACAGCGTGACCGGTGGCTGGTTGCCGCCGCCGAATGTTCCAACCTTGCCGGTTTTGGTGACGCCGGCCGCGAGGTACCCGGCTAGGAACGAGGCCTGGGCGGTATCAAACACGATCGGCTTCACGTTCGGCGCGTCAACGAACTCGTCAACGATCGCAAAGTGCACATCGGGATTTTTGGTGGCTTCGGCGAGGGTCGCATCGGCGAGCTCGAAACCGACGGTGAGCACGAACTGGCATCCGGTCGCTACGGCCTGGCTCACGTTCGGTGCGAGGTCGGTCTCCGCCGTCGACACGATCGCGTCGGTGTCAATGTTGTACTTCGTCGCCGCTTCCTGCAGCCCCTCCCAGGTGGACTGGTTGAAGGAGCGGTCGTCGAGACCGCCCGAGTTTGTGACCATGCGCGCGCAGTACTCCGGCTCCGTCACATCCGGTGTCGCGGTCGGTGTCGGTGCGGGCGCGCAGCCGACCAGCAGCACAGCGGATGACACGAGGGCAAAAACGGCAATCAAGCGGCGCATAGACACTTCCTTTAGCATGAACTGGAATTCTAGTCAGGTTGGGCCTAGAGCACGTCGCTCGAACCCGACAGCTTGAGCGCGTCGACGACCGCCTTGACCTTCTGGGCATTGGCACTCGTCGTCACCAGCAGGGCGTCGGGGGTGTCGACGACGACGATGTCCTCGACGCCGATCAGCGCGATCATGCGCCCGGTGTGGCTGACCACGATGCCGCTCGACGAGTCGGCGAGCACCCGGGCACCCTCACCCAGGATGGCGAGGTTGGCTTTGCGTCCGCCGGAGTGCAGCTTGGCGATCGAGGCGAAGTCGCCCACGTCGTCCCAGTCGAACTGGCCGGGAATGACGACGAGTTTGCCGGCGGCGGCGGCGGGTTCGGCCACCGAGTAGTCGATGGCGATCTTCTTCAGGCGTGGCCAGACCTGGTCGACGACGGCGCCGCGGGCCGGTGTGTCCCAGGCCTCGGCGAGTTGTATGAGGCCGGCGTGCAGTTCCGGCTCTGCCGCTTCGATTTCCGCGAGCAACCGGTCGGCGCGGGCAATAAAGATGCCGGCGTTCCAGAGGTAGTTGCCCTCGGCGAGGTAGCCTTCGGCGATATAGGGGCTGGGCTTCTCCACGAAGGAGTCGACGGCGAGAGCGGTCGACGCACCTTCAATATCGAGCGAGGCTGCGCTCTTGATATAGCCGAAGCCGATTGCAGCCTCGGTCGGCTGAATGCCGATGGTGACGATGTAACCGGCGTCCGCCGCGGCGACAGCCTCGGTCACAGCCGACCGGAACTGGGCATCGCCCTTGATGACGTGGTCAGCCGGAAACGACCCGATGATGACGCCGGGTTCGCGCAGCTGCAAAATCGCGGCCGCGAGGCCGATCGCAGCGGTCGAGTCGCGCGGTTCGCTCTCCAGCACAACATTCGGGTCGGCCAGTTCGGGCAGCTGCAGCTCGACGGCGGCGCGGTGGGCGCGCCCGGTGACGACCATGATGCGCTGCTCCGTGGAGAGCGGAACGAGGCGATCCCAGGTATCGCGCAGCAGGGTATGACCGGAACCGGTGAGGTCATGCAGAAATTTCGGGGCATCCGCTCGTGACAGCGGCCAGAGCCGGGAACCGATGCCGCCGGCGGGGATCACGCTGTACAGGCGATCGAGGGGCTCACTGGACGTAATCATCGCCCCAGACTATCGCTGAGGTCGCTACGACTGTTCACCCACCGGCCACCCGACGGCAACGCCCGCGGCCTACTTTCGAACCATGCGGATCGCAGTCATCAGCGAAAGTTTCCTCCCCACCATCAGCGGGGTGACCACGAGCGTCTGCAAGGTGCTCGAGCACCTCGCGGCCACCGGGCACGAGGCTATGGTGATCGCACCCTACGGCGCCCCGGCGGAATACGCGGGCTTTCCCGTGCACACCGTTTCAGCGCTCAACTACCGCCAGTTTCCGGTCGGTATCCCCAGTCCCCAGGTGCAGAAACTGCTCGCCGATTTTCGGCCGGACGTGCTGCACGCGGCCTCCCCCTTTCTGCTCGGAGCACAGGGCATCAGCGCCGCGAATCGGCTCGACATTCCCTCGGTCGCGATTTTTCAAACGGATGTCGCCGGTTACGCCCACCGCAATCACCTCGGCCCGGCCACCGCGCTCGCCTGGCGCTTCGTGAAGTGGGTGCACGAGGGCGCCACTCGAACTTTGGTGCCGTCGTCGTCGTCGATGGCCGCCCTGCTGCGGCTCGGCGTACCACGCCTGGCGATGTGGACCCGTGGCGTTGACCTCAACGGGTTCCACCCGAACGTCAAGAACGACCCGGCCGTCGCGGCGCTGCGCGAACGCATTTCGCCAACGCCCCCCATCGGCGCACGGCGCGACGTGATAGTCGGCTACGTCGGTCGGATGGCTCCGGAGAAACAGGTCGAGCGGTTGCGCGCCCTGCGCGGGCTGCCGGGCATCCGTTTGGCGCTGGTCGGTGACGGGCCGAGCGTACCGTCTATAGGTCGAGCGCTGGCCGGCATGTCCGTGACCTGGCTGGGCCGGCTCTCGGGCGCAGAGCTGGCCGTTGCCTACGCGAGCTTCGACCTGTTCGTGCATGCCGGTACCGAAGAGACCTTCGGGCAAACCATCCAGGAGGCCCACGCCGCCGGGCTGCCGGTGGTCGCGCCCTACGCCGGTGGGCCGATCGACCTGGTCGCCCACGGAGAAAACGGCTACCTGTTTCGGCCGGACGACGACCGGGACCTGAGACACTGGGTATCTCAGCTGGTCGGCGACCCGGCGCTGCGGGCGCGCATGGGGGAAGCCGGGCGCCGCGCCGTGCTCGGACGCTCCTGGCCGACGGTCTGCGCGGACCTGGTCGACTACTACGAACAAGCCATTGACGAGCGTCGTGCGGTGCGGGCCCACACGCATGTACCCCCGTCTATGCAGCGTTAGGGTAACCTAACCGGCACGATGTGGCGGCGCACTTGTAGACTAACGCTATGTGCTCACAGCACATTCTCGGTCTCACTAAAGAGCCATAATTCAGCCAGGGAGGGTTGTTCATGCCACAGAAGGCAGGAACCCTAGATTCTCAGCAGAAGACGACATCACGTCGCCCCGCCGGCACCCTGTATCGGGGTAACACGGGCATGTGGTCTTGGGTCTTACACCGCATCACCGGTGTCGCGATCTTCTTCTTTCTGCTCGTCCATATTCTCGACACGGCACTCGTGCGGGTCAGCCCCGAAGCGTACAACGCGGTCATCGGGCAGTACCAGACGCCGATCATGGGTCTCGGTGAGGTCGCACTCGTCGGCGCCATCGTGTTCCACGCCTTCAACGGGCTGCGCATCATTCTGATCGACTTCTGGAACGCCAAGTACCAGCGCGTACTGTTCTACGTCGTCATCGGCCTGTGGGTCGTCACCATGCTGGCCTTCGTGCCGCGCCACCTCATCAACGTGTTCAGCCACTAGGGGGCGATCGACATGACTTCAACAATCGAAGCTCCCCGCAGCCCGTACACCCGTTCTACCAGGAAGAGCGGCGTCAACTGGGAAAAGTGGGGCTGGATCTACATGCGCGTTTCCGGCGTCGTGCTGGTCGTGCTCATCTTCGGCCACCTGTTCGTCAACCTCATGATCGGTGAGGGCGTCAGCGCCCTGAACTTCGCGTTCGTCGCCGGTAAACTGACCAACCCGTTCTGGATGGTCTGGGACATCATCATGCTGTGGCTCGCCCTAATTCACGGCGGCAACGGCATGCGCACCCTCGTCAATGACTACGCGACGTCACGGATCAGCCGCGGCATCCTGAAAGTCGCGATCCTGGTCAGTGTTGTTTCGCTGATCGTGCTGGGCACCCTCGTGGTGTTCACCTTCGATCCCTGCCCCGCCGGTGCGCCTGCCGACCTCGTGGCCTCGTTCTGTAAGTCCCTATAGGAGCTGCACACAAAAAAATGACATCCTCCACAGCACCCGCCGGCGCAAACCCGGAGTCCACCGTCGTAGACGGTGTGCACTACCACCAGCACGACATCGTCATTGTGGGAGCGGGTGGAGCTGGCATGCGCGCCGCCATCGAAGCCGGCCCCCATGCCAGCACGGCTGTCATCTCCAAGCTCTACCCGACGCGTTCGCACACCGGTGCGGCCCAGGGCGGCATGGCCGCGGCGCTGGCCAACGTCGAGGAAGACAACTGGGAATGGCACACCTTCGACACGATCAAGGGTGGCGACTACCTGGTTGACCAGGATGCCGCCGAGATCCTGGCCAAGGAAGCCATCGACGCGGTCATCGACCTCGAGAACATGGGCCTGCCGTTCAACCGCACCCCAGAGGGCAAGATCGACCAGCGGCGTTTCGGTGGCCACACCCGCGACCACGGCAAGAGCCCGGTGCGCCGGGCCTGCTACGCCGCGGACCGCACCGGCCACATGATTCTGCAGACGCTGTACCAGAACTGCGTCAAGCGCGGCATCAACTTCTTCAACGAGTACTACGTGCTGGACCTCGTCATGACCAACGTCGACGGCGTCGACCAGCCGTCGGCCGTGGTCGCCCTCGACCTGTCAAGCGGCGAGCTGCACGTGTTCCAGGGCAAGGCGTTCATTTTCGCCACCGGTGGTTTCGGAAAGATCTACAAAACCACCTCGAACGCCCACACCCTCACCGGTGACGGTGTCGGTATCGTCTGGCGCAAGGGCCTGCCGCTGGAGGACATGGAGTTCTTCCAGTTCCACCCGACCGGCCTGGCCGGGCTGGGCATCCTCCTTACCGAGGGCGCCCGCGGTGAGGGAGCAATCCTCCGCAACGCCTCCGGTGAACGCTTCATGGAACGCTACGCGCCGACCATCAAGGACCTCGCCCCGCGTGACATCGTCTCACGCTGTATGCTCAAGGAGGTCGCGGAGGGTCGCGGTGCCGGTCCGGAGAAGGACTACCTCTACCTGGATTGCACCCACCTCGGCAAGGAACTGCTCGAGACCAAGCTGCCCGACATCACCGAGTTCGCCCGCACGTACCTCGGCGTCGACCCGGTCACCGAGCCTGTCCCGGTCATGCCGACCGCGCACTACGCGATGGGCGGCATCCCGACCAATGTGAAGGCCGAAGTCTGGCGCAACAACGAGGTCGTCGTCCCCGGGCTGTACGCCGCCGGCGAATGCGCCTGCGTCTCGGTGCACGGCTCCAACCGCCTCGGCACCAACTCGCTGCTAGACATCAACGTGTTCGGCAAGCGCGCCGGTATCAATGCGGTCGAGTATGTGAAGACGGCGTCATTCGTTCCGCTGCCGACAGACCCGGCCGGGGAAGTGCGCGAACTGCTGGAAGGCATCCGTTCATCGACCGGAACCGAACGCATCGCCGTGCTGCGCAAGATTCTGCAGGAGGAGATGGACAAGAAGGCTCAGGTGTTCCGCACCGACGAGTCCCTGGCCGAGGTCACCGAGACCATCCACCTGCTGCGTCAGCGCTACAAGAACATCGGTGTGCAGGACAAGGGCCGCCGCTTCAATACCGACCTGCTCGAGGCCGTCGAACTCGGCTTTCTGCTCGACCTGGCCGAAGTTGTCGTCTATTCCGCCCGCAACCGCAAGGAAAGCCGCGGCGGCCACCAGCGTGAAGATTACCTCGTTCGCGATGACGAGAATTATCTGAAGCACACCATGGCGTACCTCAAGGGTGACGCGATGTCGGCGGACGCCGCCGACCACATCAAACTCGACTGGAAACCGGTTGTCATCACCCGTTACCAGCCGATGGAGAGGAAGTACTAGTGAGTACCGCCACGATCGACAACAAGCCCATCGTTCCCGAAGAGATCAAGTCGTTCACCGCCACGATAATCGTGCGTCGGTTCAACCCCGAGGTCGACGACGAACCGCACTGGCAGGACTTCGACGTGCAGCTCTACCCGACCGACCGGGTGCTCGACGCGCTGCATAAGATCAAGTGGGAGCAGGATGGTTCACTGACCTTCCGTCGTTCCTGCGCGCACGGGGTCTGCGGTTCGGATGCGATGCGCATCAACGGCCGCAACCGCCTGGCCTGCAAGACGCTCATGAAGGACCTCGACGTCACGAAGCCGATCTACGTGGAGGCCATCAAGGGCCTTCCGCTGGAGAAGGACCTCATCGTTGACATGGAGCCGTTCTTCGCGTCGTTCAAAGAGGTGCAGCCGTTCCTCATGAACAGCGTCACCCCGGTCAAGGGCAAGGAACGCATTCAGACCGTCGCCCAGCGCGCGCGCTTCGACGACACGACGAAATGTATTCTCTGCGCCGCCTGCACCTCGGCCTGCCCGGTGTTCTGGACCGACGGCCAGTACTTCGGCCCAGCCGCCATCGTGAACGCCCACCGCTTCATCTTCGATTCGCGGGACGATGGCGCCCAGGTGCGCCTCGACATCCTCAATGACAAAGAGGGCGTGTGGCGTTGCCGCACGACCTTCAACTGCACGGATGCCTGCCCTCGCGGCATCCAGGTGACCCAGGCTATCGCCGAGGTCAAGCAGGCCATCATGCGCGGCAAGGCTTAACTGCCTTCTTATAGGAAAGACACCCCCGTCACTTCGACGGGGGTGTCTTTGGTTAAGCTGACACTGTGAAAGAGCTTGTAGCCCGCATCCTCACCTGGCGACCCGTGCGGGTGGTGACCCACTTCAACAACGTGGGTGGCAGCATCCTCGCCGCTGGAATGTCCTATCAGGCGATCTTCGCCATTTTCGCGGCTGTCTGGGTGGGCTTTTCGATTGCGGGGCTCTTTCTGACCGCGAATCAGGGTCTGCTGAACGCGCTCTACGCGATCATCAACCAGTCGATTCCGGGACTGATCGGCACCGACGGCATTATCGACCCCGAGCTACTCGCCACCGCCGGCATTCTCACCTGGACCGGAGCAATCGCCCTGGTCGGACTGCTGCTGACCGCGCTCGGCTGGCTGTCGGCGACGGCGCAGGCGGTGCGCACCGTCTTTGACATGCCGCAGCAGACGACGTTCTTTTTGCTGGTCAAGCTGCGCGAGCTCGGCCTCGGGCTGGTCTTCGGCCTGGCCCTCGTGTTGTCGGCGATCGTCTCGCTCGCGAGCACCGCGCTGCTCGGCCTGCTCTTTGGCATCTTTCAGATACCGCAGGACTCGTTCTTCTACGAAGCCTCGGCCCGCGCCATCGGCCTGGCCGTCGTGCTCGTCATCGATACTTTCACCCTAGCGGCCCTGTTCCGGGTGTTGTCGCGGGTACGCATTCCGGTACGGCGGTTGTTCGCCGGCGCGCTGCTGGGCGGGTTGGCGCTCGGCCTACTCAAAATTCTCGGTGGTGCGCTACTCGGCGGCGCCAGCCGCAACCCGCTGCTGGCGACCTTTGCGGTAATCATCGGGCTACTGATCTGGTTCAACCTGGTGAGCACGGTCACGTTGATCGCGGCGTCGTGGATTGCGGTGGGGATGGACGATGCGGGGATTCCGCCCCACACGCTCAGCGCCGATGAGGCGGCGGAAGACCAAGCGCAGCGGATGCACGATGCCCTGAGGCTGACCGCGCAGGCCGAGCTCACCGCCGCCAGAGCGGATCGCGATGCCTCGCCCTGGTATGCCCGGTGGGGTGCCCGGCGGCGGCTCAGGGCTGCCGAAGCTGTCGTCGAAGGCTTTGCCCGGGCAGATGCGGCGGACACCCCAAACTAGACTTGACCCATGTCTGCAGCCAAACCTCTCCGCATTGCCAGCATCAACACGAACGGGGTACGAGCCGCGTACCGCAAGGGAATGGGCGACTGGCTGAATGCCCGTGACATCGACATTCTGGCCATCCAAGAGGTGCGTGCCTCCACCGAAGACCTCGAGGGGCTACTCGGTCCGGACTGGAATATTCTGCACGACGCCGCCACCGCCAAGGGCCGCGCCGGGGTTGCCCTGGCAAGCCGCGCGGGGGCATCCATTCATCGCGTTGCCCTCGGTGCTGAGGAATTCGACAGCGCCGGCCGCTGGCTCGAAGCCGACTACGAGGTCAACGGCCAGATCATCACCGTGGTGAGCACGTATGTGCACTCCGGCGAGACGGACACTCCCAAGCAGGTGGAGAAGTACAAGTTTCTGGACGCCATGATCGCTCGGCTGCCGGAGCTGAGCACGCACAGCCCGCTCGCGCTCGTGCTCGGCGATCTCAACGTCGGGCACCGCACGCTCGACATTAAGAACTGGCGCGGCAACAAGAAGCATGCCGGTTTTCTGCCGGAGGAGCGTGAGTATTTCGACCGTATTCTCGGCGCTGAAGGCGACGATTTGTACAACGCGGGCGCCGGACTCGGCTGGGTGGACGTCGGACGCAAGTGGGCCGGCGAGGTTGAGGGTCCATACACCTGGTGGTCTCAGCGCGGCCAGGCATTCGACAACGACACCGGATGGCGATTGGACTACCACCTGGCCAGCCCGGAGCTGGCGGCATCCGTGGTGTCGTATGCGGTCGACCGGGCCGCAGCGTACGACCAGCGTTGGAGCGACCACTCCCCCGTCGTTGTCGACTATGACCTTTCTGGAGCGTTGAACTCATGACCAAACCCCGCCTCTATTCGGGCATGCAGCCCTCCGCCGAGTCCCTGCAGATCGGCAACTACATTGGCGCGCTGCTGAACTGGAAGTCGCTGCAGCAGACCCACGACGCGTTCTTCAGCATCGTCGACCTGCACGCGATCACCGTCGCGCAGGAGCCTTTGAAGCTGCGGGAGAACACCCGCGGCACGGCGGCGCAATACATTGCGGCCGGGATCGACCCGTCGGCGTCGACGCTGTATGTGCAGTCGCATGTCGCGGCGCACGCGCAGCTGGCCTGGGTACTGAACACCATCACCGGGTTCGGTGAGGCCAGCCGCATGACCCAGTTCAAGGACAAGTCCGCGCGGCACGGCGCCGACGCGACGACGGTGGGCCTGTTCGCCTACCCGACACTGATGGCGGCGGATATTCTGCTCTACCAGACCACGGTGGTGCCGGTCGGAGAGGACCAGCGCCAGCACGTTGAACTCACCCGCGACCTCGCGCTGCGCTTCAACTCACGGTTCGGCGACACCTTCACGATTCCCGAGGTGGCGATCGTGAAGGAGACCGCGAAGATCTACGACCTGCAGAATCCCACGTCGAAAATGTCGAAGTCGGCCGAGTCGCACGCCGGAGTGATCTGGCTGCTCGACGAGCCCGGGGTCACCAGGAAGAAGATCATGCGGGCCGTGACGGATGCCGACGGCGGCGTGGTCTTCGACCGCGAGAACAAGCCGGGCGTGGCGAACCTGCTCACGATTTACTCCGTGTTGGCCTCCCGCACGATCGAGTCGCTGGAGAACGAGTACGCCGGGCGAGGCTACGGCGATCTGAAGAAAAGTCTCGTCGAAGTTGTACTCGGCACCTTCGACCCGATTCGCGAGCGCGTCGCCGAGCTGCTCGGCGACCCGGCCGAACTCGACCGGGTGCTGGCGTCGAACGCCGCCCGGGCTGACGCTGTTGCGAACGAAACCCTGGCCACCGTCTACGACCGCGTCGGCTTCCTCCCCCGCCGCTGATGCCCGTCCCGAGCTCTGCGCCTGCTGGCGAGAGCGCAAAAAGTGCCCGATTGGACCCGTCAAATGGGCACTTTTTGCGCTCTCGGCGACCTGGGGTGGTGCTGTTCGACCTCGACGATACCCTGTTCGAGCACCGCGGAGCTGTTGCAGCGGGAATCCTGCTGCACCTCGACCGGATCGGCGGTGCATTCGCGACCGGCGACCGCAATGCAGCAATCGTGCTCTGGGACGCGCTCGAGGAGGAGCATTACCACTCCTACCTCGCCGGCGCTCTGGACTTTGCCGGCCAGCGGCGCGCCCGGGCCCAGGACTTCGCCGCATCGTTCGACATCTCGCTGACCGACGCCGAGGCCGACGCCTGGTTTGACGAGTACTTTCTGAGCTACCGGGCCAGTTGGCGGCTGCACGACGACGCGCTCCCCTGCCTCGACGCGCTGGCGGAGGTTCTGCCCGGGGTGCGCTTTGGCCTCATCACGAACGGCGACCCGGTGTTTCAGGGCGAGAAGATTCGGCGGGTCGGGCTGACCCACCGGTTCGAGCACGTCGTCACCTCCGGTGCTCTCGGCTTCGCCAAGCCGGACGCGCGCATCTTTCAGCACGCCTGCGCGCTGTTCGACATTCCGGTGGAGGGGGCGGTGTACGTGGGCGATCGGCTTCGCACGGATGCCGTGGGCGCGGCCGCTGCGGGGCTGACGGGTGTCTGGCTGGACCGCGCCGGCGCATCCGCTGCCCCCGTTGGAATCCTCCGTATCGAATCCCTCCACGACCTTCCGCCCCTATTGGCACAGTAACGCGAGAGCGCAAAAAGAGCCCGCTTGGATAGTCCAATCGGGCACTTTTTGCGCTCTCGCGAGAAGAGCTAGCGCACGTCTTCGTCTACCCAGTCGAGGGTCTTCGTTACGGCCTTCTTCCAGTTGCGCAGGAGGCGATCGGCCTCGTCCTTGTCCATGGACGGCTCCCAGCGGGAGTCCTCCTGCCAGTTGGCGCGGAGGTCGTCGAGGCCACTCCAGAAGCCGACGGCCAGGCCGGCCGCATACGCGGCGCCCAGGGCGGTGGTCTCGGCGACGACCGGGCGCACGACGGGCACGCCAATAATGTCGGCCTGGAACTGCATGAGCAGGTCGTTGGCCGTGGCACCACCGTCGACCTTGAGTTCGGTCAGCGGAACCCCGGAGTCGGCGTTGACCGCATCGAGCACCTCCCGCGTCTGGTACGCGATGGCCTCGAGCGCGGCGCGGGCGATGTGGCCCTTGTTCACGTAGCGGGTGAGACCGACCAGGGCGCCACGGGCATCCGACCGCCAGTACGGTGCGAACAGACCCGAGAAGGCCGGCACGAAGTACGCCCCGCCGTTGTCCTTGACCGTCTTGGCGAGGTCTTCGATCTCGGAGGCGTTCTTGATGATGCCGAGCTGGTCCCGCATCCACTGCACGAGCGAACCGGTCACGGCGATCGATCCCTCGAGCGCGTAATGCACGGGGGCGTCGCCGAGCTTGTAGCCCACGGTCGTGAGCAGGCCGTTCTTGGAGTGGATGATCTCGGTGCCGGTGTTGAAGATCAGAAAGTTTCCGGTGCCGTAGGTGTTCTTGGCCTCGCCCTGGTCGAACGCGGCCTGGCCGAAGGTCGCGGCCTGCTGGTCACCCAGGATGCCCGCAATCGGCACCTCGCGCAGCAGGCTGTGCCCGCTCGCGATGCCGTAGACCTCGGACGAGCTCTTGATCTCGGGCAGCATCGACTTGGGCACGTCGAAGATGGCCAGGATCTCGTCGTTCCACTGCAGGGTTTCGAGGTCCATGAACATCGTGCGGCTGGCGTTGGTGACGTCGGTCGCGTGCACGCCACCCTCGATGCCGCCGGTCAGGTTCCAGAGGACCCAGGAGTCGGTGGTACCGAACAGGAGGTCGCCGGCATCCGCTTTCGCGCGGGCGCCCTCGACGTTCTCGAGGATCCAGACGATCTTGGTGCCGGAAAAATAGGTGGCCAGCGGCAAGCCGACCTTCTGCTTGAAACGCTCGACACCGCCGTCGGCCGCGAGGCGGTCGACGATTGCCTGGGTGCGGGTGTCCTGCCAGACGATGGCGTTGTAGACGGGCACGCCGGTGTTCTTGTCCCAGACGACAGCGGTTTCGCGCTGATTGGTGATGCCGATGGCCTCGATGTCGTGCCGGGTGATGTTCGCTTTGGACAGCGCCTGGCCGATGGCCTCACGGGTGTTGTCCCAGATTTCTTTCGGGTCGTGCTCGACCCAGCCGGCCTGCGGCAGAATCTGCTCGTGCTCAAGCTGACCGGTCGAAATGATCGACCCGGCCTTATCGAAGATGATCGCGCGGGAGCTCGTGGTTCCCTGGTCGATGGCGAGAACGTACTTGGCCATTTGTAACTCCTTTGTTGTTCCAGGTGGGATGAATCAGTTTAAAGCGGATGCTGCAGAATGCGTCGACAGGGTTAGCCCAGGATGGGCAGCAGCACACCAGAGGAGGCACCGGCGAGCACGCCGCCGATGATCGGGCCGACGACGGGTACCCAGGAATACGACCAGTCGCTTGAGCCCTTGCCCTTGATCGGCAGCAGGAAGTGCGCGATGCGGGGGCCGAGGTCACGCGCCGGGTTGATGGCGTAGCCGGTGGGCCCACCGAGCGAGGCGCCGATCGCGATCACGAGCAGGGCCACCGGCAGTGCTCCGAGGGCCGCGAGCCCGCCGCCGTCGCCGTTGCGGCCGAAGCCGATGACGACGAAAACCAGCACGAAGGTGCCGATGATTTCGGTGACCAGGTTCCAACCGTAGGAGCGGATGGCCGGCCCGGTCGAGAAGACACCGAGCTTGTTGGCGGCTTCCGGCTCCTGATCGAAGTGCTGCTTGTAGGCAAGCCAGACCACGACAGCACCGAGGATCGCGCCGATCATCTGCGCGCCGATATAGGTCATGATCGACACGAAGTTGACCGGAACGCCGGAGCCGAACGTGTCGGCGCCGCTCGCGACAAGGCCGAGCGTGACGGCCGGGTTCAGGTGCGCGCCCGAGTTGTACGCGGCGATGACACCGGCGTAGACCGCGAGGCCCCAGCCGATGGTGACCATGAGAAAACCGCCGCCAAAGCCCTTGTTCTTGGCGAGCGCGACGTTGGCGACCACGCCACAGCCGAGGAGTACGAGGATGGCCGTTCCCACGACCTCTGACATAAATACGACACCGAGATTGTCCACATTGACCTTTCAGATGGGGTGCTGCCGACTGACCTAATTGTCGAGTGCGACGGTCGTGCTGTTTGTTACCTGTGTAAAAACGTATCGGCGCCCGGCCCGGCGATGGTCGCTTTGAGCTGCACGTTTGTGCAGATTGTCGGCAATCGCCGGCCAGGGCCGAACGCGTCAGGCGACGCGAATGGGAGTTTGGTTGACCGGGGCCAGCGTGACCCCGTGCACGTCGCTCAGGATGCTGCGGGCCAGCTCGATCTCTTCGGCCAGCCGCCCAGCATCCCACCCCAAAACCGGGGCGACGACACCGCTGAGCTCCTCGATCAGCGGCGTGGTGACGTATCCGACGAAGGCCATGCTGGTGCGACGCAGCAGCACGTCGATCAGGCGCACGACACTCTCGGTTGAGGCCAAAAACTCGATCTCGCGCCGGCTATAGGCGGAGTTTTGTACGAGCGGGGCATCCGCTGGAGCGGTCGGGTCGGTGAGAAAGTCGATGACCTCGCTCGCGCGGGTGCCGTACCGGGCGAGCAGGGCTGCGGCGCGGTCTGCGCCCACTTCGTCACCGTGGGCGGTGACCCAGACCTGGTGGGCGGCATCCGTTGCAGGGAAGTTGCGTCCGCCGCCGATGGCCAGGCCCTCGGTGGAGACGGTGCGCGGCAGGCCGAGCAGCTTCAGGATGTCGGTACTCAGGTGCTCGGCCAGGGCGCGGAAGGTGGTCCATTTGCCGCCGACCAGGCTGAGCAGGGTGCCGTCTTCGGTACCGGCGCGGGGCAGCGGACGCGACTCGATGCGGTAGTCGCGGGAGACGAATCCGGGGGCTTCTTCGTCGTGGCGCGGGAGCGGGCGTACGCCGGCGAAGCGGAACACGATGTGCGAACGGTCGACCTTCACGGTTGGGAAAACGTGCGCGACCAGGTCGAAGAAGTAGTCGATCTCGTCTTCGGTGCAGCGAATCGGCTTGCTCATGTCGTGTTCGAGGTCGGTGGTGCCGACCAGAACGCGGCCCTTGAGCGGGTAGATCAGCACGATGCGGCCGTCTTCGTGTTCGAAGAAGATCTCGCGGCCACCGGTCGCCGCGAGCAGCTCCGGGTTGTCGAGGACGATATGGGAGCCCTTGGTGCCGCCCATGAACGTGCTCGGCTGCCCGAGAGCGGTGTTGGTCAGGTCGGTCCATGGCCCGCTCGTGTTGACGACGACATCTGCTGTGAAGGTGAACTCTTCGCCGGTGATGCTGTTGCGCAGCAGCACGCCGTTCTCACTCATGCCCGCGGCTTCGACGTAGTTGGCGGCGCGAGCATGCGGGCCAGCGTCGAGGCCGTCGCGCAGCACGTCGAGGGCGAGGCGCTCAGGGTCGTGCATCGCGGCGTCGTAGTACGTTGCCGTGTACTTGAGGCCGGGGTTCAGCAGCGGCAGAGCGGCGAGCGCCTGACCGCGACCCTTGAACTCGTGACGCGGCACCGAACCGCCGTCGCGGGAGAAGGCGTCGTAGATCATCATGCCGAGTTTGATCAGCAGGGCGCCACGCTCCACGTGCTTGGAACCCTGCTTGTGGGTGAGGAAACGCAGCGGCGCGGCCATCACTCCGGAGAAGGTGGAAAAGATGGGGATGGTGGTCTGCAGCGGCTTGACGTAGTGCGGCGCGATCTTGAGCAGGCCGTTGCGCTCGGTCACCGACTCCTTGACCAGGCGGAACTCGCCGTTTTCGAGATAACGCACCCCGCCGTGGATCATGTGCGAGCTCGCCGACGAGGCGCCGGAGACGAAGTCGTTCTTCTCGACGATGACCACGTCAACGCCCTGCAGGGCCAGATCGCGGAAGGTTGCGATGCCATTGATGCCGGCGCCGATAATGAGCACCTGGGCGTTGGGACGATCGTTGAGTGCCGACGAAGTTTGTGAGTTTAAGAACGACATTGTTGTCACCTCTGTCTGGGGCTTGCATTGCGACAAGCCATATGAATAGATACAGTCTGACAGTCCGACACAATTTCTCAACCGGATTGAACATACGTGCAAGGAGCCGTTGTGACCCTCGATATTGATCCCGTGCAGTCCGATCGCAGCCGCGACGCCCTCACCGCGGCGCACCTGTACTATCTGCAGGACCTCACCATGGATGCCATCGCTCGGGAGCTGCACACCTCCCGCTCCTCCGTCTCTCGCCTGCTCAGCCATGCTCGGGAGACCGGCTTGGTCGACATCCAAATCAAGTCGCCATTGGATGCCCCGAGTCACCTCGAGCAGCAGCTCGAGGCTCGATTTCGGATCGAAGCGCACGTCGTTCCGGTGCCAGACAGCGCGAGCGACGTCGATCGCCTAGAGCGCGTAGCCCTGTCTGTTGCACGGATTCTCGGTCAATACTTCGACTCGAACATGACCATGGGCATCGCCTGGGGCTCCACCATGAACGCGATCAGCCGACACGTGACGCCCAAACAAACCCACAACTCGCAGATCGTGCAGCTCAACGGTGCCGGAAACATGCGCACGACCGGCCTCGGCTACGCGAGTGAAATTCTCGGACGCTTCGGCACGGCGTTCGGCGCACACATTCAACAGTTTCCGGTGCCGGCGTTCTTCGACGACCCGGCCACCAAGAAGGCGCTGTGGCGGGAGCGCAGCATAAGCCGCCTGATCGACATGCAAGCCACCATGGATATCGCCCTGTTCGGCCTCGGCTCTCCGTTTTCCGGTGTGATCAGCCGTGTCTACGCCGGTGGCTACCTGGAAAAAGCCGAATTCGATGCACTCAGCGCCGCTCAGGTGGTCGGCGACGTGGCCACCGTGTTTTACCGCGCCGACGGTTCGACAGACGGCATTGCTCTGAACGAGCGTTCAACCGGCCCGGAATTCACCGTATTGCGCCGCACCCCGCGCCGCATCTGCGTCGTGGCCGGCCGCTCCAAGCTCGCGAGCCTGCGCGGGGCCCTCGCCGCCCGGCTGATCACCGACTTGTTCGTCGACGAAAGCACGGCCCGGGCCCTGGTCGAGGTCTCCTGAGCCCCTGACCGGAACAGCGGATGTCGCCGGGAATAGTACTGCGCGCGGACTGTTGCACTATAACTAGAAGTAGTACACGTGCTCCGGGGTCGGTGTGATTCCGAACCGGCGGTTAAAGTCCGCGACCCGTTAGCCCCTCGAGAGAGAGGCGAAACGGTTGAGCTGGTGAAACTCCAGCACCGACGGTCAAAGTCCGGACGGGAGGCGCACGAGTCGGTTGGCCCCTACGGTCGACCGGCGGGTTTGTGCAGGTCTGCACCCCCATACCCCCGGAGCTCGTCCAATACGGATGAGGGCGGGATGACCAACAACGCGGCAGTGCACACCCTGCACAGCGCCATGCGTCGCGCGCTCGAACTTGCCGCCCAGGGTCCGTCCACCGGCGTCAACCCCCGGGTCGGCTGCGTCATTGTGAACGCTGAGGGCGACACCCTCGCCGAAGGCTGGCACCGCGGAGCCGGCAGCAAGCACGCCGAGGTCGACGCGCTGTCCCAGCTCGCCCCCGGCGCTGCGCGCGGCAGCACCGTCGTGGTCACCCTGGAACCCTGTAACCATGTCGGCCGCACGGGACCCTGCGCCGAGGCCCTGATCGAGGCCGGCGTCGCTCGCGTCGTTTACTCGGTGACCGACTCCGGCGAACGTTCCTGCGGCGGAGCCGACCGGCTGCGCGCT
Organism: Cryobacterium sp. Hh38; assembly: GCF_004403235.1. NCBI lineage: Bacteria > Bacillati > Actinomycetota > Actinomycetes > Micrococcales > Microbacteriaceae > Cryobacterium > Cryobacterium sp. Hh38. Next base: position 210,113 of record NZ_SOHD01000042.1, on the reverse strand, counting down.
GCCGGAGTCGACGTGCAGGGCAGCCTGCTCGTGGCGGAGGGCGAAGAATTCCTGGGCGACTGGCTCGTTGCCGCCCGCCTCGGGCGCCCGTTCGTCACGCTCAAGTGGGCGTCGAGCCTCGACGGTCGTGCGGCAGCGGCCGACGGCTCCAGCCGTTGGATCACCGGCGGCGCAGCCCGCGTCGACGTGCACCAACGGCGTGGTGCCGCCGCCGCGATCCTGGTCGGCACCGGGACCGTGCTCGCCGACGATCCGGCCCTGACCGCGCGCGACGCCGATGGCGCGCTGCTCAAGCAGCAACCGGTGCCCGTGGTGCTGGGCCGACGTCCGCTGCCGGCATCCACTGCCCTGATCAACCACCCGCAGTCACCGCTGTTTTTTGACGGACGCGACCTTCCCGGCGTTCTCGCCGACCTGCACGGCCGAGGTCTGCGCAGCGTGTTCATCGAGGGTGGACCGACCGTGGCGAGCGCCTTCGTCGCCGCCGGGCTGGTCGACGAATACCTCATCTACCTGGCTCCGACGCTCATCGGCGGCCCCCGGCTCGCCCTCACCGACATCGGTGTGGCCGCGATCGGTGAGCAGCGCCGCCTCGCCATTCTTTCCCTCGACCGCCTCGGTGACGATGTTCTCATCGTCGCCCGACCGCAGACTAACTAAGGAACCCATGTTCACCGGAATCATCGAGGAGCTCGGCCAAATCGTGCGCATCGAGCAGACAGCGGATGCCGCCCGCCTCACCATCCGCGGCCCGCTCGTGATCGACGGCGCGCTGCGAGGCGACTCCATCGCCGTGCAGGGCGTCTGTCTCACCGTGGTCGAGCGCACCGCCGAAACCTTCACCGCCGACGTGATGGCGCAGACCCTGTCGATGTCGACACTGTCCGCGGCCCTCGTCGGCTCCCCGGTCAACCTCGAACGCGCCGCCCTCGTCGGTGGACGCCTCGGCGGCCACATCGTGCAGGGCCACATTGACGGCACCAGCACGGTGCTTAGCCTCACGCCCGGTGATGCCTGGCGAGTGCTGCGGTTCAGCCTCAGCGCCGAACTCGCGCCGCTCGTCGTCGGCAAGGGTTCGATCGCCATCGACGGCGTCTCCCTCACGGTGAGCAACATCAGCCCCGCCACCGAGACGGATCAGTGGTTTGAGGTGTCGCTCATTCCCGAGACCCTCACGGTGACCACCCTCGGCGAGCGCGCCGTCGGCGACCGAGTCAACATTGAGACGGACATTCTGGCCCGCCACGTTGAACGGATGCTCGCCCTGACGGCGACCCACAATTCCCAGCACGTCACCACCCCAAGGAGCGCATCATGAGCCTCGCCGATATTCCCTCCGCACTCGACGCCCTACGCCTCGGTCGACCGGTCATCGTCGCCGACGACGAGGGCCGCGAAAACGAGGGAGACGTCATCATCTCGGCCCAGCTCGCCACGCAGGAATGGATCGCCTGGACCGTGCGCTACTCTTCCGGCTTCATCTGCGCGCCGATGACGAATGAGATCGCTGACCAGCTCGACCTGCCGGTGATGGTCTTGAACAACGAAGACCCGCTCGGTACCAACTACACCGTGAGCGTCGACGCGGCCGATCGGCTGTCGACCGGGATCAGCGCCGCCGACCGGGCCCACACCTTGCGAGTTCTGGCCGATCCGGCGTCGGCACCGGCCAGCCTGCACCGCCCCGGCCACATCCTGCCGCTGCGCGCCCGCGACGGCGGTGTGCGCGAGCGCAGCGGCCACACCGAAGCCGGCGTCGACCTGATGAAACTAGCCGGTCTGGTTCCGGTCGCGGCGATCGCTGAGATCGTCGCCGAAGACGGCGAGATGATGCGACTGCCCGGCCTGCTCGAACTCGGCGAGCGCGAGGGGCTGCACGTCATCACGATTAAAGACCTGATCAGCTACCTCGACGAGTTCCACCCCAACGCAGCGCTGCCGACGATCGCGCCACTGATCGAGGCGCCGCGGGTCGACTTCGAGGTGGAGACCACCGTCCCCACCCGGCACGGCCTCTTTCGGGTGCGCGCCTACCGAGACCGTTCCACCGGCGCCGACCACGTCGCCTTCGTCGCCGGCAACCCGGCCAATGGCGCCATCGTGCGGGTTCACTCCGAGTGCCTCACCGGCGAAGCGTTCGGCTCACTCAAGTGCGAGTGCGGACCACAGCTCGACGCCTCACTCGACATCATCCAGGAGGAAGGCGGCGTGGTCGTCTACCTGCGCGGCCAGGAGGGGCGCGGCATCGGCCTTATCAATAAGCTGCGCGCCTACGAGCTGCAGGAAGACGGCCTCGACACCCTCGACGCCAACGTGGCGCTGGGTCTGCCCGTCGATAGCCGCGAGTACGGCGCGGCCACCAGCATCCTGCACCAACTAGGGTTGAGTTCGGTGCGGCTGCTCACCAACAACCCCGAGAAGGTACGTCAACTCGAACTGCACGGCGTCGCTGTGACCGAGCGCGTGCCACTCGTCGTGGGGATCGGCGAATACAACGAGGAATACCTCGCCACCAAGCGCGACCGCATGGGGCACCACATCACCGACACCGAAATCATGAACGGAATCGCCTAATGGCCGGCACAGGACCCACCCTCAGCGTTGACGGCACCGGCTTGCGCGTCGTCATCGTCGCGGGCCTCTGGCACGACGTGATCACCGACGGCCTCATCGCCGGCGCAACCCGCGTGCTCGAAGCGAGCGGAGCCTCCTGGTCGCTCGTGCGCGTACCGGGCAGCTTCGAACTGCCCGTTGCCTGCAAGGTCGCGCTCGAAAACGGGGCCGACGCGGCCGTCGCCCTCGGCGTGATCATCCGGGGCGGCACTCCACACTTCGAGTTCGTCTCCAATGCGGCAACGGATGGTCTCACTCGCGTTGCGCTCGACACCGGCAAGCCCGTGGGCTTCGGCGTGCTGACCCTCGACGACGAACAGCAGGGCCTCGACCGGGCCGGACTGCCCGGATCGAAGGAAGACAAGGGCGAGGAGGCGGCATCCGCTGCCCTGGCCACCGCAATTCTGCTGCGCGAGCTGCGCAGCTAGCTTGTAGCGCATCGTCGTCACCTAGGCTGAACGCATGGACCTTCTGCGCAATATTCTGCTCATTCTGCACTTCGTCGGCCTCGCCTCGCTACTCGGCGGCTTTCTGGTGCAGATCAAGGCGATCATTGCCGGCAAGGGCACGATCGTCGCCGCCATGTTCCACGGTGCGCTGACCCAGCTGGTCACCGGCCTGCTCCTCGTCGGCGTCATCCAGGTGGGTACCCTCGGTCACATCGACAACACCAAAATCGGCATCAAGCTGCTCGTGCTCATCGTGATCACCGTGCTGGTCATCGTGAACCGCAAGAAGCCGAGCGTCTCATCGCTCGTGCTCTGGGCCATTGGAGCCCTCACCCTGGTCAACGTGGTCATCGCGGTACTCTGGAAATAGCTTTTTCTCCGCGAAAGTCGGCACACCAGTGCTTCACGCGTAGTATCCGCTGTCGCGCGTTGACCCAGACCCCCCGGGGGTAGGGTAATTGGTGACCTCTACACGCGGCCACACCATCATTCGTGCGTAAACGCTACCGCGGGAAGTCCGATCGACTTGCGGGTTTCGTTGGCGCTCAGCCATCCCACCGGAGCGTTCCACCCCCATGTCAACAACCACAGCGTCAATTCCGACGCCGACCACACCGCTCAATCCGAAGAGCCGCGTCATCATGGCGAGCCTCATCGGCACGACCATTGAGTTCTACGACTTCTACGTTTACGCCACCGCCGCCGTCCTCGTGTTTCCGCACCTGTTCTTTCCCACCGGCAACGAGACCACCGCGTTGCTCGCCTCCTTCGCCGTGTTCGGCGCCGCCATGGTCGCCCGCCCGATCGGCGCCCTGTTCTTCGGCCACTTCGGTGACCGCAAGGGACGCAAGGCCACCCTGGTCGGTGCACTGCTCACCATGGGCATCGCGACGTTTTTGATCGGCCTACTGCCGACCTACGACATGATCGGCTGGTGGGCACCGTTCATGCTCGTCATTCTGCGCCTGGCCCAGGGCTTCGCCCTCGGCGGGGAATGGAGCGGCGCTGCACTCGTGGCAACCGAAAACGCCCCGGTCGGCAAGCGTGCCTGGTACGGCACCTTCCCCCAGGTCGGCGCCCCGCTCGGCTTCATCATCGCCAACAGCCTATTTCTCGGCCTCGCGCTCGCACTGCCGTCGACCGACCCGACCCGCCCGTCCGAGGCATTCCTCGAATGGGCCTGGCGCATCCCCTTCCTGTTCTCGGCCGTCATGGTCATCGTCGGACTCTGGGTGCGTCTGCGCCTGGTCGAAAGCGAGGTCTTCACGAAGGTCGTCCAGGCCAAGCGTGTCGAGAAGCTGCCGCTCGCTGCGGTATTCAAGTCGAACTGGCGCGAACTCATCCTCGGCACGTTCATCATGCTCGCCACCTACGTGCTGTTCTACCTGATGACCACGTTCACTCTCAGTTACGGCCGTGCCGCAACGGATGCCGCACTGCCGGGGCTCGGATTCAGCTACAACACCTTCATCCTCATGATGATTCTCGGCGTGGTGTTCTTCGGAATTTTCACCCTCGCCTCCGGCCCGTGGGCCGACAAGCACGGGCGCCGCAAGACGCTCATCATCGTGACCATGTTCATCATCGTGTTCGGGTTTCTCTTCGTGCCCCTGCTCGGTGCCGGCGACCTCAGCGTCATGCTGTTCCTCATCGTCGGATTCTCACTCATGGGCATGACCTTCGGGCCGATGGGCGCGCTGCTGCCCGAGCTGTTCCCGACCAGCGTGCGCTACACCGGCTCCGCGTTCGCCTACAACATGAGCTCCATTCTCGGCGCGGCCGTCGCCCCGTTCATCGCCGTCTGGCTGTGGACAATCGGCGAGGGCAGCCCGTTCTGGGTCGGCATCTACCTCTCGATCATGGGCACCATCACCCTGATCGCGCTGATCCTGAGCCGCGAAACGAAGGACCTCGACCTGCACCGGTAGGTCCAGCCGCACCAGCATCCGCTCCCCCTTGCCGCTGGCGAGGGGGAGCGTTGTCTAAGTCAGGAACAGGGCTTTCAGGCGACGGGTGGTCATGACCACGCCGATCACGATCATGACGGCGTAGTAGAGCACGTGCCAGAGCAGGCCAGCATCCACCTGGCCGGTGGTCAGGCCGCGCACGAGCTCGACACCATGCCAGAGCGGCAGCGCCTGAATCACATACTGAACGCCCGGCGGATACACGCTCAGCGGGTAGAACGTGGCCGAGAACAAAAACATCGGTAGCAGCACGAAGGTGATCCAGTCCATCTGCTGGAACGTCTTCATATAACTGGTCACCGCCATGCCGACGGATGCGAATCCAAACGCGATCAGCAGCACCGCCGGCAGCGCGAGCAGCGCCCACCAGGACAGGTTCAGGCCGAGCGCCTGCATCACGAGCAGGAATCCGGTCGCGTAGAGCAGCCCCCGCGCCAGGGCGAGCGAGATCTCGCCGAAGGCCACGTCGAGCGGGCCAAGCGAGGTGGCCAGCATCCCCTCGTAGAGTTTGGCGAATTGCATCTTGAAGAAGACGTTCCAGGTCGAATCGTAGATGGCACCGTTCATCGCGGCGACGGCGAGCAGCGCCGGGGCGATGAAAGCGGCGTACGGCACGCTCTGGCCGCCGTCGGTCTGTACCTGGCCGATCAGCGCCCCCAGGCCGAGGCCCATCGACAGCAGGTAGAAGATCGGCTCGACCATTCCGCTGAGCACAACGAGCGAGTTGGTGCTGCGCGTCGCACGCCAGCCGCGCGCCATCACGCTGCGCGCATTACCGGCGTAATACTTACCGACACCACGGCTTCCGAACAGCCGTGGCGGGCGAGCAGCAGTGACGAGCGTCGACGAAAACCTCATTTGTTCAACCTCGCGGCCGTGAGGCGACGCGCCCAGATCCAGCCGACAGCGAGCAGGGCGGCCAGATAGAGCGCGTGCAGGACGCTCAGCCAGATCGGTTCCGGTCGGCCATAGGCGAAGACGCGGGACAGTTCGGTGCCGTGCCAGAGCGGTGAGATCCAGCCGAGCCACTGCAGGTAGGTCGGCAGCACGTCGAGCGGAAAGAACGTGCCGGAGAACAGCGTCATCGGCAGAATCACGAAGCGCTGCACCATGGCGAGCTGGCCGGTGTCGTCCTTGAGGGTGGCCGTGTACGCCATCAGGAGCGCGCCGAACGAGAGGCCGGTGAGTAGCGCCACGAGCACCGCCACGGCACCGAGCGGGCCAGGAACCGCACCAAAAATGAGCATGAAGACATAGAAGATGGCGCAGGTGAGCAGCATGCGTGCCGTTACCGAGATGACGATGCCGTTGATGATCTGACCGGGTTGAATCGAACTCGCGTTCATACCGAAGAAGGTCGGGTTCCATTTGAAGCCGAGCATGATCGGGTAGCTGAACTCCTCGGAGGCGACTGCAATCGCGCTGCTCGCGAGCAGCGCCGGTGCGAGAAATTCAAGGTAGCTGACCCCGTTGACGGCGTTGTCGCCGAGATTGCCGTCGACCAGGCTGGCCAGGCCAACGCCCATCGCGTAGAGGTAGACGAGCGAGCTGCCGATCGCGGTGAACAGCACCGTCTGCGCGTACGACCGCATGACCCGAAACCGGTGCTCGGCCACATACCAGGAGCCGTAGCGGCGGGTGCGGGCGGCCGAGACGACAGCCGCCGCGACTGCCTGCGAACGGATGCTGTCGGTCGCCCCGCCAGCATCCCGAGCGTTGTCGAAATCGCCCGCGCTCATTCGATCAGGTTTCGGCCGGTGAGACGGAGGAACACGTCCTCGAGGCTGGAACGGCGTACCAGGCTCGTGATCGGGTGCAGGCCGGCCGCGGTCATCCGCTCTAATTCTCGCTCGCCGCTATCGCTGTAGACCAGAATGCGGTCGGGCAGCACGTCGACCCGTTCGCCGAAACCGCTCCCGCCGAAGCTTTGAAGGCGGTCGGCGACCTCGGCATTCTGGGCTGAGCCGAAGCGCACCTCGAGGACCTCGCGGGAGGAATACCGGCGGATCAGGTCGGCCGGAGAACCCTCGGCCATGATGCGGCCCTTGTCGACGACGATGAGGCGGTCGCAGAGCTGCTCGGCTTCGTCCATGTAGTGGGTGGTGACGAGCAGCGTCGTGCCCTGTTCCTTGAGTCGAAACAGGCGGTCCCAGAGAATGTGGCGTGCCTGCGGGTCGAGTCCGGTGGTCGGCTCGTCGAGCAGCAGGATGCGCGGGTCGTTAATAAGCGCCCGGGCGATGGTGAGGCGCCGTTTCATGCCACCGGAGAGGTCGTCGACCTTGGCTGTGGCCTTGTCCTGGAGCTGGGCGAACTCGAGCAGTTCGTCGGCCCGGCGGGCGACTCGGGCGCGCGGCAGCCCGAAGTAGCGGCCGTAGACCAGCAGATTTTCCCGCACCTTCAGCTCGAGGTCGAGGTTATTCTCCTGCGGCACCACGCCGAGTTGGGAACGAATCTCGGGACCGTACCGGTTCGGGTCGAGGCCGAGCACCGTGAGGTCGCCACTCGTGCGGGTGGACACCGCGCCGATCAAGCGCATCGTCGTGGATTTTCCGGCGCCGTTGGGGCCGAGCAACCCGAAGGACTCCCCCGGGGCCACTTCGAAACTGATCCCGTCGACGGCGACGAAGTTTTTCGAGCCGTTGACGGAATAGCTCTTGACGAGATTTCGGGTGACAATGACAGGTTCCGGCACAGTGCCCCACTGTAGACCGATGGCGGGATTGCGGGGAGGCTCGGACGCCGAACGGTTAAGATGAATCAGTGACCACCGCAACCCGCACGCCCGATTCATCCGCTGCCCAGAAGGCCGTCAAGCCGCCGCGCGGCCGACGCGGCCGGCCAGCCCCGACCGGTCCGCGCGCGAAGTTCAGCCAGCTGCTGCCCTACCTCTTCGAGCACAAGAAGGTGCTCGGCGTCGTCATCGTCCTGAGCGTGCTCGGTGCGGCCGCGAGCCTGGCCCAGCCGCTGCTGGTGAGTCAGGTCATCACGATCGTGCAGGCCGGTGACCCGCTCGGTTCGCTGGTTGGAGTACTCATTGCGCTCGTGGTAATCTCGGGCCTGATCAGCGGGTACCAGCACTACCTGCTTCAGCGCACCGGTGAGGGAGTCGTGCTCTCCAGCCGCCGCAAGCTGGTCGGACGCCTGCTGCGCCTGCCGATCAGCGAATTCGATGCGCGCCGCACCGGCGACCTCGTCTCCCGCGTCGGCAGCGATACCACCCTGCTGCGCGCGGTGCTCACGCAGGGGTTGGTCGAAGCGATCGGCGGCTCGCTCACCTTCATCGGCGCGCTCGTGGCCATGCTCATTATCGACCCGGTTCTGCTCGGGCTGACCGTGCTCGTGATCGCGGTGTCGGTGGTCACCGTCACCCTGTTGTCCCGGCGCATCCGCACCGCGAGCCAGGCCGCGCAGGCGAAGGTCGGTGACCTCGCCGCGAGCGTCGAGCGTGCCATCAGTGCCATTCGCACCGTGCGCGCCGCGAACGCGACCGAGCGTGAGACGTCCGTGATCGAAGAAGATGCCCGCGGCGCCTGGCGCATGGGTATCAAGGTCGCCAAGATCAGTGCCCTCGTCGTGCCGATCGCCGGCATCGCCATGCAGGTGTCTTTCCTGGTCGTGCTGGGCGTCGGCGGTTTTCGCGTTGCGAGCGACGCCATCACCGTGGCCAACCTGGTCGCGTTCATTCTGTTCTTGTTCATGATGATCATGCCGCTCGGCCAGTTCTTCGGCGCGATCACCTCGGTCAACTCGGCTCTCGGAGCGCTCGGCCGCATCCAGGAGATCATCGACCTGCCCACCGAGGATCAATTCGACCGCGACATCGCGCCGCTCGCCATGACCGTCGGCGCCGCCAACGACAAAGTCAACCCGGAAGCCGCCGCGATCAGCTTCGAGAACGTGCACTTCGGCTACGCGGTGGCTCCGGCTGAGGTCGCCGCTGGTTCAGACGCTGCGCCGACAACGGATACTGCCGGCTCGGCCGAAACGGACGCTGATCTCGACGCCGATTCCATCGGGGAGTCTTCCCTGGGCCCGCGCCCGGTGCTCAAGGGAGTCTCGTTCAGCGCTCCGCGCGGGCTGCGCACCGCGCTCGTCGGGCCCAGCGGCGCTGGCAAGAGCACCATCCTCGCCCTGATCGAGCGGTTCTACGATGTCTCGGACGGCACCGTGCGGCTCGGTGGGCTGGATATTCGTTCGCTGGATCGCACCGCGCTGCGCGCGCAGATCGGCTACGTCGAGCAGGACGCCCCGGTCCTGGCCGGTTCGCTGCGCGACAATCTCACGCTCGCCACCCCCGATGCCACCGATGAGGACTGCATCAAGGTGCTGCAGGCGGTCAATCTGGGTGAAGTGCTCGACCGCGACCCAGCCGGGCTCGGCGCGGCGGTCGGCGAATCGGGTGTGAAACTCTCCGGCGGAGAACGCCAGCGGCTCGCAATCGCCCGGGCGCTGCTCGCGGCCCCGCCGATTCTTCTGCTCGATGAATCTACTTCCAGCCTCGACGGCAAGAACGAGCAGATGATGCGCGAAGCCATCGACGCCGTCGCGGTGGACCGCACGCTCATCGTGATCGCGCACCGCCTGTCCACCGTGGTCGACAGCGACCAAATCGTGGTGCTCGACCACGGCGAGGTCGTCGGCGTCGGCACCCACTCCGAACTCGTCGTCTCCACCCCGCTGTACCGCGACCTGGCCAAGCACCAGCTGCTGGTCTAACACCCCGCGAGAGCGCAAAAAGTGCCCGATTGGAACTCTCAATCGGGCACTTTTTGCGCTCTCGCGTTCAATGGATGGAAGGGTAGCGCAGCGTCACGAGCTGGAAGGGGCGCAATTCCAGGGTCAGGACGGCGTCATCCGTCGCAATGATGGCGGCCGGTGCGACTGGGCGCTCGAGCAGGTCCGTCTCGTGTGCTTCGGCTGCGGCGAATGAGCGGATGACCCGGGCCCGGGACCGGGTCCCGTGCGCCTCGTAGATCCGCACGATCACGTCGCCACTGCCGTCTTCGGCGAGCTTGACCGCCTCGATGACCACGGCAGGGTTGTCGACCGTGAAGAGCGGCTCGATCGGCGTAGGGCCGATGCCCGCGACGGTGCGCAGCGGTAGGTTCAGCCGGTAGCCCTCATATACCGCGTCGGGAATACTCGCGCCGACGCGGAGGGCGACGCGGAATTCGTGCTCGCCCTGATCGGCGGTCGGGTCGGGATAGACGGCGGCCCGTAGCAGAGTCAGTGCAACGGTAGTGCCGATGCGGGCCGCCGCTGCGGGCGGGGCCGTATCCGTCACCCGGTCGGGGCTGGCGGTGCTGCCGACGCGGACTTCTCCGTCACGGCTGGAACCCTGGCTGACGCTGGCATCCTCGCCGGGGCTGGAATACCCAGCTGCGTTCGCGTCCTGCCCGGTGCCGGGGTCACGCCGTGGAGCATCCGTTTCGCCTGGAGCAAACGCGGTGCGGATGATCGCGTGGCCATAGGTGGAGTCGTTGGCAACCGCGACGCCGAAACCCGGTTCGCCGACGTGGACCCAGCGGTGGGCGACGGTTTCGAAACGGGCAGTATCCCAGGAGGTGTTCGCATGCGTCGGGCGGAATATGTGCCCGAACTGGATCTCGGAGGAGGCCCGGTCAGCCTTGACGTCGAGCGGAAAGTTCAGTCGCAGCAGCTTCTGCCGCTCATGCCAGTCGATTTTGACGTGCAGGTCGATCGCGCTTGAATCCGACGCGAGAGTCACATCTTCGACGACCGAAGACTCGCCAAATCGTCGTGTGACGCGCACGCCGACCTGGCCGACCGGACGCTGGTCGAGCTGCTCAACCGAGTCGGCATCGGTGAGTGCCTCGAACAGGCGCGCGTGCGGGGTGTCGATGTCCCAGGCATCCCACTGAGTGGGGGTGTCCCGGTGCAGGGTGAGCAGGTTGGCTCGCGCTCCGGCCGGCACGACCTGGCGGTCAACGTGCCGATCGTAAACCGAGGTGAACAGTCCGTCGTCGTCGATCGTGACGGAGACGTGCTCGTTCGTCAGGACCCAGCCGGCCGGAGTGCGTGAGATTATGGCCCCGGCGTGCGCGGCGGCAGCGTCCCCCACCGCAGTCGCGGAAGCGCGCACGGGAGCAGTCTCCCCAGCATCCCGGCCCGTACCCTCCGCGCTCGTCGCCTCGTCACCCGCAGCACCGGCGGCGAGAGCATCGACACCCTGAGTATCGGCGCTCGCGCTGCCGCCGAGCGCCGGCACGCCCGCCCGCGCATAGGGCCCCGCATTGAGCACGACCGCGCCATCGCCCGGCCCGACGAGCGCACGAACGGATGCCACAATCACCCCATCGAGCACGCCAGCGACCCGCACATACTCGCGCTCGGCCTGCGCGTGCACCCAAGCGATCGATGACCCCGGAAGGATGTCGTGAAATTGTTGCAGCAACACCGTCTGCCACGCGTTCTCGAGTGCCGCCCGCGGATACTGCGCCCCCACGCGCACGGCGGCCGTCGTCGCCCACAGTTCCGCCTCCCGCAGCAGGTGCTCGCAGCGCCGATTCCCCTGCTTGGTGCGAGCCTGGGAGGTGAGCGTGCCGCGGTGAAACTCCAGATACAACTCGCCCGACCACACCGGCGGCGCCGCATACTCGGCCTCCGCCGCTTCAAAGAACCGCCGCGGGCTGGACAGTTCGACCGTCGGCGATCCCTCAAGCGACGCGGTACGGTGGGCAGCGGCGATCATCTCCTCGGTCGGACCGCCGCCACCGTCGCCCCAACCGAACGGCACGAGCGAGGTATTGGCCACGCCCTTCTCCGCGAACAACCGCTCGGCCCTGGCCAGTTCCAGACCGGAGAGCTGCGCGTTGTACTCGGCAACCGGTGGAAAGTGCGTGAAGACGCGGCTGCCGTCGAGCCCCTCCCAGAGAAAGCTGTGGTGCGGAAACAGATTCGTGTCGTTCCAGGACAGCTTCTGGGTGAGAAACCAGCGACTGCCGGCGGCACACACGATTTGAGGAAGTGCCGCGGAGTAGCCGAACGAGTCGGGCAGCCAGACTTCGAGCGGTTCCACCCCGAACTCGCGCAGAAAGAACCCCTTGCCGGCCACGAATTGCCGGGCCAGGGCCTCGCCGCCGGGCATATTCGTGTCGGATTCAACCCACATCCCTCCGACCGGAACGAAGTTGCCGGCCGCGACGGCTTTACGCACGCGTTCGAACAGCTCCGGGTAGAACTGCTGGAGCCAGGCATACTGCTGCGCCGACGAGGCCGCGAACACAAAGTCGGGGTGCCGGTCGATCAGGTCGAGCACGTTGGACCAGGTGCGTGCGACCTTGCGCACGGTCTCACGTACCGGCCAGAGCCACGCGCTGTCGATGTGCGCGTGGCCAACCGCGTGCACCCGGTGCGCGCTGGCGTTGGCTGGGCTGGCGAGCACCGGAGCCAGGGCGGCGCGTCCGGCTTCCGCGGTGCCGCCCACATCGTTGGGGTCGAGCAGATCGAGGCAGCGTTCCAGGGCGCGTAGAATGTTCGCCCGCCGCGGCGATGCGGCCGAAAGCTCGCGGCGCAGTCCGTCGAGTGTGAACACGTCCTGGGCGAGCTGCCAGACCTGCGTGTCGCGCTGGGCGACATCCGCTTGGCGAAGCAGGTAGAGCGGTGTGCTGCCGGCGGTGCCAAGATCGCCGAGCAGGGTGGGAGTGAAGCTGAAGTCGGCGGCGATATTAGGGTTGGCGGCGGCCTCGATATAGAGGTCAATGGTGTCGCCGACCACCGTCACGGTGCGATTTAACGATTCCACGCCCTTGAGGACCCGGCCATTCGAGCTATAGGCGGTGCCCTCGGCCTGGAAGCCCGGCACAGCGACGGTGAACCCGAGGTCGACGACGACCTCGATGCGGGTATCGGCCAGGCCGGCCCATTTGGACGGTACCACTCCGGTGAGATGAAACCAGACAGTGCCCCACGGCCTTCCCCACGACTCGCCGACGACGAATGGTTCAAACGGATGCGAGACCGCCTCGGCAAACGAGACCGGCTCCCCCGGCGCGACCCAGGCGGTGACCGTGAGCGGCGCGGTGGCCCGGTAGATCGCTGGCTGCAACCGTTCGCGAACAAAACGGTTCAGCCGGGCCTCGACCAGTGCGCTGTCGTCATGCATGCTGGCATCCTACGACCGCCGCGCGCGGGCCGTTCGGCCGGTTCCCGGCGGGTTCCTGCGCGATGCCGGTCTATGAGGCCCTGGGCCCACCTTGTGACACCCGGCCCACGATAGATCATGGGCCCGCTTTCCGGGCCCGGAAAGTAATGCACGCACGGGAGGAACACGAACGGCCCCGCCACCTGCGTGACGGGGTCGTTCGCACTGCAGGAACTAGTCCTTGAGGTGGTAGCGCACGCTTGCGAGTTCGGCGCGCAGTGCCGGCGGAACCTTGTCGCCGAACTTGTCGAAGTATTCCTCGGTCAGGTCGCACTCGGCGAGCCAGCTGGTCTGGTCGATCGCAAACAGCTGGTCAACGGATTCCTTGGACAGGTCGAGACCGTCCAGGTTCAGCGCACCTTCGGCCGGCAGCAGTCCGATCGGGGTGTCGACGGCGTCGGCGCTGCCCTCGATGCGACGAATCATCCATTCGAGAACCCGCGAGTTCTCGCCGAATCCGGGCCAGATGAAGTCGCCGTCCGGGCCCTTGCGGAACCAGTTCACCTGGAAGATCGCCGGGGCGTTGGTGCCGAGTTCCTTGCCGACCTTGAGCCAGTGGCCCCAGTAGTCGGCCATGTTGTAGCCGCAGAACGGCAGCATCGCGAACGGGTCCCGACGCAGCTCGCCGACGATGCCGTCAGCGGCCGCGGTCTTCTCGGAGGAGATCGTCGCTCCCATGAAGACGCCGTGCTTCCAACTGCGGGCCTGGGCGACCAGCGGAACGTTGGTCGCGCGACGGCCGCCGAAGACGATGGCGTCGATCGGCACGCCGCCGGCCGCTTCCCAGTCGTCGGCGATCGACGGGCACTGGGCGGCCGCAACGGTGAAGCGCGAGTTCGGGTGGGCGGCGGTTCGACCGGAGTCGGGCGTCCAGTCCTTACCCTGCCAGTCGATCAGGTGATCGGGAGCCTTGTCGGTGAGCCCTTCCCACCAGACATCTCCGTCGTCACGCAGGGCGACGTTGGTGAAGATCGTGTTGCCCCACATGGTGGAGACGGCGGTCGGGTTGGTGGTTTCACCGGTTCCGGGGGCGACTCCGAAGAAGCCGGCTTCCGGGTTGATCGCCCAGAGGCGTCCGTCTTCGCCCTGGCGCAGCCACGCGATGTCGTCGCCGATGGTCTCGACCTTCCATCCGGGAATGGTCGGGCGCAGCATCGACAGGTTCGTCTTGCCACAGGCGGAGGGGAAGGCAGCGGCCACGTGGAACACGCCACCCTCGGGTGAGATCAGCTTGATGATCAGCATGTGCTCGGCCAGCCAGCCCTGATCGCGGCCCATCACCGACGCGATGCGCAGCGCAAAGGACTTCTTGGAGAGCAGGGCGTTTCCGCCGTAGCCGGAGCCGTAGGACCAGACCTCGCGGGTATCGGGGAACTGCACGATGTACTTGTCATCGTTGCAGGGCCATTCCACATCGGGACGGGTGATTCCCGATGCGTCGACGAGCGGGTACCCGACGCTGTGCACGGTGTGCACCCACGGGTCGCCGGCTTCGATCATAGTCAGCACGGTCTCGCCCATCCGCGTCATAATGCCCATGTTGAGCACGACATAGGGGGAATCGGTGATCTCAACGCCCAGCTGCGAGATGGGTCCGCCGAGCGGGCCCATCGAGAACGGCACGATGTACATTGTCCGACCGCGCATGCTGCCGGCGAAGACACCACGCAGTTCGGCGCGCATCTTGACCGGTGCGGCCCAGTTATTGGTGGGGCCGGCATCCGCTTCATCGTTGGAGCAGATGAAGGTGCGGTTTTCGACGCGGGCAACGTCTTTCGGGTTGGTGCGGGCGAGAAAGCTGTTGGGGCGCCATTCCGGGTTTAGGCGGATGAGCTGGCCGGAGGCGACGAGCAGTTTGGAGAGCTCGTTGGCCTCGCGCTTGGAGCCGTCGCACCAGACGATCGCGTCGGGCTCGGTCAGGCGGGCAATCTCATCAACCCAGGCCTGCAGGTTGGGGTCGGTGCTGCCCGTGCGCGTCGGGTACGAATCCCCGTTGGTCTGGAGGGAAGATTTGGTGAGAGTCATATGCTGGCCTTTCCGGTCGCCGGGTATCGAGAAAAAGTTGCGAAGTGGTCAAAAACGTCGGGCCCCGTTGCTGTCAGACGCTCTGCAAAACCATAATTTCGTCTTACACACCAACAATGGCCCTGCTTTGAGCCCCAAACCTGCAATATTGCTACTTAAGAAATGTAGTTCTTTAGATATCGTTAAGGAATGTCGCCTCAAGCCTCCGATCTGATCCTGCTCGGCCATCGCATCCGTCACTTTCGGGGGGAGCGCGGTCTCACCCTCGACCAACTGGGTGCGCTCGTTCACCTCGCCGGCAGTCAGCTGTCGCTGATCGAGAACGGCCGTCGCGAGCCGAAGCTGTCGACCCTGCAGGATCTCGCGACGGCCCTCGCTGTAGACCTGGCCGAGCTGCTGCGCCGCGAAGCTCCAAACAATCGGGCGGCGCTCGAGATCGAACTGGACCGTGCCCAGAAAAATCCGCTCTACGGGGCGCTCGGCCTGCCCGTCGTAAAAGTCACTAAGGGGATGCCGCTGCCCGCCATCGAATCGTTGCTCGGCCTGCACCGGGAGCTGTCCCGCCGGGCCAGCGAAGCCATCGCGACGCCGGAAGAGGCGCGGCGAGCCAACACCGAACTGCGCGAGCGGATGCGGGAACAGAGCAACTATTTGCCGGCCATCGAGGAACTGGTCGAGGAACGGGTGCGCGCGAGCGGCCACGTCTCGGGCGCACTCACCCACCGCGAGGTCAGCGTCATGGCCGATCAGCTCGGATTCAGCCTGATCTACGTGAACGATCTGCCCAACTCCACCCGCTCGGTGACAGACCTGGCCAATGGGCGCATCTACCTGCCGCCCGCGTCGATTCCCGGCGGGCACGGCCTGCGGTCGATGGCCCTGCAGGCGATGGGGCACCGGCTGCTCGGGCACGAACGGCCCGGCAGCTACGCGGAGTTCCTCTGGCAGCGGCTCGAGATCAACTACTTCGCGGCGGCCTGTTTGATGCCGCGCGAGGCATCCGTCGCCTTTCTGTCGAATGCCAAGCAGGAGCGCGAGCTGTCGGTGGAGGACTTTCGCGACACCTTCGGCGTGACCCATGAGGCTGCAGCGTTGCGACTGACCAACCTCGCCACCTCGCACCTCGATATGACCCTGCACTTTCTGCGCGTCAACGGCGACGGCGCTCTGCAGAAGGGGTACGAGAACGACGATCTGCCGTTTCCGGTGGACGTGACCGGGTCGATCGAGGGCC
This sequence comes from Cryobacterium sp. Hh38, assembly GCF_004403235.1. NCBI lineage: Bacteria > Bacillati > Actinomycetota > Actinomycetes > Micrococcales > Microbacteriaceae > Cryobacterium > Cryobacterium sp. Hh38. The sequence goes on along the minus strand of NZ_SOHD01000042.1, from coordinate 193,661 downwards.
AGTACGTCTGCAAGCAGTGGAGCGCCCGCAGCGCCTTCACCCACACCAACCGCACCACCGAGTACTACCAGTACACCGACACCCCGGCCGGTACGTTTTGGTCGGCGACGCAGACCGGGTCAACGGATGCCGGTGAGTTTTCGATCAGCGTCGGCGTGCCGTTTGCGCAGGCGAAGTGGTTTCGCGGGCGGGAGACCACGCAGCGTACGGTGTCGCGCTGTCCCGATGAGTCGTGCTGTCGTCGGCCGAACTCGGATGCGGCCGCACGTTGGGCCGGCCGGGCCTGGCCGAGCGCCCGGCTGCACGCACACGTGCTGTCGCCGCTGCCGTCCGGCACGTTTCCCGGGGTCGACGACTCCGAGGTCTATGCGTTTTTGGAGGCGCACGCGGCAAAGTAGCCGGATTATGTAGATTGGGATCAGGTTTGATCGCTAATAATACCCAGGAGACCGCATGAGACTGATCGAGGCCCCGATTAGCCCCGCCTCGCCCACCCGGGTGCGCGAGCCCGACCGGACTCCCCTGCGCGTCGGTCTCGTGCAGCATCGCTGGCACGCGGACGACGCGACGCTCGAGGCGGAGCTGGCCGAGGGCATCCGTTTGGCGGCTGAGGCTGGCGCCCGCATCGTGTTTCTGCCGGAACTGACCCTTAGCAAATACCCCGGCAATGTACGAGCCACCGGCATTCCCAAAGCGGATGCCGAGCAGCTCCTGGGCGGCCCCACCTTCGCTTTCGCGGCCGAACAGGCACGGCTGCACAGCGTCATCCTGCACGCTTCGCTGTTCGAGCAGCCGGCTGAAGCCGACGAACCGAACGACCCACGCGGTTACAACACGGCCATTCTGGTGTCGCCGGCCGGCGAGCTCCTCGGTCGCACGCGCAAAATGCACATCCCGGTCACGGCCGGGTATTACGAAGACACCTACTTTCGGCCGGGGCCGGCCGAGGACGCGTACCCGGTCTACGACGTGGCCGGTGCGCGCCTGGGGCTACCCACCTGCTGGGACGAGTGGTTTCCCGAGGTCTCCCGGCTGTACGGGCTTGGCGGCGCCGAAATTCTCGCCTACCCGACCGCGATCGGATCGGAACCGCTGTTTCCGAACTTCGACACCCAGCCGATCTGGCAGCAGGTCATCGTGGCCAACGGCATCACGAGCGGACTGTTCGTGGTCGTGCCGAACCGGCACGGCGACGAGGGCGACCTCACTTTTTACGGCTCGTCGTTCATCTCCGACCCGTTCGGACGGGTGCTCGTGCAGGCGCCTCGCGGCGAGTCGGTGGCGCTCGTGGCCGACCTGGACCTGACCCAGCGCGAGGAGTGGCTCGCCCTGTTTCCCTTCCTGATGACTCGACGCCCGGACAGTTATGCCGGGCTGGTCGCGCCGGTCGACCCGGCGCATCCGTTTGGATCGGCGATCGCATGACCTGGCGCATGCCGGCCGAAACTGCGCCGCAGGACCGTGTGTGGATGGCGTTTCCGGTGGGCGGCTACACCCTCGGCTACACTGCGACTGAAGCCCACGAAGCCCGCCGCACCTGGGCCGCCGTCGCCCACGCCGTGGCCGAATTCGAACCCGTGCGCATGGTCGTCGACCCCGCCGAGCGCGCCGTAGCCCGGCGCTATCTGTCGGCCGAGATCGAGGTGCTCGAGGCTCCGCTGAACGACAGCTGGATGCGCGACATCGGTCCGAGTTTCGTGCACGACGACACCGGCCGGCTCGGCGCCGTCGACTGGACCTTCAACGGCTGGGGCGGCCAGGACTGGGCCACCTGGGACCACGATTCGAAGATCAGCCGATTCGTAGCAAATGCCGCCGGTGCGGCAGTCGTGTCGTCCGCGCTCGTGAACGAGGGCGGCGGAATCCACGTCGACGGCGCAGGAACCGTGCTGGCGACGGAGAGCGTGCAACTCGATTCGGGTCGCAACCCCGGCGCCACGCGCGCCTCGGTCGAGGAGGAGCTTCGCCGCACGATCGGCGCGGAGCACGTCGTCTGGCTGCCACGCGGCCTCACCCGCGACCACGAGCGATTCGGCACCCGTGGGCACATCGATATGGTCGCCGCGCTGCCATCGCCGGGCACGATTTTGCTGCACGCCCAGAACGATCCGGGTCACCCCGACTACCCTCTCACCCGCGAATTTCGCGGTCTGCTGGCCGACGCGCACGACGCGGCCGGGCGATCGTTCACAATCATCGACCTGCCGGCGCCCGCTGTGCTGCGCGACGACGAGGGGTTCGTGGACTACAACTACGTCAATCATCTCGTCGTCAACGGCGGCGTCATCGCCTGCAGCTTCGGCGAGGAGCGGTCCGATTCCATGGCCCGCGACGTGCTCGCGGCCGCCTATCCCGGGCGCCGCTTGATGTCGGTCGACGCGCGGCCGTTGTTTGCGCGGGGCGGCGGCATCCACTGCATTACGCAGCAGCAGCCGTCTACGCCGCTGCCAGCCTGATCAGGCTTCGACCGGTCGGCGCCTGTTGCGCCACAGGGCGAAGATCAACGGCAGAACGACGACGATTCCGAACATGAGATAGGCCACAGTGCCCAGCTCGTTGTGCAGTAGCTGGACGCCGAAAACCAGTAGGCCGACGTGGAGAATTCTCCAGCCCAGCATGGGCAGCTTCTGGCGAACCGTGGGATTCACATAGTTTCCCGAGCCTCGATTCTGCCCCGATATTCTCGCAGCTCCTGCCAGACCGAGGGCGGTCGAGATGGCGACGAGAACGGTGCCCAGCAGAAGCTCCATCAGCGCTGTGACCCTCGGGCGACCCGCCCATTGTGCCAGGCGCGAATCACGATGAACGGTCCCAGCACGGCAATGGTGAGCAGCACGAAAGCCCAGGCACCGATCTCCGGCGTCATGAGGTTCGCGCCCCAGATCACCAGCGCGACGGCTCCGACATTCAACAAAACGGATGCCCGTGGCCGGCTCGGTGCGCTGGTGAACATGGGCAGCGGCGTCGTTGGGTTCGCCCAGGCCACGAGCAGTACTCCGTAGACGGCACAGGCGAACCCGGCCAGAACGAGGATCGTGCCGAATATCACTGCCATACGAGGGTTCCCCTAAAGAGTCGTTCCTTCGAACCTACAGCTCTACTTCGGCTGCATCCGAATCGCCCCGTCAAGTCGGATAGTTTCTCCGTTGAGCATGGGATTTTCGATGATATGGCGAACCAGGAATGCGAACTCCTGAGGGTCACCGAGCCGGGACGGATGCGGCACCTGGGCTCCGAGAGAATCCCGCACCGGCTGCGGCAGCCCCTGCAGCATGGGCGTGTCGAAGATGCCGGGCGCGATCGACATCACTCGAATCAGGCTCTGCGCGAATTCGCGGGCGAGCGGAAGCGTCATCGCGGCGACGCCGCCCTTGGACGCGGCATAGGCGGCCTGCCCGATTTGCCCGTCGAAGGCAGCGACCGAGGCGGTGTTGACGATGACGCCGCGTTCGGCGCCGCCCTGGCGGCCCGGGTCTCCGACGGGTTCGGTGAGCTGCATCGCGGCGGCAGCCAGCCGCACGACGTTGAAGGTTCCGATCAGGTTGATGCGAATCGCCCGCTCAAAATCTTCAAGCGGCAGCGGGCCGTCGCGGCCGACCGTGCGGGCGCCGGGCGCGATGCCGGCGCAATTGATCACGATGCGAAGCGGCGCTTGGGCCACCGCCGCGTCGACGGCGGCCTGCACGTCGCCGGCGCTCGTCACGTCGCCCGCCACGAAGCGGGCCCGGTCGCCGAGCTCGGCGGCAATTGCGTCGCCGGGAGCGCCGGGGAGATCCAGCAATACGACGGATGCGCCGGCTTCGTGCAGGGTGCGAACGCAGGCCAGGCCGAGGCCGGAGGCGCCTCCGGTAATGAGGGCGGAGCATCCGTCAATCTGCATCAGAGCCTCTCAATCAAGGTGGCGTTGGCCATGCCGCCGCCCTCGCACATGGCCTGCAGGCCCCAGCGACCGCCGGTCATTTCGAGGTGATTGAGCAGCGTGCCGAGCAGGCGCGTGCCCGAGGAACCGAGCGCGTGGCCGAGGGCGATGGCGCCGCCGCGCGGGTTGAGGCAATCGGGGTCGGCGTGAAGTTCGCGCAGCCAGGCCAGCGGCACGCTCGCGAAGGCCTCGTTGATCTCGTAGGCGTCGATATCGTCGATGCCGAGGCCGGCCCGCGAGAGGATGCGCTGGGTCGCCGGAATCACGCCGGTCAGCATGAGCATAGGGTCGCTTCCCATCACGGTGAAGCTGTGAAACCGGGCGCGGGGGTTCAGACCGAGCTGCGCGGCCCTCTTGGCGCTCATGATCAGGGTCGCCGAGGCGCCATCGGTGAGCGGTGAGGAGTTACCGGCCGTGACGTGCCAGCCGAGCTTCGGAAAGCGTTCCGCGAGCGTGTCGGTACGAAAGGCGGGGCGCAGTCCGGCGAGTGAAGCATGCGAGGTGCCCGGGCGGATGGTCTCGTCCTCGCTGATCACGCTGCCGTCCGGCCGGGTGACGGCCACGATTTCGCCGCCGAAATCACCCCGGTCAGCCGCCGCTGCGGCGAGCCGGTGCGAGCGGGCCGCGTAGTTGTCGAGGGCGTCGCGGCCCAGGTTCCACTTCTGATTGATGAGCTCGGCCGACACCCCCTGGTTGACCAGGCCGTCGGGGTAACGCTCGTGCATGAGCGTGCCGAACGGGTCCTGCCCGCCGGCCGTAGACCCGAGGGGTACCCGACTCATCGACTCGACGCCGCAGGCGATGACCACGTCGGCGTTGCCGCTCATCACGGCCTGGGCGGCGAAAGTGGCGGCCTGCTGGCTCGAGCCGCACTGCCGATCGATCGTCGTACCGGGCACGGTGTGCGGAAAGCCGGCACTCAACAGGGCGGTGCGGGTCACGTTATTGCCTTGCTCGCCGGCCTGGCTGACACAGCCGCCGATCACGTCATCGATCAGTGCCGGGTCGAGGTTGTTGCGGCTGACCAACTCACGCAGCACCGTGGCCAGGAGGTCGGCCGGATGGATGCCGTCCAGGGCTCCACCGGGTTTGCCCCGGCCCGACGGGGTGCGCAGAACGTCGATGATGACAGCTTCATTGCTCATGCCCCCAGCCTAGGCCCGACGGGCTCGGGTGGCAGAAGGGGTTACCCGGACAGCGCCCACATCGCGACGGCACTCGCGGCGGCGACGTTGAGGGAGTCGATGCCGTGCTTCATCGGAATCTGCACGACGGTGTCCGATGCGGCGAGCGCCTTGGGGGTGAGTCCCTCGCCCTCGGCGCCGAGCAACAGGGCCAGACGTTCGTGTGCGGTACCGTCAAAATCGCGCAGGCTGACTGCATCCGGCGTCAGCGCGAGGGCCGCCACATGAAAGCCGTGCCGGGTGAGTAGGGCGCGGGTCTCGGTCCAGTCGCCGGCCCGGGTCCACGGCACCTGCAGCACCGTGCCCATCGAGACCCGGATGGCGCGACGGTAGAACGGGTCGGAACAGCGCGGCGTGACCAGAATGGCATCCGCTCCGATGGCGCCGGCCGAGCGAAAGATGGCGCCGACGTTGGTCGGGTCGGCCACGTTTTCGAGGATGACGATGCGACGCGCATCGGCCAGCAGGCTGTCGACGCTCGGCAGTTCGGGTCGGTGCATCGAGGCGATCAAGCCGCGGTGCAGAATGTAGCCGGTGAGGTCGGCGAGCATTTCGCCGGGGCCGACAAAGACGGGCACCTCGGCCGCGTAATCGCCGAGCACCACGAGCGCCTCATCGGCTGTGTTGCCGAGCGCGAGCACGGATCGTGGAATGTGCCCGGCGCGCAGGGCCCGCTCCAAAACCAGGGCTGATTCGGCGATGTACAACCCGTGTTCGGTGCCGCGGGCCTTCTTGAGGGCCACGTCGGTGAGGTGGGCATAGTCGACCAGTCGCGGGTCGCTCAGGTCGTTGATCGCGATCAAGGGCATCCGCAAAGTCTAGCCAGCGGCGCGGTGCACCCGGCTCGAGCGGCATAACTCCTGCAATTTCACGGACCCGGCCGCGCGGGCCCCGGAAATCCGGGGCCCGCGCCGGGTCGACGCTCAGATTGCAGGAGTTATGCCGGACGAAGCTACTTCGTGGACACCGTCTGCACAGCCAGGGCGAGCGTGCCGTCAGCGAGGCTGCCCCAGGCGTAGACGATGGTGTTGGTGCGCGGGGCGATCGTGACTTCCGCCGGGCCGAGCAGCGGCGCGGTCGTTCCGGCGGCGGCCACGACGGCGCTGATCGTGCCGACCGGCAGATCGAGCACGGCCTGCGACGGATTGGTCAGGCCGGCGACGGCAACGGCGCCGTTGGCGAGAACGTCAACGGCCGGAGCGGCCACAACGTGGCGCACGGTGAGGCGGCCCTGTCCGGCGGCCAGCGGCTTGGTGTCATCGTTGTACAGGGTGGCGGCGGGAAGGCCGGCATCCGTGAGGTGGGCAACCGCCGTGAAACTGCGATTGGCCGTGACCGTGACTGTCGTCGAGCCGCTCACGGCGATCGACGGAAGTAGCGAGCCGTTGGCGCTGCCGCCGACTTCGAGGGAATCTGCCGCGGAGATTCCGACGGTGTGGGTGCCGGCCGTGAGCTTCAGCGGGCCGAGCAGGGTTCCAGGCATGAAATCGGCGACGACGACGCGACCGTCGACCGAGATGTCGAGGGTCAGTCAGGGAATGGCGTGCAGCACCGACACGGATGCCATACCCGGTGAAGCGGATGCCGCGGGCACGGCCGCCTGCGCCGGCGCGAGCCCGGCGAGTGCGACGAGAAGGGCGGCGGAAATTCCGACGGCGATGGACTTGCGCATTGCTACCTCCAGGTTGGTCGTTACGGAAGGCGGCTGTGCCTCCCTGGGAACAACTTCTCCGGTCGGGCGCGTTTCGGATGCACCACGGCGACTTATTTAGAGAAACGGCTCAGAGCGGGTGTAATTCGCCGCGCACGATTGAGTCGCCGGAGTGTGCCGGGTCGCCGTCGGCGGGTTCGGCGGACACGTCCACCAGTGGGTATTGGGCGAGGTCAACGCTCGCGGGGATAGTGAAACGACCGAAGGAACCGTCGAGGAATCCGATGCTGACCAGGCCGGACGCATCCGCTTTGAGCAGCCAGACCTCGCGCAGGCCGGTGCCCGGCGGATTCGGCGCGTCGAGGTCGACGACGACCGAGCGGCGGCCGTCGGCGGTTTGCTCGACCCGGACGGACCCGCTCGCGGCCCATCCCGGCAGGGCGTCGAGGGCGCCTTCGGCCACGACTTGCTCGGGTGGCGGGCCGGCGGTGCTCGCCACGCCGATGGCGATGCCGCCGATCATGCCGGCGGCTGCCGCGAACGGGACCCAGCGGCGGAGGGACAGCAGACGCACGGGTGCTGGTTCGACCGACGACTCGGCCGTCGGTTCGGCCGCCGCCGGGTCGGCGACCGGCGAAGCAGGTGCCTGGGGCGGGGCCGCAGCATCCGTCGCGTCAGAGGTTTTCGTGAAGGGGGGTGGTGTGTGCACCGCGTTGCTCAGCCCGAGTTCGGCCTGGATGCCTGCCCAGACGCCCGCAGGCGGGGTGAGCCGCGAATCGAACCCGACGGAACGACCGAGTTGCACGACCTGCCACAGGGCGAGGTATTCCCCAGGGCACTCGGCGCAGGCGGCGAGGTGGGCCCGTTCCGCCGCGCTCGCGTCGACCTCGGCCAGCGCGAGCAGGTGCAGGTCGTCCGCGGCGATGTGGGTGCCATCAAGAGGAGTCATCGGACACCTCCAACCGGGTGCGGAGGCGGGTCAGGCTGCGCCGCATGTGGCTCTTGACCTTGCCGAGCCCCAGCCCCAGCCCCAGCCCCAGCCCCAGCCCCAGCCCCAGGCTATCGGCGATCTGCACCTGGGTGAGATCATCGAAGAAGGCGAGGCGCACCACCTGCCGGGGCACGGGTTCGAGCCGGTCGATTTCGTCGCCGACCAGCACCCGGTTGACGACACTCAAACTGTCATCGACGCGGTGTGCCGGGATGGTCGCGGCGAGTGAGTCTTCGAGCCGCCGCTGGCGACTGCGTGCCTCGTGGGTGTCGGCAATCACGTGCCTCGTAATGCCGATCAGCCACGCCAGCAGCCGGGAACGGGCCGGGTCGAACCCACCGCGCCCCCGCCAGGCGGCAATGAAAACCTTCTGGGTGACGTCTTCGGCGTCGGACGCATTGGCGAGCGAGCGCACGGCGATCGTAAATACCAACGGTGACCAGCGGTCATACGCCGCGGCCAGGGCGCGCTCATCACCGTCCTGAAAGGCGCGGTCGAGGGACGCGTCATCGTCGGTAGGTGCGCTCACGTGAGGGTGGGTCCTTCGGGCCGAAACACATACCGGGCAGGGGCACGGTGATCGCACTGTGAGAGTGACAACCTCCGCGCGCACCAGCATAGTGAGTTTCCTTCGACTCGGTTGCAGTTCCCCCTGCCAGCAGAAGGGGCCACAGCAGCAAACCCGACGTCGCGTGCTGCGGCCCTCCCCTGGGCGGGAAACCACTTACTTATCTATTTCTCTCCTCGAGGGCGAAACGGATGCGCCCTGCGGCAATTTGCCGCTTTAGGGCGTCGGCGTGAGTGTGTACTTCGTCGACAGATACTCGTGAATGCCCTCGAGCCCGCCCTCGCGACCGAGGCCGGACTGCTTGACGCCGCCGAACGGTGCGGCCGCGTTGGAGACAACGCCGGTATTCAGGCCCATCATGCCGGTCTGCAGCTTGTCGATCATGCGCTGGCCACGGGCCAGATCGGTCGTGAACACGTAGCTGATCAGGCCGAACTCGGTGTCGTTGGCGAGGCGCACGGCATCCGCTTCGTCGGTGAAGGTACTGATCGCGAGCACCGGGCCGAAGATTTCGTCGCGCAGAATGTCGCTGCCGGCCTTGACGTCGGTGAGCACGGTGGGTGCGTAGAAGGTGCCCTCGCGCTCGATTGCGGCGCCGCCGGTGAGCAGGGTCGCGCCGCGGGTGAGCGCATCTTGTACGAGCGAGTCAGCCTTGGCGACGGCTTTGCCGTCGATCAGCGGGCCGATGGTGATGCCAGCCTCTGTGCCGCGGCCGATCTGGAACGCTTCGACCCGCTCGGTGACCCGGCGGGCGAATTCTGCGGCGATGGACTCGTGCACAATGAAGCGGTTGGCGGCGGTGCAGGCCTGCCCGATGTTGCGGAACTTGGCGATGAGCGCGCCGTCGACAGCCTTGTCGAGGTCGGCGTCGGCGAACACGACGAACGGGGCGTTACCACCAAGTTCCATCGAGGTGCGCAGCACGTTCTCGGCGGAGAGCTTGATGAGCGACTTGCCGACCGCGGTCGACCCGGTGAAGCTGAGTTTGCGGAGGCGTCGGTCGGCGATGATCGGCTCGGAGACCGCGCCGGACTGCGACGTCGTGATGACGTTGACGACGCCGGCGGGCAGGCCGGCCTCTTCGAGCAGGGCCACGAAGTGCAGGGTGGTCAGCGGGGTGAGCGCGGCCGGCTTGACGACGACGGTGCAGCCCGCGGCGAGCGCCGGGGCGATCTTGCGGGTCGCCATGGCGAGCGGAAAGTTCCACGGGGTGATCAGAAAGCAGGGTCCGACCGGCTGCTGGGTGACGATCATGCGACCGGTGCCCTCGGGGTTGGCACCGTAGCGGCCGCTGATGCGCACGGCTTCTTCGCTGAACCAACGCAGGAACTCGCCGCCGTAGGCGACTTCGCCGAGCGCCTCGGGCAGCGGCTTGCCCATTTCGATGGTCATCAACAGGGCAAACTCCTGCTTGCGTTCCTGCAGCAGATCGAATGCGCGGCGCAGAATTTCGCCCCGCACGCGAGCCGGGGTCGCCGCCCAGTCGGCCTGGGCAGCGTCGGCCGCATCGAGGGCAGCGGTACCGTCGGCCACGCTCGCATCGGCGATGGTCTTGATGACGCGGCCGGTGGCCGGGTCTGTGACATCGAGGGTGCGGCCGCCGGTGGCGGCAACCCACTTGCCGTTGATGTAGAGCTGGTTCGGCACGCGAGCGAGCAGCTCGGCTTCGTTCGTGTTCGTGTCTGTAACAACCGTCATTGGTTCTCCCCTACTTTGCCTGCCCGTCGATCTGACGGTATTAGCCTAGCTGCGCCCGCCGACAGGGCGGCTGGCTAACCGAGAGGACCTGGCCGAGTGCGAGAATACCAGCGTGTCGATTCCAGAATTCGCGGACCCCAAGGCTGCACCCGCCCACTCGCAAACCCTGTCGCGCGGCATCCGCATGCTGGAGATTCTCGCCGACACCGACAAACCCATGACGATCGTCGAACTCGCCGCCGCCCTCGACGTGCACCGCTCGATCGCCTATCGCATTCTGCGCACCCTGGAAGATCACGGTCTCGTTGTTCGCGACCCGGCGGGACTGGTACGGCTCGGCGCGCGACTGGCTGCCCTGGCGCGCGGGGTGTCCCGCGATCTGCAGGCCACTGCCCGGCCTGTGCTCACCCGCATCGCCAACGAGCTCGGCATGACCGCCTTCGTCGCGGTACTCGACCAGGGCGAGATCTTCACGCTCGTGAGTATCGAGCCGCGGCAGGCCCACGCGACGGTCGCACAGCAGCCTGGCACGCGGCATCCGCTGCACATGGGTGCACCGGGAATCGCGATCCAGTCAGGCCTGAGCGCGGCGCAATGGGCCGCGCTTGGCCACCCGGAAACCCGCCGCAGCGAGGCCGGGGAGGTCGTTGCTCTCGGCTACGCCTCGAGCCACAACGAGGTCATTCCGGGCCTGTCGTCGATTGCCGTTCCGTTGCTCGTGCCCGGGGAATCACCCGCCTCCCTCGCCGTCGTGTACATCTCGAGCCTGCACTCCCCCACCGACATCGGTGCTGTGCTCACCGCGGCCGCCCGCACGATCGTCGCAGAGCTCAGCTAGTCACCCCGCGACCGGAAAAACAACAATACTGACCAAAAGGTAGGTAATCGTAAAAAATCCTGCCATACTGCCGCAGTGCCGGTTTTCTCCGCACGATCCACAGACTTTGCAGCACCACCCGCCCAGCACCGCAGTGAGATACGAGGGAGTATTCCATGACTATTACGACCGAGCGCACGCCAACGGCCAGCGCCAAACGCAGTGAGGAACGGCGGGTTCTCGCCGGCACCATGGTGGGTACCACCATCGAGTGGTACGACTTCTTCATCTACGCCCAGGCCGCCGGACTCGTGCTTGCCGGCCTGTTCTTCGCCCCGCTCGCCGGCGAGAACGCTCCGCTGGCCCAGCTGATCGCCTGGGCCTCGCTCGGCATCAGCTTTCTGTTTCGCCCGCTCGGCGCTATCGTCGCCGGACACCTCGGGGACCGCCTGGGCCGCAAGGCGATGCTGGTCTTCACGCTCGTCATGATGGGCGCCGCCACAGCGCTCATAGGTCTGCTGCCCACCTTTGACCAGATCGGCGTCTGGGCACCGATCCTGTTGATCGTGCTGCGCATCCTTCAGGGCTTCTCTGCCGGCGGCGAATGGGGCGGTGCGGCACTGATGAGCGTCGAGCACGCACCGATCAAAAAGCGCGGCTTCTTCGGTGCCTACCCGCAGATCGGCGTTCCGGTCGGCCTCATTCTCGCCACCGGAGTCATGATCGCCGTGACCACCTCAATGAGCCCGGAGGACTTCCTCGCCTGGGGCTGGCGAATCCCGTTCCTCGTCTCCGTGCTGCTCATCGTCGTCGGCTGGGTCATCCGCCGCGCGGTCGCCGAGAGCCCCGTCTTCAAGGAGATGCAGACGCGCAAGAAGGAATCTGCGGCACCGCTCAAGCTACTGTTCAAGAACCACTCGCGCCAGGTCATCCTCACCGCACTCATCTTCATCGCCAACAACGCGGCCGGCTACATGCTTATCGCGTTCTTCAACTCCTACGCCACCAAGCCCGCTGAAGCTGGCGGACTCGGCATGGAGCGCACCCCGGTGCTCATCGCGAGCACCGTCGCCGCGTTCTTCTGGCTGGCATCGACGATGATGGGGGGCATCCTCTCCGACAAAATCGGTCGCGTGCGCACATTCCAGCTCGGCTACGCCTTCCTGTTCCTCTGGGCCATTCCGATGTTCCTGCTGATCGACACCGGCGACATCGTCTGGTTCTCGACGGCTCTCATCGTGCTGGCGGCCGGGCTCGGCTTCTCCTACGGCCCGCAGGCCGCGCTCTACGCCGAGATGTTCCCGGCCCAGGTGCGCTACTCGGGCGTGTCCATCGGCTACGCCCTCGGCGCTATTCTCGGTGGCGCCTTCGCCCCGCTCATCGCCCAGCTGCTGCTCGATGAGACCGGATCCACCACCTCAATCGGCATCTACCTCATGGGCCTCGCCGCGATTTCCTTCGTCGCGGTCACCCTCGTGAAGGAGACCCGCGGAATTCCGCTGGGCATCAGCACCCACGAGTAGGCAGTTCAGTTTCAGACCGTGCCGCCCGAGTTTCGACCCGGGCGGCACGGTTTTTCTCTGCCCATCTCAGGCAAAACGAACCCTCGACATCCGCTCTCGAATCGTATATGGTTTCATATATAACCACCTGCAACGACGCGATTGGACGCTTATGACTCCCGAATCCCTGCCCGAACTGGGCCGGCCCGGCAAAGTGATCGCCGTGCACATCAATTACCCGTCCCGGGCCGCCCAGCGCGGGCGCACCCCCGAGCAGCCGTCCTACTTTCTCAAGCCCTCGACCAGCGTCGCGGCCAGCGGCGACACCATCGTTCGTCCAAGCGGATGCGAACTGCTCGCCTTCGAAGGCGAAATCGCGCTGGTCATCGGTCGCCGGCTGCGCGGCGTCAGTGTCGAGGAGGGTTGGGCCGGCGTCGCCGGGGTCACTGCCGCGAACGACTTCGGCGTCTACGACCTCCGTTACGCCGACAAGGGCTCCAACCTCAAGTCCAAGGGCGGAGACGGCTTCACCCCGCTCGGCCCGCGAGTCCTTGCCGCCGAGACCGTCGACCCGGCCAACCTGCGCATCCGCACCTGGGTCAACTCCGAGCTCGTGCAGAGCGATACCAGCGCTGACCTGCTCTTTAACTTCGGTCGCCTCGTCGCCGACCTCTCCCAGCTGATGACGCTCGAGCGCGGCGATGTCATTCTCACCGGAACACCGGCCGGCGCCTCCGTCGTCGGGCCGGGCGACACTGTCGAGGTCGAGGTTGACGCCCCGACCATGCCCGGCGCGCCGACCACAGGCCGCCTGATCACCCGGGTCGCCGAGGGCACCCAGAAGTTCGGCACGTTCGGCTCCGGCCCGAAGGTGGACGACTTGCAACGGGCCGAAGCCTGGGGCTCGGCCGAAGAGGCCGGCCTCGAACCGGCGTTCGTGCTCACCGATGAACTGAAGGCCCGCATCAACAGCGTCGGCACCGCCACCCTGAGCGCCCAGCTGCGCAAACGCGGCCTGAACAACGTGTCGATCGATGGCCTGCACTCGACCCGCCCGAACGCCCGGCTGGTTGGCCGGGCTCGCACCCTGCGCTTCATTCCCAATCGCGAAGACCTGTTCGATGCTGCCGGCGGCGGCCACAACGCCCAGAAGCGCGCCTTCGACAGCCTCGGCGTCGACGACGTGCTCGTGATCGAAGCCCGCGGAGAAACCGGCACCGGCACCGTCGGCGATATCCTCGCACTGCGCGCCCAGGTGCGCGGCGCCGCCGGCATCGTCACCGACGGCGGAGTGCGCGACCTCGCCGCGGTCAGCGCCCTCGATATGCCCACCTATCACCACGGCGGCCACCCGGCGGTGCTCGGCCGGCGCCACGTTCCGTGGGACTTAGGCCTCACGATCGCCTGTGGCGGGGCATCCGTCCAGCCCGGCGACGTGATCGTCGGCGACGCCGACGGGCTGCTCGTCATTCCGCCGCACCTCATCGATCAGCTCGTCACCGACAGCATCGAGCAGGAACGCGAAGAAACCTTCATCGCCGAGATGGTCGGCGAAGGCTTCAGCGTCGACGGCCTCTACCCGATGAACCCCGCCTGGAAGGAGAGGTACCGCGCATGGCTCGCCAGTCGATAGTGGATGCCGCCCCGCCGACCATCGGCAAGGCCCAGTTCGCCTACGACTGGCTGAAAACCCGCATCAACGATGGCACCTTCGGCCCCGGTTTTCGACTGGTCCTCGACCAGATCGCCCGGGATACATCGATGAGTCCCGTTCCCGTGCGGGAAGCCATCCGCCGCCTCGAAGCCGAGGGTCTGGTGACCTTCGCCCGCAACGTCGGGGCGCAGGTGGCGATGCTCGACCCCACCGAGTACCAGCACACCATGCAGACCCTCGGCCTGGTCGAGGGCGCGGCCACCGCGCTTTCGGCGCCGACGCTGAGCCCGGCAGCGATAGCGCGCGCCCGGCAGATCAACGCGCAGATGCGCGACACGCTGCGCCACTTCGACCCGACCAGATTCACGTCGCTCAACCGTGACTTTCACTCCGAGCTGTACAGCACCTGCCCCAACCCGCACATTCTCGACCTCGTTCACCGCGGCTGGAACCGGTTGTCGGTGCTGCGCGAATCCACCTTCGGCTTCGTGCCGGGGCGCGCGGCCGAATCGGTCGCGGAGCACGACCATATTCTCGACCTGATTGAGCAGCACGCCTCGGCTGCAGAAATCGAACACGCGGCCCGCGACCACCGGCTGGCCACCCTGAACGCGTTTCTTTCATCTCGCAATAAGGAAGGCATTTCATGAAGTTCCGCAGCAACCCGAGCCAGATTCGCGGATCCATCGCCGCATTGATGACCCCGTTTACCGAAGGCGGCGCCGTCGACCATGCGGGCCTGACCAACCTGGTCAACTGGCAGATCGCCTCCGGCTCGCACGGCATCTCGATCGGCGGCTCGACCGGCGAGCCCAGCTCGCAGACCATCGCCGAACGCGCCGCCGCCATTCGCACCGTTGCGACCGCCATCAACGAGCGCGTGCATTTCATGGCCGGAACCGGTTCCACCAAGCTCGACGAGACCCTCGAGCTAACCGCGGCCGGCCGCGACGCCGGCATCGACGCCGCGCTCATCATCACGCCGTACTACGCCCGCCCCACCCAGGAGGCGCTCTACGTCTGGTACAAAACCGTCTGTGAAGAGTTCCCGGATCTGCCGATCGTGGCCTACAACGTGCCGAGCCGGACCGCCGTCGACATCGCGCCCGACACCGTGTACCGCCTCTACCGTGATTTCGATAACTTCGTCGGCGTGAAGGAAACCACGAAGGACTTCGAGCATTTCTCCCGCGTGCTGCACCTCTGCGGCCCGGACCTGCTGGTCTGGAGCGGCCTCGAACTGCTCTGCCTGCCGCTCATGGCCCTCGGCGGCGCCGGCTTCGTCAGCGCCACGAGCAATATCGCGCCTGCCGCCGTCGCGCAGATGTTTGAGGCCTGGGAACAAGGCGATTTCGCCACCGCCCGCAAGATTCACTATGGCCTGCACCCGCTCGTCGACCTGCTATTCGTGGAGACCAACCCGGCGCCGGGCAAGTGGGTCATGGCCCAGCGCGGCCTGATCGAGAGCGGCTTTGTGCGTCCGCCGCTGATCGAACCGACCCCCGGAGGCCTCACCAAGATGCGCATTTTGATGGATGCCGGCTCCGAGTACCTGACATCGACCGCCGGCTTCACCCTGACCGGGGCCTCCAAATAATGACTCATTACGTGCCCGCGGACCTGCCCACCAGCATCCGTCATTTCATCGGTGGAGAATTTGTCGACAGTGTCGGTGGGGAGACCTTCGATGTGCTCGATCCGGTGTCGAACCAGACCTACGCCACCGCAGCCGCCGGCCAGCAGGCCGACATCGACCTGGCCGTCGCCGCCGCGAAAGAAGCATTCGATCACGGACCCTGGCCGCGCCTGCTGCCCCGCGCCCGGGCCCGGGTGCTGCACCGCATCGCCGATGCCGTCGAGGCCCAGGACGCCCGGCTCGCCGAGCTCGAAACCTTCGACACCGGACTGCCGATCACGCAGGCGCTCGGCCAGGCGCAACGCGCGGCCGAGAATTTTCGCTTCTTCGCCGACCTGATCGTGGCGCAGGCGGACGACACCTACAAGGTGCCCGGCAAGCAAATCAACTACGTCAATCGCAAGCCGGTCGGGGTGGCCGGGCTGATCACCCCATGGAACACCCCGTTCATGCTCGAGAGCTGGAAGCTCGCTCCCGCGCTGGCCTCGGGCTGCACCGTCGTGTTGAAGCCGGCCGAATTCACGCCGTTGTCGGCGAGCCTGTGGGCGGAGATCTTCGCCGCCGCGGGGGTGCCCGACGGCGTGTTCAACCTGGTCAACGGTATCGGTGAGGAGGCCGGCGATGCGCTGGTCAAGCATCCGGATGTGCCGCTCATCTCGTTCACCGGCGAGACCACGACCGGCCAGACGATCTACCGCAACTGTGCCGCGAACCTCAAGGGCATGTCGATGGAGCTCGGCGGCAAGTCACCCGCCGTGGTCTTCGCCGACGCCGACCTCGACGCCGCGATCGATTCGACCCTGTTCGGTGTGTTCTCGCTCAACGGCGAGCGCTGCACGGCATCGAGCCGCATCCTGGTCGAACGCTCGATCTACGACGACTTCTGCGCCCGTTACGCCGCCCGCGCCGCGAGCATCGTGGTCGGCGATCCGCACGACCCGGCGACCGAGGTCGGCGCCCTCGTGCACCCCGAGCACTACGCGAAGGTCATGAGCTACGTCGAAATCGGCAAGTCCGAGGGGCGTCTGCTTGCCGGCGGCGGCCGCCCATCCGGCCTGCCGGAGGGTAACTACGTCTCTCCCACCGTCTTCGCCGACGTCGCCCCGACCGCCCGCATCTTTCAGGAGGAGATCTTCGGCCCGGTCGTGGCCATCACCCCCTTCGAAACGGATGCCGACGCGCTCGCGTTGGCCAACGGGGTCAAGTACGGGCTGGCCGCCTACATCTGGACCACCGACCTGACCCGCGCCCACAACTTCGCCCAGTCCGTCGATGCCGGCATGGTCTGGCTGAACTCGCACAACGTGCGAGACCTGCGCACCCCGTTCGGTGGCGTCAAGGCGTCCGGCCTCGGCCACGAGGGCGGCTACCGGTCGATCGACTTCTACACCGACTCCCAGGCCGTGCACATCACCCTCGCCCCCGTGCACACCCCCCGCTTCGGAGCCCACTAGCTCGCCCCTTTGGGGACGGGGCCTGGGCCCAGTCCCCGGGCCCCGTCCCCGGGCCCCGTTTAGAAACTGAGCCCAGGTTCATAAGGTGGGCCCAGCCGCACCGCCCACCGACTCTTGCGGCCTCGAGAACCAGCCGTACGCATCCGCTTGACTCAATGAGGAGAACCCCATGACAATCCCCACCGCCACCCCGCCCGACATCCTGCGCTGCGCCTACATGGACATCGTCGTGACCGACCTGGCGAAGTCGCGCGAGTTCTACGTCGACATTCTCGGCCTCGTCGTCACCGAAGAGAGCGACACCGAGATCTACCTGCGCAGCTTCGAAGAATTCATTCACCACAACCTCGTGCTGCGTCAGGGGCCGATTGCTGCCGTCGCCGCGATGGCTTTTCGGGTGCGCAGCCCCGAAGACGTCGACCTCGCCGAGGCCTACTATAAGGAGCTCGGCTGCCGCACCGAACGTCGCACCGAGGGCTTCGTGAAGGGCATCGGCGACAGCGTGCGCGTCGAAGATCCGCTGGGTTTTCCGTACGAGTTCTTCTACGCCACCACCCACGTTGAACGCCTCGCCTGGCGCTACGACCTGCAGGGCCCGGGCGCGCTCGTGCGGCTCGACCACTTCAACCAGGTCACCCCCGATGTCGGCCGTGGTCGCAAATACCTCGAGGACCTGGGCTTTCGCGTTACCGAAGACATTCAGGACTCCGACGGCGTCACCTACGCGGCCTGGATGCGGCGCAAAGACACCGTGCACGACACCGCCCTCACCGGCGGCAATGGCCCGCGCATGCACCACATCGCGTTCTCGACCCACGAGAAGCACAACATCATCTACATCTGCGACAAGCTCGGCGCCCTACGCAAGAGCGATCTGATCGAGCGGGGACCTGGCCGCCACGGCGTCTCGAACGCGTTCTACCTCTACCTGCGCGACCCCGACGGGCACCGCATCGAGATCTACACACAGGACTATTACACCGGCGACCCCGACAACCCCGTCGTCACCTGGGACGTGCATGACAACCAGCGCCGCGACTGGTGGGGCAACCCCGTCGTACCCAGCTGGTACACCGACGCCTCACTCGTGCTCGACCTCGACGGCAACCCGCAGCCGGTGATCGAGCGCACCGAGCCTCGCGAAATGGCCGTGACCGTCGGCGCCGACGGCTTCTCCTACACCCGCAAGGACGATGCCCTGGCTGGCTTCAAGCTCGGCACGACCCTCTGATTCCGACCGGGCCCGGGCCCGGAAAGCGGGCCCATGATTGATCATGGGCCCGCTTCCTTAAGGTGGGCCCGCTCCGCCCAGATGGCCCGAGGTCCGCACGGTGGCGGATTCAGGATGGAGGTCGTGGCCGGGACGATACCGCCGCGTGTTTTCGCGGGGTGGGCGCACGCATCCGTTCTCGTTACCTGAATTCGCCACCGACCGGTGAGGAAACCGACACCGGAATGGGCCCCGCCGAAGCGAGAACCCGTGCCCGAAGACCCCACACCGCCGAACGGGGCATTGGCCTCGTCGGCAACGGTCTACGCAGGTCGCGGCTCAGACCAGAAACTCCAGCGCGGCCTGCTTGAACGCACGCGCACTCAGCGCGTTCAGGTGGGTGCAACCGGGCAGCTCGAGGTACTGCGCGCCGCGTTCGGCAGCGAGAGCCGCCACCCCGGCCGGAATCGAGTCGGCACCACCGGCTACAAACAGCTGCGGGATGCCCGCGGGCACGTCGAGCGTGCAGCCCGCGACCCCCTGCACGCACGCCAACAGCGCCTGGCGGTCGGCACCGGCGGCGATGGAGGGGCCGAGCACCCCGGCAATAGTCGGATCCGCGGGAAGCGCGCCCGAAACGACGAACCGGTTGACCTCGTCAAGGTCCCAGGTCTCGAACAGCTCGACCGGACCGGCCCCGCCGAGCACGAGCCGCCGTACCCGTTCGGGCGCCAGCCGAGCCAGGGCTGCCACGACCCGCGACCCCATGGAGTAGCCGATCACGTCGACCCGTTCCAGTTCGAGGGTGTCCAGCACGGCCACGAGGTCGGCGGCCAGCTGGCGCGGGGCGTAGTCGGCCGCCCGATGCGGCTTGTCACTCTGGCCGTGGCCACGCAGGTCGGGCGTGATCGCGCCGCGCCCAACCTCGGCGAATGCCCGCACCCAGCCGGATCCGCCCCAGGTCACCGCGGCGGTCGACGCAAAACCATGCACGAACAGCACCGGTCGCTCCCCCGGCGTGGCCTCGAAGGCGATGCGTATCCCGTCGAGACGCCGAGCGAACCGGGTCATTCGACGGCGTCGCTCGCGGCGAACACCGCGCCGGCGTGCGCCATCTCGGCGAGGGCGGTCTCGGTCGATTGCGCGGCGACTCCGGCGACCAGATCGGTCAGTACCCGCACATGCTGGCCGTGCTCGAGCGCGTCGAGGGTGGAAGCGCGCACGCAGTAATCGGTGGCGAGACCCACCACGTCGATCTCGGTCACCCCGTGCTCGGTCAGCAGCGACCCCACGGTCTGTCCGGCCTCGGTGGTGCCCTCGAAGATGGAGTACGCGGGCTTGCCCTGGCCCTTACGAATGTGAAAGGTCACGGCATCCGTTGTGAGAGCCTGGTGATATTCGGCGCCCGCGGTGCCGGCCACGCAGTGCACCGGCCAGGTCGTGACGTAGTCGGGTGCCGTGTCGCGGGCAAAATGGCCACCGTTGTCATTGCCGATATCGTGCCAGTCGCGCGACGCGAAGACGTATTTATAGGCAAGCGGATGCTGCGCGAGCAGCGCGCTCACGCCGGCTGCGACGGTCGCCCCGCCGTCAACGCCCAGGGCACCGCCCTCGGTGAAATCATTCTGAACGTCGATGATGAACAGGGCGCGGGTCACTGTGGCTCCTTTTGGACAGTCAGTTGTTACATGGTCAGTTGTTCGACAGATTATCGCCACAGTGGAAGAAACCGGTGGTCAGTGTGTCGATGGCGATTTTCGCGTTCGAGCTGACGTTGCCGATCGCGTAGATGGCGAAGGTGAGCGGGGTACCGTCGGCGGCGTGGATGATGCCGGAGAGCGTGTAGCCGGTATCGATCCAGCCGGTTTTGGCAAAGATGGCGCCGTCGGCGGCGGAATTCGCACCGGCGAAACGGTCAGCGTAGGAGAGCGATCCGCGCGGCCCACCGGCGATCGGCAGGCCATCGAACAGCATGCCGAGGTTGCCCTCGCGGGCGTTGACCTTGACGAACAGGGCGGTCAGGTAGGCCGGCGACACGGCGTTGTGTGGGCTGAGGCCCGATCCGTCCTTGATGATCATGCCAGTGGTGTCGATGCCGTAGGCGGCGAGTCCGCCGACGATGCCCTGCTGCAGGGCTGAAAAGGAGTTGCCGGCACCGTTTTCGATCGCCACGAGGCGGGCGAGCATCTCGGCCAGGGTGTTGTCGCTCACGATCAGGGACTGCTGAATCAGGGTCGACACCGGCGCGGACTGCACGGCGCCCAGTTGGGCTGCACCGGCCGGGGCGGTGGCCTGGCTGATTTCGAGGCCACCGCCGAGAGCGTCAGCGAAGGCCTGGCCGGCGCGAGCGATCGGGTCTTCGCTGCGGGCGGACGTGCTGCGGGTGGGGTCGTTCCGGTCGCCGTCGACCATCAGCGCCGTAATTTCGGGCATGTAGCCGAGGCCGAGTTCGGTTCGGGCCCAGCCTTCGTCCCAGTCCGGGCCGGAGAAATAGGAGGAATCGAGCACGAGTGAAGTGATCGGCGGGTTGGCCGGGTCGGCAGCCCAGGAAACCATGGTCTGGGTGGCAAGGTCATCGAGGTGCGCGGCGCCGGTGTAGAACGGTTCCTGGCCGGTCGGCAGCCGCGACAGGGTGAGGTCTCCCCCGCCAACGAGCACGACCTGGCCGGGTTCGGAGCCCCGGACGACGCGGGTCGTGGCGCGGTAGTCGCTGCCGAGAACGTTGAGCGCCGCGGCCGAGGTGAGCACCTTCATGACGCTGGCCGTGCGCGAGGAGGTCGTGCCGCCCCGATCGAACAGCACCTCGCCGGTGTTGGCGTTGACCACCTGCGCCTGAAAATCGGCGAGTCTCGTGTCGGCGGCGAGCCCGGCGACCGAGCAGGTGCGCAGTCGGCTGGCTGCAGTCGCCTCGGCGGGCACCGGCCGCGCCGGGTCGACGGTCGGCGTGGGACTCGGCGTCGCCGTGGGTGTTCCTACAACGGATGCCACCACCGGCTCATTCGCGCCGGTCTGCGTTCCCGCGAACACGGCGCCACTGCCGAGCAGCACGAAGACGAGGGTGCCGGCGGCGATCAGCCAGGCGCGGCGGCGATCAGCGCTGACAGCAGCGATCCCGCCACGCGGGGCGTCAACCGCGGGGGACGCGGGTGTCTGCACTGGTTCTTCCACCTCCGTATGGTAACCGACCCGCCTCCAGGCCAGCTATTCGCCCGGGTAGCGCAGCCCGATCTGGGCCCGAACCGCGTCAAGGGTCGTCATCACGGCGACCGATTCTTCGGCCGGCATGATGTCGCTCGAGATTTTGCCGGCCCGAATCAGCTCCTCAACCTCGACCGCTTCGAACTGCATACCGCGGCCGGTGAACTCGGCCCGGGCGAAGGCCTCGAGCACGGTGCCCCCGTTGTCGAGCACTCGAAAACTGGTCGGCGCGTACCAAACGCCATCGATGTCGATGCGCCCGTGCGTGCCGATGATCGACGCCGTGGTCGGGCCGAGGGTGTCGCTGGACGAAAATGTCGTGGCAATCTGGCCACCGGGGTAGCGAAAAATCGTCGCGACCTGGGCATCCGCTCCCGTCGCCTTAAATGAGGCGCTCGCCAAAATCGTGTCGGGCGACCCGAATACGGCGTGCGCGAAGTTCACCGGATACACCCCGAGGTCGAGCAGCGCGCCACCGCCGAGCTCGAGCGAGTTCAGGCGGTGCGCCGGGTCGTCGGGCAGGTCCTGGGTATGGTCGGCGATCAGGCTGCGCACCTCGCCGAGCGTGCCGGCGGCGAGGATCTCGCGGATGCGCACCAGGTGCGGCAGGAATCGGGTCCACAGGGCCTCCATCACGAGCAGATTCTTGCTCGCGGCGAGGTTGACGATCTGCCGGGCCTCGCCGGCGTTGATCGCGATCGGCTTCTCGATCAACACGTGCTTGCCGGCGTTCAACGCGAGGGCTGCGTGCTCGGCGTGAAACGGATGCGGCGTCGACACGTAGATGACGTCGACTTCGGGGTCATCGACGAGTTCGGCATAGCTGGCATGCGCGGTGGGGATGCCGAATTCGGCAGCAAACGCATCTGCCGAGGCCTGACTGCGCGACCCGACGGCCTGCACCTTGTGGCCGTTCTGCACCAGATCGCTCGTGAACGCGTGGGCGATGCCACCGGTGGCCAAGATTCCCCAGCGAATCGATTCCGTCATGCTTGCAGTTTATCCAGGGCCACCGACACGCGCCGACACGCGCCGACACGCGCCGACACGGCAACATATAGGTCAAACTAGATCAATGATCACCCTGCAGCAGGATGCCGATGGTTTCATCCGCATGAACCGGCACTTTCCCGACAACTCGCTCATCAGCATCAGCTTTACCGAGGGGGCTGCGGAGGAATTCACCGGCGCACAGCTCAACGTCATCTTCGACGATGCCCTGGCCGAGTTTCGCGGGCAGAACCGTCTCGAGGGGGCGAAGGGCTTCTCGCGCGCGCCCGCGAAAACCGTGCATCCGACCAAGAACATCACCTTCGTGAAGGTGCACCCCGGAATGGCCAGCTAAGAGACGGTCGCCAACGCGGTGAGCGCCGCAAGCCGATCGACCCCGATCGGTTCGTCGGCCAGCAGCGGCACGATCGCGACCCGGTCGGCGCGGGCGACCACGATATCGATCTGAGTGGCCTCGCTGGCGGCGCGCGCCTGCAAAAAGGGCGTCTCGGGGTGCGCTGCCGCGATGGAATTGTTGACCACCCAGCCCCAGGGCTGAATTCCGGCGCGCTGCAGATCCTGCTGCAGGCCCTCCGCTTCGAGCACCGGCGTGGTCTCGGCGAGCGTCACCAGCAAAACCTTGGTCAGGGCCGGATCCTGCAGCCGCATCAATGGCGTCACGAACGCCATTCCGTCCCCCATCTGGCGCGCGATTTCGCGATGGTACGACCCGGTGGCATCCAGCAGCAACAGGGTGTGGCCGGTCGGCGCGGTGTCGACGACGACGAATTCGTGCCGTGATTCGTGCACGGCCTGGGAGAACTGCCGAAACACCGCGACCTCGTCAGTGCACGGGGAGAGCAGGTCTTCGGCCAGGGCTGCCCGGCCATCGGCGTCGAGATTCTTGCCCTT
Source organism: Cryobacterium sp. Hh38 (assembly GCF_004403235.1). Classification (NCBI taxonomy): domain Bacteria; kingdom Bacillati; phylum Actinomycetota; class Actinomycetes; order Micrococcales; family Microbacteriaceae; genus Cryobacterium; species Cryobacterium sp. Hh38. The sequence goes on along the minus strand of NZ_SOHD01000042.1, from coordinate 170,277 downwards.
GGTCGCCATCACGTGCTCGCGATAATCGCGAATCGCCTCGTCGGGGTCGATGCGGGAGACGCGCAGCCCTGGCAGGCTCCCGTGCAGGGTCTCGACCAGATGAGCTGCCGGGTCGGTCGTGGTCAGGTGAACGGCGTGACCGCGCTCGGCCAGAGCCACGGCCAGAGCCACAGCGATTGTGGTCTTGCCCACGCCGCCCTTGCCCATGCAGAGGATCAGACCGTGCCCGGTCTGCTCCAGCTCGTCGACGAATTGGCCGAGTGGGGCGTCCGGAACGTCGACCACAGCGTGCAATTGCCCGGGGCCGTCGCGGTCGGTGCGAAACAGGGTGCGCAGCGCGTCGATGCCCATCATGTTGCCGGCCTTGAGCTCCAGAATGTCCCTCGGCAGTGCAGCGATGGCCGCCGGAATACCCGTCAGCGCCGCCGATTCGCGATTGCGCACCGCTACGGCGATCGGCTCGGTTCCCGCGCTGGCTGGCAGCACTCCATTAATGACAACGTAGCTGCCGCGAATTCCGATCTGCGCCAACTCAGCGTGCGTGCGCTCGATCTCCGTCAAAGCGGATGCCTGCGCTCGCGCCACGAGCACCAGCCGCGTTCGCTCGGGGTCGGCCAGCGCGGCGACGGCCGCTGCGTACACCGCTTTGTGCTTGTCGAGCCCGGACAGCGGTCCGAGGCAGGACGGATCGCCCTTGCCGGCGTCGAGAAACTCGGTCCAGGAACCGGGAAGCTGCAGAAGCCTAATGGTGTGCCCGGTCGGCGCGGTGTCGAACACGATGTGGTCGTACGTCGTGAGCAGACCGTCATCGGTGAGCAGGTTCGTGAACTCGTCGAACGAGGCGACCTCGGTCGTGCACGATCCGGACAGGCCCTCGGCGATACTCGCGAGCTCGCGCTCCGGCAGGAGCCCCCGAACCGGGGCGATAATGCGTTCGCGATAGGCATCCGCTGCCTGCTCCGGGTCGATTTCGAGTGCGCTCAGGCCGGCAATGGCGCCAATCGGAGTGACCGTATTGCCGATCGTGAGCCCGAACACCTGCCCGATATTGGAGGCCGGATCGGTGCTCACCAGCAGCACCCGGCGACCCCGTTCGGCCAGTTCGATGGCCGAAGCGCAGGCAACGGATGTCTTCCCCACGCCGCCCTTACCGGTGAAAAAGAGAAACCGAGGCGGGTCTGCCAGGAACTTCATGTGTTAGCAGCAGCCGGTGGCGCCGCCGCAGCATCCGCTTGCCGATTTCTCGGTCAGGCCGAGCTGGGGCCGGTCGGTCGGCGCTACGGCAGCGAGGCCGGCGAAGGCGAGTAGCTGGGATTTCGATGGGTAGGCGCCGGTCGCCACGGTGACGCCGTCGACGACGGTGAGCGGCAGGCCGGTAGAGCCGACGACGTGCATGAAGGCGCGCACGGTCTCATCCGTGGTGAAGGCGAGAGGATCGGTGGCCAGGTTATGGCGCTGAATGTCGGCGCCAAGTTCCTGCAGGCTGCGCACGGTGGCGGTCACCTCGACCAGGGACTGATCGACGTCGACACCACAGACTCCGGTGTCGCAGCACAAGGCCGGTTCGTAGATTCGGATGGCAGTCATGTCGATCTCCCTAGTAACGTCTGCAGCTATATCGATAAGTATCAATGTAGCAGTAGGCTGGTGCCGCGACCTACAGGAAAGGATCAACTTATGGACAAGACATCTGAGATCACGGAGCGCGTGCGAGAGCGCTACGCCGCCGCCGCCCTCCAACTGACCGACGTCTCGAGCACGTCGTGCTGTGCCCCCACCGATCTGATAAACGGCGACGTGTTCGGATCCACCCTGTATACCGCCGAAGAAGGTTCGGAGATTCCCGAGGAAGCCTTTCTGGCCAGTCTCGGCTGCGGCAATCCAACCGCGGTCGCCGACCTCCGCCCGGGAGAAATCGTGCTCGACCTCGGATCCGGTGGCGGCATCGACGTGCTGCTCTCCGCGCGCCGCGTCGGGCCGACCGGGTTCGCCTACGGACTCGACATGACCGATGAAATGCTCGAACTCGCCCGCGCCAACGCCGCCAAAGCCGAGGCCACCAATGTGGAGTTCATCAAGGGCCAGATCGAGGCCATCCCCCTGGCCGATGACACCATCGACGTCATCATCTCCAACTGCGTCATCAATCTCTCGGCCGACAAGAACGCGGTCATCGCCGAGATGTTCCGAGTGCTCAAGCCCGGCGGGCGCCTCGGAATCTCCGACGTCGTCGCCGAAAACCAGCTGAGCGCAGAGGACCGCATCCGCCGAGGCAGCTACACCGGCTGCATCGCCGGAGCCCTGTCGCACCAGGAGTACCTCGATGCCCTGCACCAGGCCGGTTTCGCCGACCCGAGCGTTCTCTACACCCACGAGGTCGCCCCCGAAATGCACGGGGCCATCGTGAAGGCGGTCAAACCCGCCCGGTAGCCTCTACTGGACCCGCAGCAGCTCCAGAAACTCGTCAGCCATTCCCAGCTGATCCTGCAGTTTTTGCCGACGCTCGACCGCCTGGGCGATGAAGGTCTCGAGCTCGGCGCGTACCTCCGGAACGTCAGATCCGGTCAGCCCACCCTGCAGCGTGTCGATGACCTTCAGCAGGGCCATCATCTCGTCGAGCGTGAAGCCGAGCGGTTTCATGCGGCGAATGAGCATCAGCCGGGTGAAGTCATCGGGCGAGTAGAGCCGAAAACCACCATCGGTGCGAGCGGATGCCTTCAGCAGGCCGACCTCGTCATAGTGGCGGATCGTGCGCAGCGACAGCCCGGTCTTCTCGGCGAGTTCGCCGATGTGCATCGTGACCGCGGATCCAATCGCGCCTGACGTCACCGGATGCCTTCTTTCCCTGAAATTTACGATCAACCCTTACGTCAGGGTAGTGTTGCAGAAGTCGGCTGACATTCATCTGTGAGCCCACTCTCCCACCATTGTCCTCGATGGCCTTGTCCTCAACGACCGGTGGAGGTGCGCACCGCGGCGCCCACCCAACTCTTCTGCATCCACTTCGGCCGCACCCCGGCCCAGCTTCTGGAGGCCTCATGGCCATTGTTCAAAAATCCGCTTCAGCCAATCGATACCAAGCTGAGCCCTCGGTACTCACCGCGCTCCGCACGCCCCGCCTGCTCACCCGCGAGGTACTCGCCGGCCTGGTCGTGGCCATGGCCCTCATCCCTGAGGCGATCGCCTTCTCGATCATCGCCGGCGTCGACCCGCGCGTCGGCTTGTTCTCCTCCTTCGTCATGGCTGTGACCATCTCCTTCGTCGGTGGGCGCCCGGCCATGATCACCGCCGCCACCGGCGCGATCGCGCTTGTCATCGCCCCGGTCGCGCGGGAATATGGCATGGAGTATTTCATCGCCACCGTCATCCTCGCCGGGGTGCTCCAAATCGTGCTGAGTCTGGTCGGCGTCGCCAAACTCATGCGCTTCATTCCGCGAAGCGTCATGGTCGGCTTCGTCAACGCCCTCGCCATCCTCATTTTCGGTGCCCAACTCCCCCAGCTGCTCGGCGTGCCGTTCATGGTCTACCCGCTCGTCGCCGCCGGATTGATCATCATGATCGTCATGCCGCGCATCACCAAGGTGATCCCGGCACCGCTCGTAGCCATCGTCATGCTCACCGTCGCGACCGTGGTGACCGCCATCGCCGTCCCCACCATCGGCGACCAGGGCGAACTGCCCGAGAGCCTGCCCGAGCTCTTCCTCCCCAACATCCCGCTCAACTGGGACACGTTCACGATCATCGCCCCCTATGCCCTCGGCATGGCCCTGGTCGGAATTCTCGAATCTCTCATGACCGCGAAGTTCGTCGACGAGATCACCGACACCCACTCCAACAAAACCCGCGAGACCTGGGGCCAGGGCGTCGCCAACGTCATGAGCGGCCTGTTCGGCGGCATGGGCGGCTGCGCCATGATTGGCCAGACCATGATCAACGTGAAGGCCTCCGGCGCTCGCACCCGCATCTCCACCTTCCTCGCCGGCGTCTTCCTGCTCGTTCTCGTGCTCGGCCTCGGCGACGTGCTCGCCGTTGTGCCCATGGCTGCCCTGGTCGCGGTGATGATCATCGTGTCCTATCTCACATTCGACTGGCACAGCATCCGCTTGTCTACTCTTAAGCGGATGCCGAAGAGCGAGACCACCGTCATGGTCGCCACGGTCGTCGTCATCGTTCTCACCCACAACCTCGCGATCGGCGTCGTCGTCGGTGTCATCGTCGCAATGGTCGCGTTCGCGCGTCGCGTCGCCCACCTCGCCAGGGTGGAGCGCACCGTCGAGCTCGACCAGCCCGTGCCGACCGCCTACTATACGGTGACCGGGGCGCTGTTCTTTGCCTCGAGCAACGACCTGATGACCCAGTTCGAGTACGCCGACGACCCCGACCGCATCGTCATCGACCTGTCGGCCTCACACATCTGGGACGCCTCCACCGTCGCGACCCTCGACGCCATCTCCTACAAGTATGAGCGGCAGGATAAGTACGTCGTGATTGAGGGGCTCAACGAGGCCAGCCACGAGCTGCACAGCCGCTTGGCCGGGAACCTCGGCGGCGGCCACTAAATTGCGCTCTGCAAGCCTGACCTAGAGCGTCTTCACCGTCTCTAGTTCCTTCTTACTGGGGTCGAGGTTGTACTCGACCGTGTGGCCCGTGGCCACAAACCCCCGCCGTTCATAAGCCGTGCGTGCGCGAATATTGTCTTCGTGCACGTGAAGGGTCAGCTGGGTGCTCTCCGTGCGCGCCCAGCTTTCCACGCTCATCAGCAGCGCATCGGTCAGCCCCACCGTGCTGCCGCGAAAATCCGGTGACACGTACACTCCCACGAGAATCGGACCGGTGTCTGGATCCGGCACGAAGCCGGACATGGTCCCGATCCAGCGTCCAGACTCGGCGGTCGCGGCGATCGCGATGCCGTTTCCACTGGCACCGCGCGCTCCGCGCATACGCCACTCAGCCTCGTCATGGCCCAGCGCGGTCTCGAGCGTCTCGGTATAGGCCGTCGGGGTATCCCGAATCATCTCAAGACGCAGTTCACGGATCTCACGCCAGTCATCATCGACGGTCGATCGTATAAGGAATTCAAGTTCGGTCACGTCGTGAGCCTAGCGACATGAACGGACGTGGATTGCCCCCGTCCGGCGGCAGATCGCGAAGGAACGATCCCAGCCGGATAGCGAATAAGTACGGTGTCCGATTGGGGGAACGGACAAAAAAGGATCGGAACCCGTGGGCCCAGATCCTTATGTTTTATGGAGCCGCCTGTCAGAATCGAACTGACGACCTTCTCATTACGAGTGACCGATGGGTGCCCGGAAACACACCTGAGACCGTCAAAATCGTTGATTTTGCGGGCTTTTTGGGTTCGACGTGATCACCGAAAACAGCATCATTTCAATTCAAATGTTGGCAAATTGTGGGCAAGAAAATGATCCACTCATGACAACAGTTCTGTGATGTGTCAGGACATCTCTGACAGTTACGGGATTGTGCGCGGTCCCCGGGGGCCGCGGGGGCGGCCGCTGCCAACGTATTTGGTTCCCGGGAGGGGTCAGCGGTGTTCAATTAGCAGGGTGCCTTGGGAGTCGAAGACGAGGAGCCGATCGTCTTCTTCGAAGAGATAGGCCAGGGTGCCGGCCAGGGTGCGGCTGACTCGGAATTTGGTGCTGCGGGCGAAGACGGTGCCGTTGTCGCGGATGCGCGTCATCCGCGTGTCATCGTTGACGCCGACGGGTGCGGCGGTGTGCGGGACTGGGCGTGGCGGTTCGACGGTCGGGGTCGCCTCCCACGACTGCTGCGGGGTGATTCGTCCCGGCAGCGCCTGGTGCGGGCACTGCGTGTTGTAGATCACATCGAACGCGTCGACCTGCTCCTGCAGCTGCTCGAGGGTCTCCGCGAGGGGCTGCTTGTCGAGGTACCGGAACAGGGTTCGGTGGAAGCGTTCGTTCTTGCCCTGCGTGGTCGGTTTATACGGTTTCCCCGTGATCGGCTCGACGCCGAGAGAGGTGACAGAGACAACGAGTTGGCCGAGTACTCCCCGCCGGGTCGGGTTCAGCGCGGCCCCGTTATCACTGAGGAGTCTCTGCGGAACCCCGTGCGCGGCGATCCCTTTCTTCACCACGGCGACCGCCGCTTCGGACGTTTCTCCCCACGCGACAGAAGAGGCGACGGCGAGGCAGGAGTGGTCGTCGATGAGTTGGAAGATCACACACTTGCGTCCACCGGTCAGAACGTACTCGGTCCCATCCAGCTGCCAGCAGGCATTCGGCGCCGGGTAGACGAACCGCCGGTAAAATGCCCGCGGCTTCTTCCGCGGCTCCACCCGAGCGCCCCGGCCTGACGGAAGATCCTCGCCAGCGACGCCGTCGACGGCACCGGGGTCATTCCGAGGGAACGCATCTTGTCGTGGACGCTGATCGGACCGAAATCCGTCCCGGACTGCTCAACGCCTTCCGCACCCCGATGGCCTCCTGGGTGATCGTGTCCGTGAGCTTTGACGGGCTCGCTTTCGGGCGTCTCGATCGCGGTTCCAACGCCGCCGTTGGCCCATCCGCTGCGGCACGTTTCCGGATCGCGTAAAACGTCTCCCGCGAGATGTGGTGCCCGGCACAGAACGTGCTCACCGCACCACGCGGAGCGTCGGGAGGCCACTGGACGATGGCAAGACGGACACGGGGATCGACAGGTTCATTCGGCTCATCCCTCAAACATCGACGGAGAACTGTCAGGACCCAACACCACAAAATGGTCAGAGATCTATTGGTTCAGAACTGTCAGTGATGTCCTGACAGATCTCCTTGCGACCATACGCTGGCAGAATCCGCGACAATGGGGGCGTTGTCGTTGTCGACAACGATCCCTCTGCCGCAGGTGTCGGCAGCTCGCCACCCAGAGCGAGGGCGAGACGATTTCACCGCTCAGGACACTCCTCAATATGACCTCGAAATCTGAACCAGCGGACCTGCTCATTTCGATGCCGTCCCCAGCCGATGTCAGTAGCTGCGCCGTTTCTGATCTGGCGCATCTCACCCAGGCTCAGGGCGGTGATCGCAAGGCGTTTGTCGTGCTGTACAACTGCCACGTCCGGGCGGTGTATTGGTTCGCGCTCAAAATGGTTCGGTCTATCGCGGACGCGGAAGACATCACCCAGGACACGTTTGTCATCGCCTGGAGCAAACGGCATGCGATCAGGCCCGTGGACCAGTCCGTTTTGCCGTGGCTTCTCGTGACCGCCCGCTACCTCGGAAACAATCGCATCCGCAGCCGCGCTCGCGACGACCATCACCGCACTGACAGTGATCTCTCGAATTTTCCCGACCCCCAGCACCGTTCGGTCCACGACGAAGTGCAGAGCCGGATGTTGTTGGACGCGATCGACCACGCCGTCAGCCAACTCTCCGAGACGGACCAAACCCTCTACTACCTCTGCATTGACGAAGGCCTGAGCTATGAGCAGGCGGCACGCGCGCTGGGGACGTCCCATGGCGCCGTTCGAAACAGGCTCGCTCGGGTCCGCATCACTCTCCGAGGCAAACTCTCCGCACAGAAAGAAGCGCTCTCATGATCACGACAATTGGTCCATCGGAAACTCAAATCAAGCGGATGCGGGACGACATCGTCAGCAGAATGAGTGAATCGGTGCCGACTCTCGAACACGCAACAGCCCCGCGCCAGTTCATCGGGGCACCAGCACCTGAGCAACTCGTGCGTGCACCTCGAGAATTTCCACACAACGTGCGGCAGCTGCCTAAACGATCCGCCCGAACGCGTCGCGTCTCCGCACTATCGCTCGCCGCGGCAGCCCTGGTCGCCATAGCCATTCTGGGAAATGCCTTCGGATGGGGACCAAACGGGGGTGCATCCGCCGAAGCCTCCAACTTGCTTGAGCAAACGGCCGTCGCAACGATTCAGACGTCGGACCCGGTGGTCGCGCCCGGGCAGTTCCTCCAGATCAGCACTCAGGCGGTCTTCGTTACCTACGCTGTCGGGCCCAACGATGATCCCAAGAATCTGGCCAGCCGATCGGTCTTCTTGAGCCCCTCCGCGAGCACTCTGTACATACCGGCGGATAGATCCGGCCAGTGGGTCTGGGAGCGCACCGCCCTCAAGCCCGACACCTTCTTCAGCGAGAAGGCCAGGGAGTACGCCCTTAACAGCTGGGCGCAGCTCAGCCCCGCCGAGCGCACAGAGATCGCCCGAGCCGCGGGCGGCAATTTCGATGGATCACCCTGGACCGCTGAGGACCTTGCAGCTATGCCCAGCGACCCCGCCGCTTTGCTGTCCTACTTTTATATGACCTCCGCAGGCGGGTCGAACTCACCCGAGGAAGACGCGCTGTCCCGAATCTCCGATGTCCTTCGATCCGGGCTGGCACCGGCCGAATTGCGCGCAGCGCTCTACCGGGCCATCGCAATGATTCCCGACGTCACAATCGTCGAACGCTCCGCCACGCTCAACGGACAGGTTGGCGTAGCCATCGGGCGGCAGGACCCGACGCGTGACTTCAGACAGGACCTCATCATCAACCCCGCCACCGGACTATTGATTGGCGAACGCCAAGTGCAGGTCACAGCCGACGCCAACGTGCCGGCGAACACCGTCATCGGCTGGACCTCGGTCACGACCACCGTCGTCGATTCCACGCCGTAGCCGTTCTAAACGACGCCTATCAGCTACTAGAGAGGCATGGAACATGCACTACGGCGCATCGATGACAGGCCGTAGTGCATTTCTCAAGTTGGATGGTGCCTAACCCGTTGGGGTCAGAGGACTGAGAACCACCGGTCGTAGCTCCATGACCTCAGGGCCTGGATGGCGATTGCCATTGGGGGCACCCGCCTCGACACGACTGGAGACTGCCTTGGGTTCTTCGACAGACCCTCGCCCGGTCATTCGGCGAGTCGCTGCGTCCAGTAACCGGGGCGACGAGACTCGTGAGCATAGGCAAGCACGAATATCCCATCCCCTCCGACGACGCAGACCAGGTTGTACGGAAACTTGCCGAGATGCCATGCGCGCACAATGGGCTCGCGCTGCCGACCCCGAAATGGCGACGCCGCATCCGGCCATTGAAGGATCAATTCAGCAGCGGCCTCTGCTGCATCTGCGAACTCGTCGCCGAGTTTGCCGTGATCGATGGCCGAGTAGCGTTCGTGAGCATCCAGAAACTCGTCACGAGCGTCCGGATGCTCGCGCCAATCGAGAGTCACCGGCGCCGTGAGGCCGATCGTGCCCGCGCGATGGCGATGGTCTCCCGGCCGCTGACCGACTCGACCTTGCCGCTGATGAGTTCGTCAAGTCGGCGGTCGATCACCTCGCCCCAAGCGTCGTCAATCGCAGCCTGGTCTGCCTCATCGACCTGCTGAAGAGCGAGCGCGGCAATCTCGCGCTCGTCAGCATCGAGGGCCTTACCCGCCGCGATGTAAGCCGAAAGCTTCGGTGTCATCTGGCCAGTGAACGACGGCATGCTGACATCAGCCAGTGTCCGAATTTACCGCCCGTGTCGGCGCTGGGCCGCAGCCCGACGCGTCTCGTTAGGAAGAGTGGCGGACTCGTCAGGCAATCACTGGAGTCACTGGACGTTCCAGAGCCGACTCCGCCGCCCAAGTCTCCGACCACGGGATTCACCGAGCACGAGACGTCCGTAAGGGGATGCGCCCGTCAAGTTATTGAGACAATCTGATTGATTTTTCTTCTACGCTGCAGCCGTTTGGCGGGCGTCGCAATGAGCGGCCAACGCGACCGCAGGTTGGAGCCCTCCGTTGCGTGAATGAGGGCGCCGCCGGTTGTACCAAGATTCGATAAATTCCATCACGGCGGTCCTCGCGGCGAGGTGGTTCTCGAACTCGTGCTGGTAATACATTTCGGTCTTCAAATGCGAGAAGAAACTTTCCGCCACCGCGTTGTCCCAACACAGACCGACGGCTCCCATCGACTGCGTGACCTGGTTCGCGGCGCACCACTTTTGGAACAGGCTCGACGTATATTGCGTGCCACGGTCGGAGTTAAGCCGAATTCGGCTTAACTCCGATGCGAGATCACAGTGTACGTCCATCAAATTCACAGAAACCGTCGTTCTTGAGGGACTCGTGGCCTCGATCGGGACGGTCGGTGACGCGTACGATAACGCGGCCGCAGAGACCGTCACGGGGCTCTACAAGAACGAGGCCCTCGCGAAGAACTCCCCCTTCCACACGGGCCCGCTGAAGACCCTCGCCGACGTCGAAGAACTCACCATCGATTGGATCGATTGGTACAACAATCGGCGCCTCCACAGCTCCCTCGGGAACATGCCGCCCGAGGAATATGAAAGCAACTACTACGCTGAAACGAACGGCCCGATAAATATCAAAGCCGCCAACAAAACGGCGGCATGAAAACCGGCACGGTTCAGTTGCAGACACCCTCAATAACCGTGCACTTAAAACAAATGTAGGCAAATTGTGGGCAAATTCGGCAAAACGTACCGTTGAGAGGGTTTTAGAAACAAACTCTGACCAGGAGTTTTAGTGGAGCCGCCTGTCAGAATCGAACTGACGACCTTCTCATTACGAGTGACCGATGGGCGCCCGGAAACATGCGTTGCGGCGTCGAAATCGTTGATTTCACGGGCTTATTGAACTTGATGTGATCACCCTTAGCAGCATCATTTCCGTTCAAATGTGGGCAAGTTGTGGGCAAGAAAATGATCCGCTCACTCTAAGAATCTGTGATGTATCAGCACATCTCCTACGAATTTGTATTAGGTGAATTATCGAGAGCGGGTACCGACCTGCGCACCCGGTCCAGGTTGATGGCGGACGTCGGCAAGAGTTCGTCATCTACCTGGAGTTCCGCAAGCCGGGCCGGACCGACACAGCCCGGCCCGGCGCTACTCTCACCCTCATTACAGATTGTCCTGTCGCCGTTCCAGTCGCTGCCGTGAAACTGTCGGCCCCGCCAATTTGCGACGAATGCGAGCTACCGCAGGAAGAAATCACTCACAGTTTTGCCTACGAGAGGGCGTGCGACCGACAGTTGCGCCAAACGCTTTCACCCCATCTTCGAGGTACTCACCGATCCCCACGTGCTCATCCTCATGAGCCTGCCCGTCTGCTACCGCTGCCATCAGATGACGCGCAACGGCAATATCATGCGTTTCGAGTGTGGAAACCCGGCCTGTAACGAGCTCACCCACCTCCTCAGCGCCAAGTCCGCGCAGGCCAACAAAACTGCTGCCTGTGACGGCTCTCCAGCCGGCGCGCCCCACGCTCGTGCTTTCCGAACCCCGGGCTGACCCGACACTACCGCCCGGGCGAGGTCGCCCTACCTTGTCCGGGTTCCCCTGCTGGAGAGTTAGCTCGTCTGCGCGCCAGAACATCAAATCCGGGCCGATAATGATGATTATGTCAAGTTCTTGATTTCCTCACAGTTGGGTCGAACCTGCCTGGTCGGCCGAGCTCTCCCTCACGGCGAAAGCATCTCTCAGCCCCAAAATCAAGCTGAGATTCACCTGTTGCTTTCTCGTCCTGACAGATACAGCTGGGCCAACGCGATCCAGTCTTCTGGTGTAACTTCAGGCGCCCAGATTGCGAGGTATTCGCGGGGCGTGAGCCCACTCGGCGTCATTTCGATACCGTCACGATAGGTGGCAAAAGGAGAACTGGATCGACTGACGCGGAACAAAACGTCGCGAAACCGATTCTTCCCCAGTGCGAACGTCGGGAATTCCGAGACGCTCGCGCAACGCCAGGCTCGCCAGGCTTTCCCGAACGCAAATTCAAAGTCCATGATCGATGGGTTGAACTCGACAACGCCCTCCGCTGCAAGAGCTCCAAAGAATCCATTGGCTACAAGAAGGAGTTGTTGGTTGCGGGTAGTGGCCGAAGCCCCCGGATTCACGCTGCCACATCCGCCACCGTCGCAACGGCCAAAAGAAGATCTCGCTCGGCACCGAGGGCCAAAAGAGCCTCCGCCACAGACGGGTGCCCGAAACATGGGACTAGTTTCCTCTTCACGTCAGACTCCTTCTCGCTGCGCTTCTTGTCAGAAGCGAGTGACCATTCGACCTCCGAATTGAGAGAGTGAAGCACTCTTGCGACGGTCTCCGGCACGTCGACATATCCCCAGTCGTGGCCTTCGACAGCTTCCCGGAATAGTTTCGGGAACATTGGGTTTGCACCCTTGAAAGCATCTTCGATCGCCTCAATAGTGAGGTAGTTTTCCATCTCTCGCCGGGTCAGAACAAACATGTGTGACGACAGGTGATCGTCGGTGTTGTAGCGCGCTAGGTACTTGGATATCTCGGGTTTCAGAGCCGACCCTTCAACCAAGCGATCGGAATCAAGAAGGTGAACCTCAGGCCTACTAAACGGCGACAGGCGGCTCTCCCAAAGAGCAGCGGCGCCGCAGCCGCCGATAGGTATGAAGCAAAGCTCACCGTCAGTTTCCATTTGGCGAAGATCTGGATATTCAGTGGGACGGGCGGCTTGTAGCGCATCGCTCAGTGCCAGTAGACCGCCGATATCGTTCTTGCCCTCAACGATGAAGAAGCAACGCACATTGTGATCCGCGAAAGTCCCCATCGCCTTGTTCAATTGCTGGAGAACGAACCGCTCGCTGGATGTGTCACTGGAACTCCACACGCGCTTCCCCTGCTGCTCCTCGACGAAACGCACGGCTGCGATCGGTATGTTCCTCACCAAGTTCGAGCTGTGCGTCGTCATCAAAACCTGCCTGTTTGCGAGCCCCGCAACTTCAATTAGAGCGGAAACAGTTTCGCGCTGAAGATCCGGGTGGAGAGCCGTCTCGGGCTCCTCCACTGCGATGATGACGCCCCGTCGCCACTCATCCGTTTCTTCATATCCTCGCTCAACTTCCGCCCGAAAGAAGCTCAAGAGAACCAGTCTGCGTGTCCCGCTGCCACGCTTCGCAAGGGGAACATCGTTCTCGTCGACAAATTGTAGGGACGAGAATGCCTTCTGCCATACGGGGTCTAGGTTGGCCGGAATCAGCTTGGCCGCAAGATTTGGTGCGAATTCCTCCAATTTCCCAACGACTTCCAGGAGAAGTTCTGAAATCTCAGCCTTAACATCGCTCGTAAGCTTCGTGAGTTCAGCCGTATGGCGATCGAGCACGGCCTTGACTATGAGCTTGGCTGGGTCTTGGGCAACCTCATCGGACTCCGCCCCCAGCCGGTCAGCTTGAAAGAGGTGGAACAGGGGAAAGACACTCTCCAGAGCGCTGGCAACGTGCTTCCCGTCCTCTGAGTTCAACGGGATGATCGTCGGTTGCAGCGACGAGAGCCCCTTGGCTTCCCAGGCGCGCCAGATCGCCTGCCTATAGTTCAGGTTCACGCGTCGATCCTCCAGCTCCGCGACAACATCAAGAGTCGAGGCGAGGGATTTGAGTTGCGCGTGCTTCAGGCCGATAAGCGTTGGGCCGCCATCGACGACCGGGTGTAGAGCATGCGCCAAAATCTCGGGGTTGGCTCGCCCCCTGGTCCAGGTCTTGCTAATCACCAAGTGGCCGTTAGCGTCGAGGAGTTTCTCATCCTGGAGGGTCGTCACCGCAGTCTGGTCGATGACCAGCTCAGGGGGAAGGTCAGCGAATGTGCACGTGATGCGAATCGTTCCATGCCCATGAACCGAATAGTCAGAGACGTCCGGCTTTCCCTTGTCCAGGAACAGCCTCATAGCTTCCAGGATGCTGCTCTTTCCAGCGTCATTCTTGCCGGCAAACACAGTCAACGTATCGATCGACACGTAACTCGATGTCAGATATCCGCGAAAACCCTCTAGCTCAATACCCACAATGCGCATTTGTCCCCCTCGACAACAACTTGACATTCAAGTGCCAAGGCTGAGCCTGCCGGATTTGGGCCGACTCCGCAAAAGCGGACTGGTCAAGGCGCAACATGAAGCAGCGCGGCGACCAGCGATGCTAATCACCTCCGAAATAGCACCGACATCAGGCATGAGAGTGAGACACGCGTGGGAGGCAACTCGTGCGTTCCATCGTTCGGATTGTCCTTCCGAATGGAATCTATCGCCTCTACGCACCCGGCATAGCCCTAACCAATCGCCAGCAGGGTCACGCCCACAAGAATGAATGTCAAGGATGTGTCGAGATTAATCTGGGAATTGATTGAGTGTTAGCGCTTAGTGGCGGCGTTCTGTGATCGCTGTTTGGCGCATCGACCCGGTTCTCTGCGTTGCGTCAAAGGGCAGTCAGGGTCTTGTATCTCGTGCGATACGAAACAGGTCAGTTATGAGACACCACAGTCGTGAGAACTGGGGCAGCCTGGTCGACCTGGAACAGGCATTTCTATGTGTGGAAGACTCGAGAGTAGAGGGGATCTCCATGGGTGCGGGCAGCCTTGAGAGCGCATCAGGTCAGTCCCGGTTCGGAGTATTCTTCGTGCGAGATCGCACGGAGGATGCGGATGGTGCCGTCCAGGCTAGTGCCTGCACGGGTGCTGGTCTTGGCAAGTTGGCGAGGGGCTTCCAGCACTGGGAGCGACGTCGTTGTGCTCCGGCTGACCCGGGTTACTCCGCCAGTGCGGGCAGTGAGGTAGCCCTCGGATTCAAGCACTTTGTACGCCTTAGCGACGGTGCCAGGAGCGACATCGAGATCCTCCGCGAGCTGACGAACCAAGGGACGGCGCCCCTCGGCGTGCCCACAAGCGCGCAGTGGAACCTTCTCAGTCGGAGCTGCTCGTCCCCGTCCCTTTGACGATTTGGAGTAGTTGGACCCGCTCGTCGGGCGTCAGGGTTTCGCCCACTGAATGACGAGATGGTCGGATCTGTAGAAGTCGGCATGGCTGTAAATGACAGACTGTCGCGCACGGTCGAGGGACTGATACCGGTAGGTGCTGAACCGCACGATTGAGTGGGTGCTCAAGTCCTCAAATACTCAGTACTCACCGACATCGAAAAAAGAGAGATGCCCATGCTGGGCGAGGACGGAACTCAAATAGCCGCTTAATCGTCGCCCACATGAAAATTCCGTTGACTATTTCCGGATGGAGTTGACGCCGCGAGTTATCTCCGCCAATCTGAGTTTCACACGACATCTGGTTCGTGAGCATCGGGGGGAAAATGATGTTTCGAAAATGGGCGGGTGGATCGTATCGCCTGCGAGACCAGCCATTTAATGAACCGCTGCCCGGGGTAATTGTTCCGCGCGTGAAGTCAACGCAACGCATGTTTTGACCTCTCTCCGAGGGGGTCCCCGCAGACGCCCCGCGTTCCTTTCGACGTCAATCATTGTCGTCACAGCCCTTCTGTTGATAGGTTGCTCATCGGCATCGATCACGCCGGCGGTTCGAGACACAGTCGCGATCGCTCTCGTCGATAGCGGCCTCAACGATGAAAACGTCGACTTTAGCTGTTTTCATGTTTTCGATACTGACGCCGACGACCAAGGGCACGGCACTTTAGTCGCATCGATCGCAGCAGGAATCGATGAGGATAGCTGTCCTGCGTGGGCCCATCGAGTCACTTGGATTAGTTACTCCGTCTTCACTGCAGGAACCGCGTCGGCGGAGGACGTTGCGGACGCTATAGAGCAAGCTATCCGGGACCAGGTGGACGTCATTAACGTCAGCATCGCGATCGGGACGGACACCCGGGCCTTACGTGACTCGGTGAAACGCGCCGTTGAATCGGGAATCGTGGTGGTCGCGGCTGCTGGAAACAACCAAGGGATGGGGGCGGGCTACCCCGCCCGATACCCGGGAGTTATTTCCGTCGGCTCATTAGATGCCGCGGGCCATCCATCAAGCTTCTCGGCTATTGACCATGTGAATTACTTCGCACCCGGTGAAGACATTCCCGCGGTCGACCGCACGGGGGCCCGGCAGCTTGTCACCGGGACGTCAGCGGCTGCAGCAATGACCTCGAATCAAATCTTGAAAAGCTTGCTCGGCGTAGCTAAACCCGATTCCACCCTGTCCGCACTGATCGCTCACCAATCAAAGGAAGACAATCAATGAAAAAGATCGCCATCGGAGTCGTAGCGGCGCTGCTGCTCTCTGGATTCGCTTACTCGCCCGCGTTCGCAGAGACCAGCTCTGCCCCGGTAGAAGCTTCAGGCAGCGGGATGGTTGACGAGGAAAAGCTTGAATCCGCTTTCAACGACGCAGGATTGACACTGGAAGACGTGGACGCCTCGCTCACTAAAATCTCAGTCGAGACGACATCGGATTTGGGATCTGGCGAACCTGTCACGGCGCTGACAACGTTGTCGTTTGAGGACAGTAGCGCTCTTTTTTCTCTAGGGAGCATCGACACCGACTACAACGCCAACTACTCCATCCAGATACAAGAGTTGAACGACGAAGCCACCTCGTTCACCATGACAGACCTGGCCACTGGTGAGACAGAATCATATGCCGATGACGTGGGCTATGCCGCCTTCGTGCCAGTACTGGTTCTGGGAATACCTATCGCTCTAGAGATCTTGAAAACACTCCTGGTGGCATCTGCAGTTGTCATCGTCGCTGGTGTTACGTGGATCGCAGCCACTAACGCAATCGATGCCCTCAATAAAAAGGGATCAAGCTACCAACATTTCCGCGCAATGATTCTAAACGGCAAACTCGTGCTTGCAAATGGTATGTCGCTTTCCGCGGCCATCACATGGGGCCGCGGGGGGAAAGACACGTGGTCTCGCAGCGAGGCCGGCGCGCTCGCAGTTGCGAAAGGAATCAAAAACGGCCTGGCCGTAGTCGGACCTGAGCGCGATTCGGGCGGTCGCGGAAAATTCGCACACTTCCACCCGAGCAACCGCACCCCCGCAATGCACGCCTTTTTCGGACTACCCAATTGATGGACAATCACGAAGCTGACGACCGTTCAGACCTCCTGGCACGGTGGAAGAAGACCAATCCTCAGCGATGGACAACGGACGCCGTTGAAGAACACTTGAAACAGGGTTTTTGTGCATATGAAATCCCGCTCGAGGCCATTACACGCACTGACTATTCGAACGATGGAGAAGTCCGCGAGGACTTGATCTACTCGCTCTACACGATCACTCATCCGGACGTCCTATCCCGCCTGTACAGCGCAGAAGAGAAGGAAATGAAAGATGTTGGTCCTGATACGTACGATGAAAGCTGGCGGGGACTCTTCCTTCAAGAAACTTCGGGCAGTGACACTGACGATCTTGGAACGGCGCCTCTTGGAGACGCGTCTTGGCTGGCATACAACCTTCTAAACACTCAACATTTGGTGGGCCAACGCACCTCCATCGTGCTCGAGCAAGAAGACGGCCTCGTCACTGGTGCCAAGGTTTATGGGATGTCTGACCACCTAACGACGTACATGACCGCGCTGACCGGATACAGAGAGACTGGAACAGAAACTGACCAAAATTACTACTCGATGAAAACTGGCGACGTAAACGACGAAGCCTTCGTCTACTACCTCGACTGCCTCGCGCGACACAGCTTCATCTAGCCCGATACGAACAACACCTGTCAGGCTGCGGATGCTGACCCACGGTGATGCGGCAGAATTATGCTAGCTGCCGCTATCACCCGTTGGTCAGCACCGTAGTCTGACTCGTCAGAGGAACCTGCCAAGAAGTCGCCCTTGATGTGCCTCGCCCGGAGGCCAAAAAGCGGCCTATTCGATCCTGCGATGTCCGCGATCGCATAGTGGCCACCGGCCGCAGCCAGTTAATCGAACACCCCCCTCACGACGGAAATATTTCTCGGCCCATAAGCACACTGTCGTGCCGGCGTAAACGCGACCGTGGCATCAACTGCGGTCGCGACAACTGCCCTGCCCTGGAAAACTCCGCCATTCCACGAAACGGCTGTCTCGAAACCCTAGGGATATAAGACGTCTCACAGTCATGACCTGAGCGTCCTCAAAATCGTCGGAATCTGGAGGCACGGCGAGTCTTATAACTACGTCGCATAACCACCTGCTGTAATTACGGTACACACCATTAGTTATGAGACACCTCAGGAGCAGAATTGACGAAACTGATCGGCTACGCGCGCGTATCCACGCGACAACAATCCACCGACCGGCAGCAAGTCGACATCCTGGCCGCCGGAGTCCGGCGCGACGACCTTTACGTCGACCATGGAATCTCAGGCGCTCGAGCATCACGGCCGTACTTTGATCGCGCGCTCGACGCCCTCGAAGACGGCGACACCCTCGTCATCACGACCCTGGACCGGCTCGGCCGATCGACGCAGAACATGCTCGCTTTCGCCGAGGAGCTCCGCGGCCGCGGTGCCGGTCTCCGTGTGCTGAACCTCGGCGGCGGCGACGTCGATACAGCAACACCGATGGGGTCCATGCTGTTCACGATCATGGCGGCGCTCGGGCAGATGGAACACGACATCAAGCGAGAGCGTGTTGTCGACTCCATCAACAAACGCCGCGCAGCCGGCAAAGACTTAGGCGGCCGCCCGCGGATCATCACCGACAGCCAAATCCGCAACGCCCGCCGACTCATCGACGGCGGAGAGACAGCGACAACGGTTGCCCGCGACCTCGGAATGTCTCGAGCAACGTTCTATCGCCGAGCACGGGCACTGGACCTCACCGCCGAGTAATTTGAGGCGTCCGAACGTGCCCCGTATACCCTCCCTTCACCGGGCATTTTCTCAGGCGGGGCATACGGGACGGTCGCCCTCTCGGCACCGCAGGGAACCGAATAGACGACGGTAATTCGAAGCTGCCCCGGTCACCGTCGTCCAAGTGGGGTTGTTTAGGCAACAAAGTTCAGCCTGCGACTTCGCGTTGCTAGCGGCGGTTATTCGTACCTGGTGGTCGTGATGCCCGTGTTCTTCGCGGTGCTCCTCGAAGTTGTCAGCACCGATAGGGCAGCGAGGATCAAGCTGAGCGCAATGACGACGTAGTAGTAGGATCCGGGCCAGTCGATGGTGTGCGCCCCTTTGGAGAGTCCGGTCACGACTGCCCAGGGGAAGTTGACGCCGAGGGAGAGGTACGCGCCGAAAACGGGTCGCTGTTTGCACAAAAAATCGATGGGTACTCTGTGCAGAAGTCCGATATTGGTTGTCTATAACATGTTGCTAGCCTCGCCTTACATGCCACGTCGATCTCGTTGATGCAACGCAAGGGCTGGCGTCGAATATGGTCTATGCCCTTCCGCCTTGAATGCAACATCACATTCCGCCCAACTTGGCTCAACAGAATGGAATCCACATGGAACACAAGATTTTTGAATTGGGCGATTTTACTCTGCAGAAAGGCTCTGTTTTACCGTCAGCGAAGCTTGGGTACGTCACTCTGGGCGAATTGAACGAAGCGAAGGACAACGTCGTGGTTTGCCCCACATGGTTCACCGCGACGCCGTCTGACACCGCATCATGGCTGACCGGCAAGGGACGGGCATTGGACCCGGAAAAGTACTTCATTGTCGTACCGAACCACTTCGGCGCAGCCGTGTCCTCTTCCCCCAGCAATACCCCAGCGCCGTTCGGGCGAGGTCTGTTTCCTCGCGTTACCGCCTACGACAACGTTGTCGCCCAACACCGCCTGCTTACCGAGGAACTCGGTGTAGAAAAGATCCGCCTAGTAACGAGTTGGTCTCTGGGTGCTTGCCAGACCTACGCCTGGGCTGCTTTGCACCCGGAAATGGTTCGAGCCATAGCGCCAATATCGGGTTCGGCGCGGACAGCAGAATATAACAAAGTGTTTCTACATTCCCTCATTCGCGCGGTCACGTCTGACAGTGATTGGAACGACGGTTTCTACGCTGACAAACCCCCTGTCAAAGGCATGAAGACATTCGCGGCAATCTACGCCGGTTGGGGGTTCTCGGAGCCCTTCTACAGGGAGGAGCTCTACCGAAGCTTCGGGGCAAGCGACACAGAACAATTCATTGACATCTTCTGGGACCCTTTCTTTCTTAAGTGCGACGCCAATGACTTGCTGGCCCAGGTCTGGACGTGGTTACACAACGATCTTGGAGACCACCCCAAGTTCGGCGGAGACTTCGAGGCGGCTCTGCGATCCATCACGGCTCGGACCATTATCCTGAACGCAGAAACGGATCGCTATTTCCCACCCGTGGACAGCGAGTATGAGGCCAAGCAGATCCCTGGCGCTGAGGCAAGGGCCATCCCGACCATCTGGGGCCACCTGGCACCATTCAACCCGGAGGACCAGTCGTTCATCGATAAGGCGCTGACACAGCTACTGGAAGACCCGCTCCGCAGCTGATTTAGTGCTTTGATTTCGACGGTTGTCGGATCCAGTTCTTGCGGCAGCGCTTGGTAAGCTGCCGCGGTTATCTCGGACAATGGGCCGTCTCGAACAGAGGGCACACTGAAAGCAGATATTAGGATGACCGCACCGTGTAGGCGTTTCACCCAAGAGTTCAGGACGAGTTGTGCCGCGAGGTGTTCAATACCTCGAATCCGATCAAGGACGTCGCCACGGCGTTCCCCCAACGGAACTGAGTACGCGCCGCCGATGTCTCCAACCAGCACCGCAAATTACAAACGCTAGGAGGGACATCGGGATAAGTCCGCGCCGCTCAGCAGCAGCTCGACCGTCTTGTATCCCATGGCTTGTGAGGCACATCAGCGATTTCAAGCGGTGGAAGCCACAGGGGCTATTTTCTTCTTCGAGAAGAGGCCGCTGAGCAGGTCGGTCGGGATCTCGCGGCGCGGCGATTCTCAAAACTACGTCTCGCAGCCAAATTCTTGCGTGACGGTACTCTTCGTCAGGTGCGAGACCTGTCCGGAAAACGAAAGGCCTATACCTCGAATTCTCGGAAGGGCTTCTACTTCTTAACGAGAAACCTCACACCGCCAGGCCTTAGCTCCCCGTCGGTTGCGCCTCTTTCTGCCCCATCGGGGCTATGGCCAAGCGAATCTTGGCCGATCATGTTTGGCCGGTCATCTTGAACGGGCACCCACCGGTCCTGCGGTAGCTCGTACAGGCAGCCCAGACGAGTGACTTTTGGCGCTCTTTGGCGGCATACTGTGACCGCTAGGTAGCGCATCGACCACCATCGGCGGGGAAGTCGCCGACTTACCTAAGTCCAAAAAGACCGTGGTCCTCTGGCGCACGCTTCTGCACCTAGTCTTTTCGAACATTTCCCGGAGAGTGCAGGAATTTAAACGCGAGCCCTATGACAAGACCATATGTAACAAAGATGGCCCCGTTGATCCATATGCCCAGAGCACTCGCAAACAGGACAATCCCCAGGACCACCGTGAGTACTGCTGCGACCCACCAGAAAAATCTATCTGCCACGATGCCCCTAATCGAATGATCTAATGCAAGCGAAACGCCCGCTACACCAGCAATAGTACGTGCGTCCTTTGTCGCGATGAGAGCACCAGTAACACTCCCCTCACGTGCGACACCGGCTCCGCTAGAAATGACGCGAAGGTTCATCACTTCGCTATTTCTTAGAGAAGAGCTTTTCACCGTCAGCGCGCAGCTCCCCCCTCGGTGAAACATGGCGGTACAGCGTCTGCCGGGTGATGCCGAGCTCTTTGCAGAGGTCGCCCACTATTGTCTCTTTCTGACCCATCGCCGCCATAGCCAGGCGGATTTTGGCTGGCGTCATCTTGAACGGCCGCCCTCCGGTACGTCCACGTGCACGAGCCGCGGCAAGCCCTGCGACAGTGCGTTCAGAAATCAGCGCCCGTTCAAACTCCGCAAGGGCAGCGAAGATCCCGAAGACAAGCTTCCCGGATGCGGTCGTGGTGTCGATCGCGGCGCCCTCGCCGGTGAGTACCTTGAGACCGATGCCGCGGTCGGTGAGGTCATGGACAGTGTTGACCAAGTGGCGCAGATCACGACCCAGCCGGTCGAGTTTCCACACCAAGAGAGTGTCCCCCGTGCGGAGCGCCTTCAGACATGCCGCCAAATGAGGGCGGTCGTCCTTCTTCCCGGACGCCTGGTCCTCATAGAGGTTGTCCAGGTCAACACCGGCAACCAAGAGCGCATCTCGTTGGAGATCAGTGCTCTGCGACCCGTCGGTTTTTGAAACCCGCATGTATCCGACGAGCATGCTCAACTCCTGTCATTTATACGTTCGATTACGTGACAGAGCAATCTGTAACCTCGGGCTATACAGAATTTGTCACATATCCGGTTATTTATTCTACGTAGTGCAAAGGTTACCTCTTCGATGTTTCGTGATGGAAGTCGGAGAGATGTTCAACCCTATGAACGCGTTCGCCGTGTCGCGAATATTTTCGGCATCATTTCGCCTATACGTTGCCAGGTTGAAGAGGTTGCGTGCGCCTGCACAACCCGAAAACACCAGGGTCGGAGTGCAGACGACTTCGGAAAATGACATCTGGGACAGTGAGACACCACGAATGGCGAGGCGACTTTCCGAGACAAAATCGAAGTCCGCGATTCCGCGCATTGCTGCACCTTTTCCACGACTCGATTTGGGCAGGTCTCCTGTCTCGTAAAGCTTCAGTTTCTTGAGACGCTCTCCGCCTCGAAGTTGTGCGAGTGTGGACTTTTAGGCTGGAGTTTTCCAGTTGCACCGAATGCTCGAGCTCTCACGGGTGCGAGCGTTCAGACGAGAAGGCGCGTTCGCAGGGCAATGAGGGTTCGCTCGGTGCCGCCGTGTGCAAAAAACCACATTTCTGCACCTGGTATCTGCGCGTCTTGCGTCTCGCTGATAGGCCTGGCAGGGTAAGCGTCGAGCGTTTCGAGGAATTGCAGCATTGCGGCCGGCGGGGCCAGCAGGACATCGCGAGGCATACCGGTAACGGAGATCTGATGGCCGCCGGTCATCAACGCTGTTCCGGCAGTGGCTTGGTCGACTGTATGCAGCATCCGGGCTAGGACCGCGGGCATCGCTGCCGAAGTCAGGGCGTAGTCGGCGACTATTGCTTCGCGATCGACACCAAGCAGCGCGAGAGTGACGGCGATCGTTACCCCTGTCCGGTCCTTGCCCGCTGTGCAATGTACCAGGACCGAGTTTTCGGCGGCGGCGATCTCGGTGACGGCCTGCGCTAGCAGCCGACCTTGACTGCCGACGAGTGTGCCGACATAGAGGGCCCCGAGGCCATTGGCCAACAGGGCCGGATCGTGGCCGGCGCCTTGTAGTAGTGGAAGGTCGATAACACGGCTTTCCGTGAACGGATGCCGCTCGCGTTTCTCGGCGTCGTCGCGAAGGTCGATAACCGTGGGGGGGGGCCATGCTGCGGCCGCATGTGGTTCTGTCAGGTCGGGGTTGCTATCTCCGGTCAGCGGCGCATCACTGCGGAAGAGCACGCCTCGACGCAGCAGAGGACTCGCCGCCCCCGCATCCCGCAGGTTCACCAGCTCGGCACGGGTGGATTCCTGGTCCCGGGAGGCTCTTGCCTCTGGTTCCGCCCCGGCCGCGTCGAGAACTCGTATCCCGCTCATACAAGCCGCTTCCGGACGTAGGACGAAACCTGGTCGAGCGCTATGACGACCACAAGGACCACCAGGACGATGGTCAGTACTTGGCCGTATTCGAATAGGCGCAGCTTCTGATTTAGTTCCATGCCGATGCCGCCGGCGCCGACTAGTCCCAGCAGCGATGCGGCGCGCACGTTTGAGTCCAGGATCAGCAGCGTGTAGCTGGTCATCGTGGGCAGCTGCTGCGGCAGTAACACCCAAGCGATGCGCTGGGATTTGCGTGTGCCCGTGGCGGCAGCCGCCTGCCAGGCGCGCATGTCGGCGGCCTCGAAGATATCCGAGAACAAGCGCCCTACACCGGCGGCGGTGCCGACGATGATTGCCAGTGTCCCCGCGAGCGGGCCGAGGCCGACGGCGGAGACGAACAGCAGCGCCCACATCAACTCGGGCACGGCACGTACGACGTTGATGAATATGCGCGTCGTTTGACGAACCCACGGGTTCGGATACACGGTCCGCGATGCCCAGAGCGCCAGCGGTACCGCGATGAGGACCCCGAAGAATGTGCCTGTCACTGCGATGCCGAGTGTCTCAACCATCAGGGAGATGGCCAACGGCAGCTCAGAGAAGTCCGGCGGGAACATCCGTCCGACGAAGTCGGCGATGTTCGGCAGGCCCTGAGCGATGGCTTGGAACGACAGCTCGCTGGATTGCGTCGACAGGGCTACGACCCCAATGGCGGCGACTGCGCCGATGATCGTCAGCGGATGCGGGCGCCGGATCCTCGCGAGTCGCATCAGCTCTTCGGGACCGGGGTTGGCAGAGGGTTCGGGCCGTCGGTCCCGAGCTGGTTTGGGTGCGGTGCTCGTGCTGCTCACAGTGTGACCTCCAGGGCCTCGATCAGGGTCGGGAGCGTGGTTCCCGGTGTGTTCGACGGGCGCGCGGATGGCCCCGTGTCGCCGCCGTAGAGTTGGCTCAGCAGGACGTCGGTGACTTGGTCGGTTGGCAGGTCGAAAAGCACTCGGCCGGCCTGCATGCCAACGATGCGCTTGGCGACTCGGCGGGCCAGCGTCACGTCGTGGAGGTTGAGCATGGCGGTCAGACCCTGCTCGCTTACCATGCGAACGATGTCGTCGACCACCGCTGCGGCGAGGACCGGGTCGAGGTTGGCGACGGGCTCGTCGGCCAGGAGCACGGTCGGCTCCTGGGCCAACGCGCGGGCCAGTGCCACTCGCTGGCGCTGGCCGCCGGAGAGGGCGTCGGCTCGTTTCCGCAATTGCGGCGCCAGGCCGACCTTCGCGATCAGGGTGACGGCTGCCTCTCGGTCGGAGCGGCTCATCCAGTGCAGCAGGCTGGTGGCGGGGTTGGCGTTGGCCAGCCTGCCGATCAGGACATTGGAGAGGACGCTGGCCTGTCCGACTAGATGGAATTCCTGGAAGACCAACCCGATGCGGGACAGGGTCTTGCGCCGCGCCTTGCCGCGCAGGGATGCCAGATTTGTCCCGTCGAGGCGGATCGTTCCGGCGGTGGGCGAGTCGATTCCGGCCAGGCAGCGGAACAGTGTGGATTTGCCGGCACCTGACGGGCCGAGGACGGCGACGATCTCGCCCTTGTCGATAGTCAGCGATACGTCGTGCAGGGCGGCGGTGCCGTCGGGGTAGCGGTACGAGAGGCGGTCGACGGTAATGTCGGCGCTCATCCCTTGACGTCGTCGATGTCGATGCCCAGCTCGGCGGCGGCGTCGTTGAACATGGACCAATCTGCGTC
This sequence comes from Cryobacterium sp. Hh38, assembly GCF_004403235.1. Classification (NCBI taxonomy): domain Bacteria; kingdom Bacillati; phylum Actinomycetota; class Actinomycetes; order Micrococcales; family Microbacteriaceae; genus Cryobacterium; species Cryobacterium sp. Hh38. Next base: position 145,183 of record NZ_SOHD01000042.1, on the reverse strand, counting down.
CTCGGCCGCCACGTACTCCTTGGCGCTGGTCACGGCGAGGATGTCGGCATCCGTGTTGCCGACGAATGCGTCGGTGATCGCCGCGCTGATTTCCGCGGACAGTCCGTCGCGGGCGATGATGACGGTCGAGATTGGCAGGGGTTCGGATTCGGCGACGATCTCGAAGTCGTCCTCGCTGATGGCACCTGCTTCGACCATGGTCGGCAGGACCAGAGAGGCGACCGCTGCGCAGTCGGTGCTGCCCTGTTTGACCGACAGGGCTGCGACGTCGTGGCCTCCGGCGAAAGTTGAGTCCAGTGCGTCGAGGTCGACGCCCGCACGCTGCATCATCAGGCGGGGAATGTAGTTCCCGCTGGTGGAGCCCGCGTCGACGAATGCCATCGACAGGTCTTGGATGTTGGCCAGATCAGTGACGCCGGCTTCCGGATTGCAGATTATGAGTGTCGTATAGGGAGCTCCAAGGGCTGCGACGAGAGGTTTCACATTGGCGACATCCTCGGCGATAACGGCAGGCATGGGGCTGAAGATTGCGACGTCCAGCAATTTGGAGCGCATGGCTTCGACGATGGCGAGGTAGTCGCTCGTCTGGGTGACCTCGACGGGGAGGCCCGTAGCCTCTTCGACCAGGTCGGCCATGGGCTGCATCTTGTCGAGGAACTCGGGGTCTGCCTCTCCCGGCGGCACGCCCAGGCGCAGCATGACGGGGTTGGCGTTGTTGTCGGACGCTGCAGGGGAACAACCGGAGAGCAGTGTTGTGAGTCCGACCGCGCCGATGACGAGGGCGGATACGAGACGGGTACGAGAAGGCATTCAGGGCGTCCTTTGTCGGGTGGTTAGTCAAATCGAACGGGTGCCGGGGATCGGCAGGTGCGCCATGTGACCTCGACGCATAACCCATAGTCATCTAGATGACTTAATGGGAATGAGACAGGACCTGAATCGTAGATGAACAATGGAAAGGGCGGGCAATACAGGCGGGCCCGCCCACCTAAGCAACCAAAAAATACATCTAGATTAGAAGGATGGCAATTAGCAAGAATGCGGCGCTCCCTCTGCACGTACAACTGGAGAATGAGCTGCGGGGGTTGATTGAGAGCGGGGAGTACGTCGCCGGCCAGCGACTGGCACCCGAGCCCGAGCTGGCTGCGAGCTTCGGTGTCAATCGCCTGACAGTGCGACAGGCGCTGGCCGAACTCGCGCGCGCCGGCCTGATCGTGGCCCGCCAAGGGGTAGGCACATTCGTCGCGCGTCGGCCGCAGCCGTTCACGGTGGCATTGTCGGCCACCGACTGGGCAGTCGAGCACGAACGCGTCACCAGGGCCGCGCAGCTCGGGGGTCGACTGATGACCGAAGAGCTGCTGGACGTGGAACGCGTCGAAGCTAGCGCCGCCGCAGCCGAGTACCTAGGTCGAGGCAGCATGTTCTGGATCGAGGCGGTGCATCGGGTCGACGGGGACCCGATCCTGCGCACCCAGTATTGGACGCGATCCTCACTATCGCCCGCCGAGATCCGGGAAATCGCGGCGGGAGGGCTGACAGCGGCGCTGTGGAAGCAAATCGTGGGCGCCGACATGTACTACACGTGGCGGTCCTTCGACGCAATTGCGGCTGACCGGCGGAATGCTGCAGTGCTGGACGTGCCCGTGGGGTCGCCGCTGCTACAGCGCTGCGGCTTGAACTCCGACGTGACAGGGCGTCCTTTGCTTTACCTGCAGAGGGATGCGCCCAGTGGGCGCATGCGGACCGTTGTGCCCAGTCATCCGCCTCAAGACCGCGGGCGATAATTTCCTGCACGGTCGTACCGCCTCGTGAGCACTCCCTGACACTCACCCGTACCCGAAGACCTAGCTGGCTCGAAGTCGCAGGGCGTTCAGGACCGAGCACTCAGGTCGAGATGCGACTGCCCGCAAGACTGTCGATCAGCGTGCGTTTCGTCGCGAATCAGCGACCCCCGCATCGGTTGCCCCGATGGTCGTTTACCTCGCCTGGTGAGCCTGTCAAGTGTTTTGTGCAAGTGTTGGGAATTTGGTTAGGGGTGGGGGTGAACCGTCCCGGGTTTCATGCCGCCGTTTTGCTGGCGGCTTCGATATTTATCGGGCGGTTTGTTCCAACGAAATAGTTGAGGTCATATTCAACCGGCGCCATATTCCCCAGAGCGCTATGTAGCCGCCGATTGTTGTACCAGTCAAAACTCAGCAAACGCTCCCATAACGTTCAAAAGCAGGTTCGTCATCGCGTTGTCATCGCCCGTGAAAGAGAGCTGCTCTTTCACGAACTCAACCCGAATCTTCTTCGCCGTGAGCCTGCGCACGATCACGCGAAGGTTACCCAAGTTGCGGGCGAGGCGATCCATGGGATGCACGAGAACAGTATTGCCATCTCGGACAAAATTGATCATCTCCTCGAGCTCGGGCCGGTTCCGGTCCTTTCCCGACGCCTTATCTTCGAACACCCGGTCGACGCCATCAAGCTGACGAACGGTCTTCTGATCGAGGGTACTCACCCGCACATATTCAGCTCGTTGACCTGCCATAAAGCTCCCCCACCTGTTTGGTCAGGTGGAGGCCTAAGACCCCATCGCGAGGGGTGTCTACCAATCGAATAGTGACCCTATCCTGACAACATTAAATACGGGCGCCTGACGCCTAGTTGAGGTACACGCCAAATTGACAGTTCGTTGCTTGCTTCGACGCTTTCAGCCTCCCCCTTGACGCTTCTAAATGTCTCGCAACCGTCCTTGCCTACAAAAATGGTGACGCCAGTAAAAACACACGTTTCGAGATACACCGACTCATCCGTCGCCCTCGGACGATGACGCCCCGATCCCGGTCACTGGACGGAATGCGTTCTGCCGCGCTCTCCACAATCGTGCATGGTCGATCTGTCTCGTCAATGTGTCTCGCAGCCCACCGGTTGTGACACATGACCGCGAGCAAAACTATAGCTCGGCACACATTCACCGCGTCGCTTCCTTGATTATGGAGGATAGATCTAAGCTGCAGTTGCAAAATTGCAGGCAACATGGGCAGAGCTTTTGATAATCGGTCGAGATTTCATCGGTCACGTTGTCGATACGCGTGTACGGTTCGGTATCGCCAAAGATAGCAAGCTCAGCGTCACCGCTGCGCGGCTCGCATGTTGGATCCTAGACTGAGATCAGACCATGGCAGGCTCCGGGCCCTCACGACATCGTCAGTCGTCATCTCAACCTGATGGCAGCACGGAATCGATTCTTAGACGTTACAGAAGGACTTAGGCGCCAGGAAAGGTGCCGAGTCTGCCATCTCGAGCGCCACCCGCAAAAAGGGGCGGATACGCTCAAGATGAAGCTAGCGATCAAGATCGCCGGCTTTAACCGCTTGCAAAGTTCACGTCGCTTGGCAAAGTCCGACCCTTACGTAGGCATCCAGCCCGTTCCCCGGGCGAAACGCCCTGACCGGAGAGGACGTTGGCATCCGCGTATTCTTACTATCTATTAGGTGAGGGAATGTTGCTAGAAACGGGCGACGAATTCAGTTCTAGCCACCGTGCCACGTCGTCGATGGCGATTTTATTCGCGGCGACGCCGAGCAAAAAAGGCTCCGCATCGTCAGCGGATATGTTTCCCCACACCCTCCCGTTGGCAGAGAGGAATACTGTCGCAGACAAAAATGCCGTCCTCTTATTGCCATCCGAAAAGTACTGCGTGGTGGCAAAGCCGTGGAGCAGGGCAGCCGCCTTGTCAAAGACAGTCGGAAAAAGGATAGTTTCCATGTACTGACTCTTCGGGCGATCTACGATTCCACGAACGCCGTTGAGATCTCGTATGCCTGCACCTTCGCCGCAGAACGACATATTAATTATCTCAACAGTCTCAAAATCGAGATAATACGTGTCAGGCACTAGGCCAAGCGGCGCATCAGATCGGTGTTGTCACTGGCGATCCGATGGGCGAAACGCAGTGCGTCTTCTCGGCGAATGTACTTGACACCTGAAGAGAGCGAGCGGTCTGCATTCTCTTTTGCGTTTACTCGACCTGTGGCGTGCATCTTTTTCCGCGCGCCACTCCGCTCACGGTCGAATTCGCTTGGACTTGTCATGTGACAACGGTAACGCACGAAGATACGAATTTGCTCCATGCAAACCGCCGATTCTGAGCTTGCTCCCAACGCAGTCGATTGCTGGCGCGATGTCCTGTCGTCGGACAACGGTCCACAACAATCCTTCGGAACTTTAACGTTTTGTCGGAGCTGGCCCGAGCAGAGATTTGATGCGAGGATCCATGCCAACGCTCGGCGCTGTCACCGCCGCTTGAACCTTCGACAGGTTGTATCCGAGCCAGTCACAGCTGCTTAGCAAGAGCCAAAAAATTGGCGCTGTAACTACCGATGCCCATAGACGGCGACGGACGACGTCGCTCGAGGAACATTCGCGGATTTCGAGGTTGGTATGAGGTCAGGCTTCGACGGACTTCACCAAGGAGATCGCAGCGCCAGGTCTTCGCTCGCGCCCGTGAGGATGACCACTATTGTCTGATATTCGATGGATTCAAAATCACCCCGTCCTACGGCCAAATCGCCCTGACCGACGGTGCCTCTGCCAGGATTTCTGCGAGCTGGATGTCATCGCCCAAGCCCTTCTTGCTGCCGTCGAGGAGCAGGGGTATGAATCGAGTCAGGACGGCGAAGCCACCTGCCTGGTCCGGATACACACCGAGCGACACCAGGTGTGTGCTCCCGTTCGAGGTGGTCAGCTCTACGCAGGGATAGTGCTCTTCCGGCGCGATTCCCTCGCGCACGGCGTCCGCGAAGGTGTTGCTGTCGAGCTGTTCCTCGATCGAAACGACCTGGTCGAGGTTGATCCAGACGTCGTCGGCGCCGATGATCGGCCGGGAGCGGTCGTGTCCGTAAGTGGTGACGGCAAGTTTGATAAAACGCATGAGGGTCCTTTCACGACGGGTAGGCCTTGACGCTAATGCGCGGAAACCGGAGGCCGCCGGCGATCCGGGCGATCTGTGGATAACATCGCACGGCGGGGGTGTGTGAGGGGGACGTTCCCCCTCACCCGGCGTTAGCGGCTGAACTTGTCCAGAGCGGCGAGGGCTATTTCCAGTGCGCGGTCGTAGCTGATTCCTGCGGGTCGAACCGAGCCGGGCACGAATCGCTGCGATTTGGGCAGTCGAAGCGTTCCGGAATATCCTTCGGGAGCGTCCTGCCGGGGCCCATAGCCGGGCTGTAGGAGCAACCACTGACTGAAGGGCTGGTCGGCGTCGTGGAGGACGGCGGCTCGAAACTTGCCGGTCGGGTTCAGGCACAGGGCCCAGAAGCGGTCGGCTTGGCCTCGGGCCGTGAGGCGTTCACTCACCGGGCAGGGCGTCACCCCGGGGGTCGGCAAGCGCTTCATGGTCACGGTATGCACGTACGGGCGGAGCTGGGAATCGTCGCGAGTGGGAATGTCGTTGAGCGCTGCTTGGGCGGCGCGTTCAGCTCGTCCTGCGGCGCGGTGCGCGACGGTGTCGTCGGCGTGGGTTCGGGACCACTCGGTGGCTTCGATGACGCAGCAAATTAGGTTCCAGTCGTAGCTGTAGAACCGGAGGAGGGCGTCTCGGGCGCGCTGAGTTCTGGGGCTGTCGGTGGTCGTATATCGGGCGAAGAATGCGTTTGCTGCTTTGCGGTCGGCTGCTATGTCGTTGCTGGTGCGTTCGGGACGGGTGGTGATGGGGAACTGGTGCATGATTCTCTCCGCTCAACTGATTTTTTTGCCTGGCTGGCAAGAGAATCGATAGAGAGCGGGAGTGCCGAAGTGCACGGCTGGTCGGGGGAAATAAGGGAGCTTGCGACCGCGTCCGACCAGGTGGGCACGTAGGCACGGAAGCGAACTATGATGACCGGCCAGACAGACGAAAAAAGATACAAGACGTCCGCGCAGCGGTCCAAGGACCCCCGCAGGGGCTCCCCCGTGGGTTGCGTCTGGTGTAAGGCAGACTCCCTGCGGCGCTGCCACCGGGGCACGGGGTTGAGCACGCCGCGGTTTACGAGTTCCCGCGCCGAGCGGTGATCGCCACGCTGGTCGGTCTCCCCGCGCGCTCGGTTGTTTCCTTGTCGGATGTGCTGCCCTGCTGCCGCGGGCCTTGTCCATCGGCCCGGTGGTTAGTGGCCGATTTTGGCGACGAGGTCGGGACGGAAGCCAGCCCAGTGGTTGTGGTCGTCGATGACGACGATGGGAGCGCTGCTGTATCCGAGTTCGTCTTGCACGTAGGTGAGGGCGGCGGGTGTTTCGGTGAGGTCGACGACGGTGTAGCTGATGCCCTGCTTGTCGAGGGCGAGCTTGGTCATCCGGCACGGCTGGCAGTTCGGTTTCGTGTAGACGATGACGCCGACTGTTTCGTTCATAGCGGGGCTCCTTTCACTCACACTGTCGGGGTGGTGCTGTTCGGTAGCGGAGATTCGCTGCGCCTGGGAGGAAGCGACCATAAGTGCGGGACCGATCCGTGGGGCCAGCGGGTGAGGAAATAAGCGACCGGAGGGAACGCCGAGCCCAGTTGTCCCACCGGTCGGCACACCGTGCGCACGTTGGTCAGCGCCAACCCGGGCCAGCATGCTCCTCGAACGAACAGACACCACCCCTGATATGGGTGGGGCTCCGCGGTTAGCCAAGGGTCATCGGATCAGCGGTGAACGCGACGTCCAGGTGCAGGTGATTGCAGGTGTCGTCAAACTGGGCGAAGTGCACCAGCGCCAAGTTGATGCCCGCCTCCCGCCGGCAGTCTGCCTGCCCGATCCGTGCCCCGGGCGGCATGATTGGGTCGAGGAGTCCGATTAGGCGGAGGGACTGGCCGTCGGCGCCGGTGAGGCTGCGGCCGCCGAGGGAGTAGAAGTCGACGGCTCCGCCGCCACCGTTGATCCAGTGCGACGACTGAGTGCCGGCGCCGAGGAGTTGCCCGGTGCATTTGCGGTTGATGTCGCTGACGCCGACCTGGTGAAACTGGTTGATGGCCAGGACCATCACCTGCAGGATGCGGGTGTCGATCCCGCAGTCCGGGACAGTTTGCCCGGTGGCGATCCACCGGATCTCCTTCAGGTGGTCCGGGACGAGGCCGCGCAGCTGCCCGTTGTCGGCGGCGGTGACGAGCTGCTGCGCCAGCCCGACAGCATCCCCTCCACCGACACCACAGGCGCCGCCGGCACTGGCGGTGAGCGCGGTGACGACGTCGGTCGCCGGCGCGAAGAACGGTGCGTAGTGTTCCGGGTCGGCGTTGATTTGCACGGCGGATGCTGCCGCCGACGGCGTCATTGTCTCCCACCCCGATAGCGCCACTAGGCGTTGGAAGAACAGCCGTGCCGCGGTGGCGGGGTCCATCCGCTCCGCGAGGGATCCCCAGGTGGCCCGTTGTTGGAACAGGCCGCGGCTGTCGGGGCCGGCGGTGTCGCCGTGGTCGAGGTTGGTCAGGCTCGACTCCCCCATCGCTGTCATCACTCCGAGGGTTTGCGACTGGGTGGTGAGCCCGAGCTGGGCGCCGGCGTTGATGATGTCGGCGGCGTTGGCGAGCTGGTCGCCGCTATACCCGGAGACAGCCGGGTGCTCGGCGGCGTCCGCTCGGCTGACCGCGGTCAGGCCGCAGGTGGTGCCGGTGCCGGAGCCGGAGGAGAGGGCGACGGTGCCGCCGACGGTCAGGAGCAGGCCGGTGAGGCTGGCGGCGAGCAGTTTGACCAGGCCCATGATGTTAGAAGATGGTGCCGACGGACAGGCCCTCGTCGGTGTTGGTCAGCTGCCGCTCCCACTCGGAGCGGATGTGCTCCACGTGCGCTTCCGGGTGCGACCCGAACTTGAAAATGTAATGCCCATCCGCCAGCGTCTCGATGGTGCGCGCCGTCTCCGGAGCGAACCCAAACGTTTGCTGGCACCAGAGGGCGTCTTCGGGGCGGGACTGCCGGTAGACGATGACGGTTTGGGCTTCCTGGATGATGGCCATGCCGGGTGAGTCCTTGGGAATGTCGGTGCCTTTGTGCATGACGAACACGTTCGAGATGCCCAGGCCGCGGGAGAGTTTCTGGTTGGCTTTGATCAGCTGCGCCGACGGCCCGCCGATCATGTGCCAGCCCTCCTCATAGACGACGGTGGTCGCGGAGTCTCGTTCGCTGCGCAGCCGGCCGAGCATCCACATGTTCCCGATCGCCATGACGACCGGCACTGCCGGGCCGTCATCGGGCAGCTGGGAGATATCAAACGACGTGAGCTTGCCGCTGAGGTCGACAGTGGATGATGTTTCGCCCTCGAGGAGGCCGGCGTATTCGTCGAGCAGCCCGTTCAATGTCCACTTCACCGACAGGCCGGCCTTGTGCAGGTCGTCGCGGGCGGTGATCGACAGGGTGCGGTAGTCGTCATCGTCGACGACGAGGCCGAGGTTCGGCAGCACGTCGGCGAGCACCGGCGCCCGCCCGTGGGCCTGGCCGACGGTGCGGCGCAGCGCCGCACGGAGGGCCTCCTCTTCCCATTCACTGAGGGGCTGATCGCCGCGGGCGATGCGAGTGACGATGTTCAGCAGCCGTGTTTGCCCTTTGACGCCGGTGCCGCGGGCGATCATCGGATCGAGCAGGTTCAAGGTGGTGCCGGTGCCATCGGCGGTGAACCGGATCGGTTCAAACCCGTAGTGCCGCACGACGTTGGAGTATTCGCCCTCCCCGTTCTGATCCTTCTTGTCGAACACGACCCCGCGGCGGCCTTGGAGCAGCAGCGGGCGGACGACGTAGTTGCATTTAGTGTGCGCGCTCTTGCCCGCGCCGACGTCGCCCATCACGATCACGTTCGGACTCGACACCTCGCGCGGCTCCGAGTTGTAGGCGGTGACGGGGTCGTGGGAGATCGTCGTCCGCGACAACACGTCCCGCCCGTTGACGACACCACGGGTGCCGGTCGGCGGGCCGATCAGCGCGGTGTTCAGGATCTCGGCCTGCCGCGTCGTCGTCGGCGCACCGGCCAGGGCGGGCGCATAGAAGCCGCGGCGCGCCGCCGCCGCTTGCGTGCGCAGCGGCGTGCCCGGCAGCGCCCACGGCACAATCTCCACTGAACCCCGACTACCGGCTGCGTCGATCCCGCCGGCTTCGTCGGCGGGCACCTCGACGGGCGGCGCGAAGCGGCGCAGCACGGGCAGCGCCCACAACTTTGAGCGCGAGCTGAGGGGGTCGGGTGTGGTCATGTGAGAGCTTCCTTGTCGGATTTGCCGGCTAGGCGGCTGTAGACGCGGGCGGAGAACGACGGCGCGGACGCGACCAAGCCGCGGCCGATCGGCCACGTCGTACCCGACGCAGCCGCCTGATACGAATCGAGCCAGTCCAAGCTCTCAATGCCGAGACCGGTGGAGCAGGTCTCCTCGAGCTGCCGGGACGCCCGCGCCAGCTCTTCCCGGGAGCGGACAGAGATGGTCACAAAGCCGATCCAGAGAGCACCGTGGTGCTGCGACCCCGACACGAGATCTTGCCGGCGACGACGGGCGGCCGTCATGTGCACGTCGGTATCGTCCGTGTCAAGCTGCCCGGCCTCCCTGCGGGAGAGGGCTTCGGCGGTGTCGCGGACCAGGTCTTGCCGGGCGGCGACTTTCGCCTCCGATGCCGGCACCAGGTGAAGGTGAAAGCTGACCGAGCGGATGAACTGGATGTCCTTCCCGATGAGCAGATCCAACACCCACAGCTGAGTGCGAGCGGCGGTCGCGAGCGCTTCGGCGCGGATCGCGGCGGTACGATGCCACCACCGAACCGGCAGCCCGGTGAGCGGGTCGATGCTGTCGACGATGTGCGCTGAGAACTCTTCCTCTGCGGGTTCGCCGACCCGGTTCGGGTGCACGTCAGCGACGAAGTCGATCGGCCGGGACGGGTTTTGTTGATGACGCACCACCGCCGCCACCTGCCGCGCCGTCAGCACCTCCACCCGGCCGATCTTCGACTCCGTTAAACCACGTTTGGTGGAGTCGATCTCCTGCCGCATCAACGCCCGCCATCCGTCTCGGCCGTCGCCATACTTGGCAGCGGCGTCAAAAAATGACGGTGTGAGGGGCCAGTTGACGGTGACGAAGTGGCGTTGCACCATCGCGTCGTTCCCGGTCAGCCGCAACACCTCCTCGTAGGAGGCGACCGCGTCGACCGGCGCTGCCGGGTCGAGGTTGTTGAGCACCCAGAATTCCTGCAACGCGGTATCGGCCGGCAGCACGCGGGTAGTGATCTGCACGTCTTGGACGAGGACGGAGGAGACGGCGCGGGCGGCGAGGAACGCTCCCCAGCCATGGGCGGCGCGCGCCATGACGCTGGCCGATTCAATCCCGCGCAGCTGTCCGCTGACAGTGAAGGCCACCGACAGGTAGCTTTGCTCCCCGACCGGGGCATGCCAGGCGATGCCGGGCTCGCCCCTGCCGTATTGCAGCCAGCCGAGTCCGTCCGACCCGTCCGGGTTCGCCCGCATCGCCACCACGGCCCGGCCCGCCTCCGCAGCCGCCTCCCGGGCTGCCGGGCCTTTCGCTGCACGGGCGTCGGTGAGGGCTTGCTGGAGCTGGTCCCACGCGCCGACTTCGTAGGGCTCAAACCTGGTCGTGCCCGCCCGGGTGCGTTTCTTCCAGCGGGCTCGTTTACGCCGCCGGTCGACGATTGACCCGCGGTGTGTTTTCGCCGTGACCAAGAAGGTCACGCCGCAACTGACCGCAGCAGCTGCGAGGGCGGGCCAACCGATCAGTGGGGTGAACACCATCCCGAACACGAGAGAGCAGGCCAGGAAAATGATCCGAGCGCGAGAGTGCGTGCCGCCGAAGAACGAGCGGTGCCCGCTCTCCCCGCCCAAATAACGAATAACCGTGCGGTTACGCAGATCTGTCGTCATGGGTGATCTCCTCCCAGGGTTGGGGTGTCATCCATTGACTCCGTCGCCTGCTCTCCGGCGGTCTGGACCATGTCCATGCCTTTCCCGACGGCCTCGATGCTCTTGTGCGCGGCGGCGATCCCCGCCGCCGCGATCAGCGTCGGGACGCCGACGACCGCGCCCGCGCCGGTCGCTGATTCCGCCGTCCCAGCGGCGGCGAGCCCGGTCTCAGCCGCGGTAGCCGCTCCGCCAGCGGCCGCACTTGCCCCGGCAGCTCCCGCGGTGGCCGTCGCTGCCCGGCCGGCGCCGATCGGCGCGCCGTCACCGGCGGCGCCGGTGCCCACTGCGGCAGCAGCAACGCGGTTGCCGATGACCTCCGACAGGCTCCCCGGAGCTGTCGAGGACTCTGAGACGCGCTCGGTCGTGGAGTCCGTGGACTCTTTCGTCGTTGTCGAGGAGGTCCGATCCTGGCTGGAGGGGTGGCCGTAGCGTTCGGTGGCTTCGGTCATGTTCTGCGCCCCGATGTGTTTCCCGACGTCCACGGATGGACCGGTGGTACCGCCGAAGGCCATCGGAATGATCGGGGCGAACTTCATCAGCAGCAATGGCGAGAGCGCGGCCATCAGCAGCCCGATGATCGCGACCATAAGGGACACCATCGATTGCAGGCCGAAGTTGTTGCCGAACGCGCTGATCTGGTTCGCCGTCATCGAAAAAGCCAAACCCAGCAGCAAGAACAGCAGCGGGTGGGCTGCCAGAATCCCAATCCACAACGCGGCGATCTTCAAGCCGAAGGACCGCTTGTTTTTATCGATGATCCACACCAGTCCAAGCGGCAGCAACACGCCGGTGAAGTAGAGGGTCACCAGCTGCACGAGCAACATGAGCAGCACCAGGAAGAGTGCAAGGATCATGCAGATCATCAGGATGACGCCCATGACGATTCCGCCGGTGATGCCGACTGGGTCGGCCTGCTCAATCATGGTGGTGAACTGCCCAGTGACGGTATTCGCTGTGCCGGTCAGGCCGGCTGCGACGAAGACGTCCGTGAGGGAGTGGAAGAAGTTGATCAGCATGATCCCGAACATTGGGCCGAACATGGCCCCGAGAAGGAAGGTTCCAAAGTAGAGTCCGACGGACTCGACCAGATCGCGGCCGGCCTGGGCGCCGCGCGCCGTTCGCACAGCTTGCGGGATCAGCAACAGCACGGCGACGAAGATCGCCGTAGCAAAGCTAATCTTGTAGGCGCTGATGAACCAGTCCGCCGTCAAATCCGGAAGCGTCGCACTGGTCAGCGCCGGCATGATGTCACGACTCATCCCCTGCGCCGTGTCGCGGAGCATCTTGAATGTGTTTCCCCACGGGTCGGACCAGTACGACACCACCCCCGCCGCACCATTGATGGCGTTACCGATACCGCCGATGATTCCGATGATTCCGCCTTGCCCATCGTCTGCAGGCTCCATCCACAGCATGGTCAGCACCCACTCGTGAAGGGAGCGCCGATCGAGAAGAGGTCCTCGGTGGTGCGAGTCCCGTCGGACTTCACAAATTTCCACCCGTCGTTCTCCCAGTGGACGGTCACGGTTAGGGATCCCTTTAGCTGCGGGCTCAACGCTCCTTGTTCGACGAGACCCGTGCCGATCGTCGCGACGACTTCGTCGTTCGAAGCTGACTCAATGTGCCAGACGCCGGGAATGGTCGACAGGTAGTACTCCGTCGAGTCGGGGACGAGTCCCCCCGAAAGGTTGGGACTTGTTACAAAGAACTCGCTGAGATTTTTCGTGGGCGCGTCTGCTGCCAGCCCGGTGGCAGCAACCTTGTCTGCGTCAGCCGCGGATGGGTACGGGAATTGGATTAGCCAGCGCACGAAAGCGGCGGCAACCTCGACTCCCCCCGTACTTGTGTGCGGTGCTGCCTGTTGTGCAGCAAGGACCATGGCTGCGTCTCGCGTTTCGCCGCCGAGGCATCCGGTCGGCTCCGCGTCGACCGGTGTGGTGCTCGGCGACGGCGTGCTGCTCGCTATCGGCATTGTCGGCTCGGCAGTAGGTGCGGCGGTGTCGGCTTGGCTGCCGAAGTAGACGGCGCCAGCGATGATGAGTGCGCCGATGAGGATGGCGGCGCCGACGATCACGGGCCAGGTGCGGCGGGTGGGTGATGCGGTCGCGTGCACGAGTGCTCCTATCCGAAGACGGCGAGGATGGCGCCGACGATCACGGCGAGGGCGGCGAGCACCCCGAGGGATATCCCGGCCCACATGGCTTGGTTGCGGGCGGTTTTATATTCGTTGGGGTTGCCGCCGCTGGAGGCGCTGGCCATTTTAATGATCCCGATGATTAGGAACACGATCGCCAGGATGATGCCGATCCCCCATACCCCGGCGAGGAGCTTCTGCCAGAGCAGGGTGAATTCCGCCCCGAAGATGGTGAAGTCCGGCAGGATGCCGTCGAGCGGGTTGTCGATCGTGCGCACGATGGTGCCCACGAGGGTCTGCAGGGATTCTGTGAGCATGACGGTTCGCCTTTCGCGGCTATCGGACGGTGGCTTGCAGGGTGCGCACGACGCCCGCGACCGCTGCGGCAAACGCCCGCCGCGTCTGTGGGGCGAGGTGATCGAGGGTAATCTGCCCGCGCTCGGCGATGTGCGGGTCATACGGGATGGTGAACACCTGCTCGACGCCAGCGTCGGCGATGATCTGGTCGACGCGGTCGACGACCTGCCTGTTCTCCGGCCGGCCGTCGGTCAGCCGCAGGATCGTGGCATGGTCGGCCAAGCTCGCCGCCTTGCCGCCGGCCGACCGGAGTACATCGAGCAGCGCGACCGCTTCCAACACCGCGTCCCCGGCGTTGAACACCGGGATAACCAACGCATCGGCGGTATGGACGGCGCCCTGAAATGCGGACGAGGAGGGCTGGTTGCCGCTGTCCATAATGCGGATGCCGTAGTACTGGTCGACGACCGCCGCAACGGCCACCACATCGTCATGGGTGAGGCGCGGCCGGCGACGGACGGTACCGATCACGGACGCGAACGAGGTTTGCGGGGCTGTGTAGCCGGCGAGCTGCCCGGCGCTACTGATCGTGTCGACGTCGCGGACGAGTTCTCCCATGCCGCGGGCCGGGTTCCCTTCCGCCCGGAACGACAGCGCGCCGGGGTCGTCGGATACCTCGAGGATGCACACCGATCCGCCGCGCGCTGCGGCGAGGACTCCGCCGGCGATGATCGCCGACGGCGTCTTCCCGACGCCGCCCTTCTGATTCGCGACCAACACGCTCACCGCACGGGTCCATGTTGCCTGCCGGATCGTTTCCTCATCGCGGCGCAACGCTTCGGTCTGTTCGCGCTCGGCCAACTCCGCCGGTCCGGGCGTCATCGAGAACCCAAGGCGCGACAGCACGCCGCGCAGGCCGCGCTGCGCACCCTGCGCCTGCGGGGCTGTGGAGAGCAGTCCGAGGTCGTGATCGGAACCGCCAAACAGATCGGCCAGAGCCGGCTCAGACGGGATTCCTGCTGGCCGCTGCGGTGTCGCGCTGGACGGTGCAACAGTCTCGTCGACGGCTTGGCGTTCCGGAAGCGGGGCGACGGGGCGTTCGGGGGTGGGGGCATCCGCTTCGATGTAGCCCTGGGCACGTGACGCACCGCGAAACGCGGTACTCACAGGCGGGTCAGTGTGCTGGTTCGTGGTCGGTGTTGTTGCCTGATTCTGACTGGACACAAGCAAATTTCCCTCTCTAGGACCCCATACGGTGCTCGTCAATCACCACAACGACACAGCGATTGGAATCAGTAACGGGGCTGGCCGGGCGTCGGCGGATTGTGGCAACAGCCGGGCATATTCCTGCCAGCCATGCTGTCGTATCCGTTCGAGCGGATCGGGAGTGCACCGTCATGATTCCCTTTCTGTGCGGCGTCGTTGCCGTCTACGTCGAGAGTAATGCTCACCTCTGACATTGGTGGTGACACACCCCCAGAAGACAAAAAATACCTTCAAAAATCTCGGCCACAACGACCGCCCAGTGCGCTTGGTTGTTCAACCTCGCTGCCGGCGGGCGGTAATCGCCGGACCGCGCAAGGACCTATTTGGAAGCGGCTGGCGCCGCTGCGAACCTCATATTTTGAGCCGCATCCGCGGCCTGTTTTTCACGGGCTTGTTTGACCTTTCCGGCCGGTCATCGTAGCTCGCTTCGCGCTTGCGTTCCCAGATTCTCAGACGCGGTCGCAGGCTCCCTTATTTCGCCTGAGATTCTGGGCACTACAGCTCTCCCGCTCGCTATCGATTTCTCTCGCCGGAAGGCAAACAAAATATTCGGTCCAGGAGAGGGAGCCACCATCATGACCATCGCTGCGGTTATCGAGACCATCAGCACCGACACCACCGTGAGCAGTCCCATCAGCCACGACACCATCGCACGCACCGCCTGGGCCACCATCGCCGAACCCGGCGACCCCCACGTCGGCGCACTCATCGCACGGTATGGGGCCGAAGCAGCCCTGAACGCCCTCCTCAACCTCAACGGCGATACTGCGGCCAGCCAAGACGGGACCCTCGCGCAGCTGCGAGCATCAGTCTTGCCTCGGTACTCGGTTGGCCGGGTCGTCGACACGATCCGCCTCACCGTCGCAGGCGGGTACGAGTTGCTCACGCCATCACACCCGAACTGGCCGGCGTCCGTTGCCAATCTCGGAGAGACAGGACCTTTTGCTCTCTGGGTGCGCGGGGACGCTGCACTTCTGAGCGCGCCGAGCGTGGCGTTGACGGGCACGCAGTTTGCGACCCCGTACGGCAGGCACGTATGTGTGGACCTGGCCTCCGGCCTGATCGAGCGCGGCTGGGCAATTGCCTCCGGCGCCGCTCGCGGCATCGACGCTGCCGTCCTCTCCACCGGTCGGGCATTCGCGGGCCGCAACGTGGTTGTTCTCCCCATGGGCATGGACGACACTTGCCCTGCGGAAAACGTGGAGCTGGTCGACGGGGTCGCGACGCGCGGTGTTGTCGTGAGTGAAATTCCACCGGGACAAATGTCCTCGGCGTGGCGGTTCCAACGTGGCAACCGACTCCTCGCGGCGCTCACAACCAAGACCATCATTGTCGAAGCGGAGCACGAGTCCGGGCACCTCCACACCGCGGAGACCGCCATCGCACTCGGCCGACCGTGCGGCGCCGTGCCCGGGAGGACTTCGACCGTGTCTAACGCGGGATGCGACCGGCTCATCCGTCAGTTCGGCGCCCAACTTGTCGCCACCATTGACGACGCCGACCGACTCTGACCCTGGCGGGAGCGCCGCCCGCATCGGTCAGGCGGCGCTCCCGGATTCATCCATTTCGACGACGTCGAGCCGCACGACCTCCTCGTCACGACCACGCTCGACATCAGCCGGCACCAACACCGGCGTGAGCGGCGCGGATGCTGGTGTCTGCAGTTGCCGGTTGGGCAGTGCTCGGAACGGAGCGATCGCGCCGCCCTGCACGATCCAGAACGCTCCGTCCGCGGCTTCCCGCACGTCTTGCGGAGGGATGACGTAGGTGTGTTGGGCGCGGGCGCTGCCGAGCTCTTCGCCGGTGGCGCGGCCGGCGGATTCCATCCGCATCACCGTCCCGGCATATTTCACCACCTCTTCCGGGTCTTTGGACCGGCCAAAGATCAGCGCCGCGCCACTCGTGAGTGCACGGCGCCGGCGGACCTCATCGTTAGACAGACCGGCCGGGCTCTGCGTCGCGAGGACTAGGCCGACGCCGGCGCTGCGCGCCGTCTCAAACAAACTCCCCGCGGTATCGCCCGGGTCCTGCGCACCCGTCACCAGCTGGGGGAACTCGTCAACGATGACGACCACCGGGGACTTGTCGCGCCGCTCCAACCGGGAGGCGAGAAAGTTCCGCAAGTCCAGCAGGAGCAGATCACCCAGCCGCGCCTGAGCATCGTCAACCGGCGACAGCGGAATGACCGTCACGTCAGCTTTCGGCGCGTTGTAAGACCAGCCGTCCTGGCCGATCCAGCGTTGCATCGGCCGCAGCGCCACAAGCAGGCTCTGCAACGCCCGTGCTCCCGCGGTCGACCCGTCTCGCTCCACACGCTTGTTGATCAGCGGCAGGTCGTCTGTGTCGTCAACGAACCGGGCTGGATACGTCAGCCGCTCGCGCAGGTCGGCGATGCTGCGCAGCGGAGACCTGCCTTGCACCATTTGCAGCACCCCACGAATCTCATCGAGATAATGCTGGTTGGCACCATCAGGGACAGGCATCAGTCGCATCAGCTTCGCCGTGATCTGGTCGCCGGTGCCGTTGAACAGGTTCCACGTACCGCCGGTTGTCGCCGTCCGGCCGTAAGTCTGCGCCACGGCGACCAGATTCTCGGCGTCAGCCGGGTCACCTTTCGCGTCTATAACGAACACGGGCCACCCGTATTCCAATGCACACAGCACGAGTCCGTTGATCAGGACGGTTTTGCCGCTGCCGGACTCAGCGATGATCAGTGCCCGCACCGACGATGCCGTCGGCGGCAGCACCAGATATTTGCCGGTGGCATCGACCCAGTCGCGCACGCGGCGCATGTCATAGAAGCGGTCAGCAAGGGTCCGAACTGTCACCCGGCTCGTCACCCCGAACGCCTGCCGCTGATCTCCCACAGCCAGCGGTACGGTGACCGCTTGGCGAGTGGTGCCGACGATGCGGCCTGTCTCGGCTTCGAGGCGCACGCCGATGCGGCGGGCCACGCTGCTGTCGGCGGCACGTTTGCGTGCGGTCTCAATCTTCTCCTGCCGCACCACGTTCGATACTCGCCGGGACCGCACCTGCTCGGCGATCTTCCGCCGCCGCAACGACCACGCTGCCGGCAGCAACAGCACACCGGCAAAGAAATTCGCCACCACCCAAAGACCAAACATCGGCCAAAGCTGCGCCCACCACTCAGCGTCGTCAAAGAACTCGGTCGCGGCCCCCGAACGGATCCAGTCCGCCAGCAGGATTGCCTCCCACGTGAGGAGCGCGGCTACGAGGAGGATGCCGACGGTGTTGACTGTCCACTGCCACCGCCACACCACCCAGAACCGGGTCTTCGTCGCGATAACGTCGCCGGCAATCCGGCTCACCACGACCGGCACGACCAGCGGCAACGCAATCAAGACCATGACGACCGCGAACGCGGCGCCGAGCAGCCGCGCGATCGTGTCGCTGGTGGCGTCCGTCTCTATCGGAGCGGCCGTGTCGCTCATGCGTGGACCTGCGTGGATTCGCCCCACTCGCTGGTGCTCTCGAGCTCGACCAAAAGGGTGGCTCTTCCGTGTGCAGTCGCGTGGGCGCCGGCGCCCAGCTCGTCGCCGGTCCAGTACCCGCGTGCGTCGAGGGAGTGTTGGGAAACGAAACGGGGACGGTCGGTGCGGACCAGGTGCTTGTCAGCCTCCCGCGTCACCGCCCGATCAGCGTCCGCCGTGCAGAAATACGCGATCCGATCAATCCCCTCATGCGCCAAGCGATACGCGTGGCTCTGACAAATCGACTGATACCACTGCCACGTCTTCGGCGTCAACTCCACCTCCACCAACTCGACAACCCCGTCACGCTCGGCCACCCCATCGGCCTGATGCTCGCGCACGCTGTTCGGTTTGCGATCCCGCCGCCACGTGAACCCCTGCGCCAGATAGCGCGCCGACACTGTCGCGACCGCTACCTCATGCCGGGTCGTCTGCCGAAACAGATTCGGCGCCGGCTTCCCAATCGCCAGATACGTGGCCCACACTATCGACCCGTCCCGATACGCCACCCGGCCCCGGTCCAGCAATCCAGTCCCGATCATCCGCGCCGCCCACTGCTGCGCCCGGCGCAATGACACCGGTTCACCAGCACCCGACAGGGCGCCCAACGCCCACCGCACGGCGTCCATATCGGCGAGCCGAACAACGTCCAACCACGCCAAAAGTGCCTCGTCGCGCTCCGTCACCTGCACCATCACTCAGCCTCCGAACTGACAACGTTTCAGCTTTCCAACACGATTCTGCACCCAGCCACCGACACAGCCCCGCATGCCACACCGCACATCGTCCACTTCAACTCATCGACCTCACCGCTTCTGCTCGTCGTTTTTCTTACCCAATTGCTTCCTACTTCCTGCCGTCGGCTCCCACATTTTCTGCCGGCTTTCCCTAGCTTTTCTCGTCACTTTTTTCACTTCTTCTCTGTCTTCTCTTCTTGTTCTCCCTCTTTTTTTCTTTTCAGTTTTCTTCTTTTGTGTTTTGTACCTCTGTTTTTTTCTTCTACTCTTTTCTTCTCTTTCCCTGTCCCACCACCACCCCTTTACTTCCCAACCTCCTACACACTGAGGAACGATGGGTGTGGGAGGTTGGGAAGTAAGCGCAGCGAGGGGGCGGCGGTGGGGCAGGGAAAGAGACCCCATACCTATTCGTTTACCTATTCGCTGCCAGTGAATAGGCAAACGAATACCTGCCAGCCACTATTAGGTTTGACTCCGTACGGTCTCAACGCCGTCCACCAAGTGCCTCATGAACGTCGCTACCTCGACTCGGCTCACTCCGCCTGGATCAACGGCAGACGTTACGGCCCGAGGGTTGACGTCATTGACTGGCGTATACGCTCATCCTGTGGACCTAGATCTTTCAATAGCCCTACTTGCCGGAGGATTCGCCTTGGCTGGCGGTGTCGGTGGCGCCCTCCTCACTGGCTTGCTCGGCCGCGGAGCAGAAAGGCGGAGGTTGACCGCCGAAGATGAAAGACGGTGGCTGGCGGATCGACGAACTGCGTACGCAAAATTTCTTGCAATGTCAGAATCTCTGCACATGGAGATCGACACGATTGGGATATTTCTGCCCACTGAATCGAGGCCGATCAGCGCAGATGACGAGTTGATCCTCGCCGACTTATACGAGTACACGAGGATGTGGGAGACCTCCTTGCAGCCGCTGCTCGGTGAAGTCGAACTACTTGCCTCGCCCGAAGTAGTGGATCTCGCGGATCGTGTCTCTGGTGCACTCCTCGCCGTGACCGCACCGATCGAGTTGAGACTGAACTTCGATGACTATTACCCCGTATGGTTTCAGACACGCGACCTCATTCACGTTCTTCGAGATGCCATGCGCACGGAACTCGGCCTCCCCAAAATCCTCAAGGTCTTAGCGCCCTTCCCACGTGAAGACGACTGGCCTTGGCTCGATTCACGCCCGCCTGTTGACTCCTACATCCAAGGGAAACGTCCCAAGGCGCAATAGTCGGGGAACCTACTTTGGCCTACGCGACCAAGCTATCGGTGTGCACACCCTCTCAGGGGCAAGGTCGGTGATCCGATACGGAAACCCTTCCTCGACGCCATGACATCCGACTAAACGCCGTCGAACCAGCGGACGACGCTGTTGGCGTTGTGAGCTTGCAGGAGGGCGTCCTCGACGATGCCGGCGAATTGAGCGGCGTCGCGGAGGCCGAGTTCCGCACGGGCGACTCCGGGTGCGCAGCCGGCGCCGCAGCCGTCTTCACCGTTGCACTGGACGCCGTCGATGACGTTGCCGTGCCAGTTGGCGAGCTGGTCGTAGACCTGGCCCAGCGAGCGCTGCGTGGCGGTCAGGCATCCGAGCAGCAGGTACGAGTCGTAGGGCCGGTCGATCGCCCGAGTCGCGTGCGCCAAGCTGCGTGCGATGTCGGCGAGCTCGTTCGCCCGGCTGATCAATTCGCTGTCGTGGTCGTTCATGGTGGTGCTCCTTTCACGAGGTTGTGTGGGTGGGCCGCGCGTGCGGCCCACCCGGGATGGCTATTCGGTGTCAGGCTTGGAGTTACGGCGAACGGTGGCGACGGCCCGGTTGAGGTCGGGGCCGACGTTGTCGGCGTCAATGACGCGGCCGTATTGGCGTGCTTGCTCGTCGCCCCAG
Source organism: Cryobacterium sp. Hh38 (assembly GCF_004403235.1). NCBI lineage: Bacteria > Bacillati > Actinomycetota > Actinomycetes > Micrococcales > Microbacteriaceae > Cryobacterium > Cryobacterium sp. Hh38. The sequence goes on along the minus strand of NZ_SOHD01000042.1, from coordinate 124,495 downwards.
CTGTCGGTGTGCTCGCGGCCAACGACGATCACGGGGTCGCCCTTGTGCAGGGTGGCGGCGACGTTCTGGCCGAGCTCGAACTTGGCTTCCACGAAATGTGTTGTGGCGGCGTCGTGGGCGAGCCATTTGCCGCCCCGGTATTCGCCGGTGTTTTCGATGACGCGCAGCTTGGTGATCTGGATGCTGCCGGCAGTGACGACTTCGGGGTCGAGAGCCAGGTTGCCGATGATGGTGCGTGTGGTCATGAGTGCTTCTCCTTCGATGAGTGCTGCGTTGACGTGCGGTGGGTGTCGTTGGCCTTGGGTTCTTCGACCAACTGTTTCTGGTGCCTTCCGGCGAGAAAATTCGATAGCGAGCGGGAGCTCCGCGAGTGCACAGAATCTCAGACGAAGTGAGGGAGCCTGCGACCGCGTCTGAGAATCTGGAAACGGTAGGCGCACAGCGATCTATTGTGGTCGGTCGGACAGGTCACAAATTGTGTTCACGCGGTGGCGATGCGCGCCGATTGTGGCCGCGATCGGGCGGCATTCGGCGGCCGTTTTGGCAAGTTATCCACAGGCGTTTTTCGCGCGCGCGTACTGTTAATGTTTTGTTTGTCCTGTTAGTACTGTTAGGGGGGCCGATCACCGGCCCCCTATAGGGCCAGATCTGGCCCCCTATCGGTACGCTAAACGGCCCCCTACGGGGGCCGTTCACCGGCCCCCAAACCTCCGCGCCGAAGCATCGGAATGACGTTGGTTTCGTATCGTCGGTGACCGCCCGGTTTCGCGCTGTCGACGAGCAGATTGAACTCGGCATTGTGGCCTCGACTGCCGGAGCTGACTCTCTCGATCGCGCCGCTGGCGACGAGTTCTGCAATCGCCCGCTTGACCGAATGATGTGCCGATTCTGATCCGTTGTCAGGAGCCAGATAGCCCAGGGCGATCGCCGATGATTCGCGGGATGCGAAGTATCGGCGCGGCGGTTGATTGCCGGGGTTGTCGGTGTCGTCCCAGCTTTCCAGTGCCATGTGCAGCAGCAACCGGGTCGCCGCGTGCCCGAGACCCAAACGCGCAGCCACAAGAACGGCGCCCTTGGCCGCGTATAGGCCCACGCTGCTCTCACCCACCGGGTCGGGTGCGAGGCGTTGCGAGATGGCAGAATTTTAGTATTCTGGTCATAGATCAGATCCTTTGAGGGTGTTCGATCTTTGCCCCGGGGTGCAACCCGGGGCTTTTTCTTTGGCCTGCCGCCGGCCCGCCGTTTCGGCGCTGGCAGCAGGAGGAGCGGCCTCACCGTGTCACGAGGGCGGGTTCGCCGGTTTGCACTTGGGCGCTCGCCTCGATCCAGGCGATGATTTCGGACCTCTTGTAAAGAACCTTCTTCGGGGTTGGCTTGTAGAACCGGGGCCCGCGTCCGTTATAACGCAGCTGAGCCAGACCGCCGACTGTTAGGCCCGTCAGTTCCGCCGCGACAATCGGGAGAACGAATTCTTCACTCATCACTACTTCCCTTCGTTGACACGAGACACTCGTTATCTCGTGTTGCGATCACAATAAAACGTTTTTGACTGTTTGACAAGTGTCAATCCCTGTACGGTGTCGACATGACAAGTTTTGTGAGGCAGTCCGGAATTGGCGAGCGGATCCAGGCCATCCGGAAACGGCACGGCATCCGCTCCGCCAAGGACCTCGCCGACCTCATGCCCGGCGGCAACGTCACCGAGGCGATCCTGCAAAACCTCGAAGCCGGCCGCAAACAGGACCTCTCGGTCAGCCAACTCCTGAACATCTCCCACGCACTTCGCGTTCCACCGGTTTTTCTCCTGGCACCAATCGGGCGCCCGCATGACCCGCTCGACCTGGTCAACCTCAGCGATACCTTCAAGGGAATGACCGTCGCTGAATTCGATGCCTGGATCTCCGGGGAAACGAATGGCACCTACCGGTGGCGCGACCTCACCGAACGCACGGAACGCTCGCAGCTCGAGGCCACGCGCCAGCTCATTGCCAGCCTGAGCGAACGCCGCCGTCTCACCACCAACTTGGCCATCGAGGCAGAACTTACGCCGCCGGGTGAGGTCAGCACGGACCCCGCGATCTGGGATACCACGCAGGAACGACTTGCCGAGGCAAACCGGCGCATCGAACAACTCAGCAGCTATCTCACCGACGCGGGCTGGGACCTCGAAGGATGGGCCAAGTAGACCGCTGAGCCCGGGCCGAATAACTGTCGTCCGCGTGTGAGCCGTCGAGGTGTCGGCCTCGAGTTGTACTCTGTGCGCGTGACGAACTATCTGGCGCAGGTTGGGATCGGCGAACGCATTCAAGCGATTCGCAAGCAGCATGGCATCCGTTGGGCGAGAGCTCTGGCAGAACTCATCCCGGGTAACAATGTCACCGAATCGATCGTGCAGAATATCGAAGCCGGCCGCAAAAGACGACCTTCTCGTCAGCCAACTGCTCACCATCGCCCAGGCCTTCCGCGTTACGCCGATTTTCCTGCTCGCCCCGATCGCCACATCATCGGTCCGGCTCGACATCGCCAACGTCAGCTCGAGCTTCGATGACATGACTGTGGTCCAGTTCGATGCCTGGATCTCGGGTGAGCCCAACGGCGCCTACGACTGGAACACCCTCGCCGACCGCGCCGAACGCACCCAGCTGCACGACCATGCGCGAACTCCACGAACAGATCCGTGAACGCGGGCGTCTGGCAGCTAAACTCAATGCTGCGATTGACTCAAGCGGAGGCGACCACGCCGGGGACACGACCAAGGATCGCCTCGAGGGTGCCGTCCAGCGCATCGCCCAGCTCACGTCCTACCTTGCCTCGGCCGGCTGGGACCTTGAAGGCTGGGCGGACTAGCCGCCGCAACGGAGTGTCGGTGGCTGGATGCAACATTGGATCAGCAACGATAAGTTCCGACCAGTCGGGCGCAGTCTCGGCGGAGAATCCGAGGTGAACTCATGGCAACAATTTCCGCGTACCAGTCGGCGAACGGACGTCGATATCGGGTGCGGTATCGAACGCCGGACCGTCGACAGACGGACAAGCGTGGCTTCACCAGCAAGCGTGAAGCTGAGCGGTATCTGGCTAGTGTTTCCGTCGCGAAGGACAAAGGCGAATGGATCGATCCAACCTTGGCGCGCATCTCCGTCAACGCCTGGTCGCAGGTCTGGCTGAGCGCCCACTCAAATCTCAAGCCGACTACTCGCGGCGCGTATGCGTGGATTCTCAAGAAGCACATTCTTCCCCGATGGGGCCGGGTCGCCCTCATCGATGTGACCCACACCGCAGTGCAGGCTTGGGTCACCGAGCTCAGCGATTCCCTGGCCCCCTCGAGCGTGCGCAAGATTCACGTCGTGCTGTCCGGCGTCATGAAATACGCCGTCCGGGATCGCCGCATCCCACGCAATCCGTGTGACGGAGTGCGCCTCCCCCGCGTCGCTGAAGGCGACCGGGGCTATCTGACACCCGAACAAGTCGATGAGCTGGCCGCGCTCTGCGCGCCCTCTTCGACAGTGATCTACCTGCTGGCTTATACGGGCCTCCGATGGGGCGAGATGGCGGCCTTGAAGATCAAAAGGCTCGACTTGGGACGCCGACGCCTGGACGTAGCTGAAGCCGTTACAGAGCCAACGGGAGCCATCCTCTGGGGCACCCCGAAGAACCACGAGCGACGGTCAGTACCGTTTCCGGCGTTCTTGACCGAAATGCTCCAGGTCCAGTGCGCAGGCAAGTCTCGGGAAGAACTGGTGTTCACCTCCCCGGATGGCGACGTACTCCGAAGTGGCAACTTTCGGCGTCGTACCTTCACTGCGGCCGTCACCGAGCTCAGGCGTCGTCATCCAAACCTGCCCGCGATCACCCCGCACTCGCTGCGGCATACCGCGGCGTCGTTGGCAATTTCGTCAGGCGCGAGCGTTTTGTCGGTGCAGCGAATGCTCGGACATGCCTCAGCAGCGATGACTTTGGATGTCTACAGCGACCTCTTCGAAGACGATTTAGACGCCGTTGCAGACGCCCTCAATAACCGCGCACTTAAAACAAATGTGGGCAAATTGTGGGCAAATCCAGCAAATTCGGCGAAACATACCGCTGAGCTGGTTTCAGAAACCCTATCTGACCAGCATATTTAGTGGAGCCGCCTGTCAGAATCGAACTGACGACCTTCTCATTACGAGTGAGATGCTCTACCAACTGAGCTAAGGCGGCGTTACCAGATCACCTCGAAAAGCAGTCGGTGACACAGCAGCCAAGCCTAGTCGTTTCTACGAGTGATTCTGTACACCTCGGCGAATGAGGCGTTCACGCACTCCGAAAGCGGGGCCACATCGTCGCCTTCCGCCCAGACCCGCCAGGCATGACGGATCGCCGCGACGGCTACGAGCGTGAACAACAGGGCCCGCTGATTCAGCTCGGCCGGGTCCTCGGCTCGCTCCGGGGCATCCGCTCTGAAACGGCGCTCGATAATCTGCTGCAGCTGGTCCTCGAAGTCGCGCAGGGTCGCCATGCGCATACCGAACAGGTAGGCGTTCTCCTTCATAATCGTGCGGCGCAGTTGGTGAATCTCCCGGTCGGCCTCGGTGCGCTGCAGACTCTTGGCGAGCAGCAGGGCCAGATCGGCGAGCACGTCGCTGCTCGGGCCAGCCGCGACAAAGATTTCTATATCTTCAGCGGATGCCATTCCGGGCGCGTCCCCAATTAGGGCGGCGTCTTTCGAAGGGAAATAGTTGAAAAAGGTGCGCGGCGAGATATTGGCGAGGCGGCTGATGTCCTCGACCGTGACGTGCTCAATGCCGCGCTCGCGGGACAGGGTCAGCACGGCGTGTTGGATGGCTCGCCGAGTGGTGAGGCGCTTGCGCTCACGCAGGCCCGGCTGTTCCGTTTCGATCGACATGCCCCAATTGTTCCACAGCGCTCGAACGCCCTTGAGTGGTTAGCACTGCGGGTCGGCGGCCGGCACGATTCCGTCGACGAGATAGGAGTCGACCGCATCATTCACGCAGGAATTCGACTTGTTGTAGGCGGTGTGACCTTCACCGGTGTAGGTCACCAGGGTGCCGCTGTCGAGCTGCTCGGCCAGCTGCTGCGCCCAAACGTAAGGGGTCGCCGGGTCATTGGTGGTGCCGACGACCAGAATCGGCGCCGCGCCCGCCGCGTGGATCTCGTCGCGTTCGCCGGTGAACGTGTATGGCCAGTTGGCGCACCCGATGTCGCCGAAGCTCATGTACGGGCCGATCACCGGGGCAGCTTCGGCGAGTTCGGCGGCCTGGGCGCGCATCGACGCCGGGTCGGCGTTGTAGGCGTAGTCGATGCAGTTGATGGCCATGAATGACTCGGTCGAGTTGTCGGAATAGTTACCGTCGGCATCCCGGCCGTTGTAGGCGTCGGCGAACTGAAAGGCGCCGTCGGCGCTGCCGTGCATGACGGAGTCGAACATGACGCTGAGCTGCGGCCACGCCGTGGCCTGATAAAGCGGATAGATGATCGCCGTGAGCAGCGCGCTCGCGCCGAGCTGACGGCCATCCGTTGCCGTGATCGGGCTCGCGTCAACCGACGCCATGAGCGCCCCGATTGTCGTCAGAGCGTTGTCAACACTGCCCCGGAACGGGCAGTCCTCCCCCGTCACACAGTCGGCGAGGTAGGCGCGCAGCGCATTTTCAAAGCCCACCGCCTGGCTCTTGGTGACCTCGAAGTTGCTCGTCGACGGGTCGACGGCCCCGTCGAGCACGAAGCGCCCGACCTTCTCGGGAAAGAGCTCGGCATAGGTGGCGCCGAGAAAGGTGCCGTAGGAGTAGCCGAGAAAATTAAGCTCAGTATCGCCGAGGGCGGCGCGCAGCAGATCGAGGTCACGGGCGGCGCTCTGCGTGTCGACGGTGCCGAGGAGCGGACCGGTCTCGTCGGCGCAGGCCGCTGCGAAGGCGTCGGACGAAGCTGCAAGCTGCGCGATCCAGGCATCCGTGCCGCGTTTCGCCTCGGTCAGCCCATACAGGTACTCGTCCATCTCGGCGGAGTCGTAGCAGGACACCGCCGAAGAACGGCCCACCCCGCGCGGGTCGAATCCGACGATATCGAAGCTCGCCTGCAGTTTTTTGTCGGTGGCGTAGTCGAGGGAATCCGCGACAAAATCGTAGCCGGAACCGCCGGGTCCGCCGGGGTTCACCAGCAGGGAACCAATGCGATCGTTCCCGGTGGCCACGTGGCGCACGAGGGCGAGCGAGATCTCCCCGGCGGCCGGATCGCCATAGGAGAGCGGGGCGGACGCCTCCGCACACTGCAGGCCGTCGCCGCAGCCGTCCCACTGCAGCACCTGGCTGTAGAACGGGGCGAGGTCGCTGTCAACCTGTTCGCCGGTAGGCGTGGACTCGGCCGGGCCAGCATCCGTCGCAAACCAGGCGGAGCATCCGCTCAAAATAAGCGTGAGCGCCAGTGCGGCGGCCGTGGCGCTCAGTGCGCGGATACTACGGTTCAACGGATTTCCTCTTTCCTGAAGCGGATGCTGCGGCTCACGCTACCGAAAGCGGCTGGGAGTCCCTGTGGGGGACGCCGCTGTGTCACTGGTTTCGACGTCACTGGTTTCGACGTCACTGGTTTCGACGTCACTGGTTTCGACGTCACTTGGGGCGGCGGATCGCCGACACCAGCATCGCCTCGAGCGCGAGCGCGGGCGCGACGTTGCCCTGGATACGCTGGCGGGCCACGGCGATCGCGTCCATGGTGGCGACGGTGGCCGCCGGAGCGCTGGCCGCACTCGCGGTGCGCAGTTCGGCGAGCAGCTCGAGATTGATCACCGCTTGGTCCCGGCCCAGCTGCACCATCATCACGTCACGGTAGAGCGAGGCGAGGTCGACCAGGATGCGGTCGATGCCGTCGCGCAGGCTGCGCACGGCCCGACGCTTCTGGTCGTCTTCGAGGGCCTTGATCTGGCTGCGCAGCCCCGGCGGTACCGACTGGCCAGCCTCGACCCCGAGAGAGCGCAGCATGCCGTCGCGCTCGGCGGCATCCAGCTCGAGGGTGATGGCCTTGGCGTCGTCGCCGGCGATGGCAAGCAGCCGCGCGGCAGCGTTGACGGCCGATGACACCGAACGGATGCCGAGGGCCGTGCGCAGGGTTTCCTCGCGTCTGGCCCGGGCGTCGGCATTGGTGGCGAGCCGCTTGGCCATGCCGATGTGGCTCTGGGCGAGGCGGGCGCTGAGTTCGGCGATGACCGGGTCGACACCGTTGCGGCGCACCAGCAGGTCGGCCACGTCGGCGACGCTTGGCATGCGCAGGCGCACGGTGCGTACGCGTGAGCGGATGGTGGGGAGCAGGTCGGCCTCGCTGGGCGCGCACAGAATCCACACGGTGCGTTCGGGCGGCTCTTCGAGGGCTTTCAGCAGCACGTTGGAGGTGCGCTCGACCATGCGGTCGGCGTCTTCGACCACGACGACGCGGTAGCGGCCGACCGAGGGCGAGTACTGCGAGCGGGCGACGGCTTCCTTGACGGATTCCATTTTGATGATGACACCCTCGGTGGCGAGCACGCTGAGGTCTGGATGGGTGCGGGCCGCGACCTGGCGGGCCGCGGCGAGGTCTTCGGCGGGGGTGCCCGGGCTGAGCAGGGCTGCGGCGAAGGCGAATGCGAGGTTCGAGCGGCCGGACCCGGGTGGCCCGGTGATGAGCCAGGCGTGCGTCATCGAGTTGGACTCGGCGGAGCTGCTGCTGTCACTGGCGGAGGGCACCCGCTGCGCCGCCGCCCTGAAGATGGCGATTGCGTCGGCCTGTCCCGTTAGGTTGTCCCACACTGCCATGAGTCAAGGGTAACCCGCCCCACCGACACCGCCCGCGCCCGCGTGCGCGCGCTCGGGCCCGGGCCCGGGCCCGGAAGTTGGGCGACTGGTAGATCCTGGGCCCGGTTGCGGAAGCCACGAGGTCACGACCGACTCAAGATGAGAACCCTCTCATGCTGCTCTGCGTGAGAACCTTCGTCGAGGCCCCAGACTAGAACAATGCAGACTTTCTGGAAGGTGGCGCTCGGTGCCGCGATTGTGGCCGCCCTCGGCGCCGGATCGGCGGGTGCCGTCGCGATGACGTCCGCTCTCACTATCACCGACCAGCCCGGGCTGGTTCAGCGAATCGATCCCGTGGGAACCGACTCTGACTCGAGCACGACCGATGCGGATACCACGCCCAAAATCGCATCGACGCCCACGCCCACTTCGACCGCCACCGCTGATGTTCCGGTCGCCCCGCCCGTCGCTGTTCCCCCGGCCGGATCACAGACCATCGACGACGACGTTGACGTTGACGAAATTGACGTCGTAGACGTCGTAGACAACGTGGACGACGTAGACAACGCAGACAACGTTGACGACGACGTTGACGACGACGACGACGACGACGTTGACGTTGACGTTGACGTTGACGTTGACGTTGACGTTGACGTTGACGTTGACGACGACTGAACCCGGCGGGTCGCGTCCGCTGGAACAGGCGCCGGAGATTCTCGAGGCCGTCGCAGAGTCGCTCGGAATGACCCTGGTACGGCTGCACCGGTTCAGCATCGAAACGACCGCTCGCGGCTTCACTGCCGGGTACACGATCGAGCTGGATCCCGGCACCCAGACGACCGAGTCCCACACCGTCTACCTCGAATCGAATCCGACCAAACGTGACCGGCCCGGCGTGCTCGCCTTCCGTGACGAGCAAACCGGCGATACCGTGGCCGCTTGGCTGTACCCGAACGATCCCGAGCTGCCGGCCCTGGCCGCGGCGGTCTACCCGGACGCCGCACAGGTTCTGCTCGCCCGGCTCGGCCTGCACGCGAGCAGCCTCGTCGTCACCATCGCGGCCTATCGGCCAGGAAAACGCGCCGTTGTGCGTATGGTCGCTCCCGAGTTCACGGTGTATTTCAAAGTCGTTCGCCCGGCCGCCGCAGGGCCGCTTCATGCTCGCCACGTGTTCTGGGGAGCCGCCGGCGTTCCGGTACCGCGCAGCCGCGGCTGGAGCGCCGACGGATTCATCGCCCTGGAGTCCGTTCACGGTGTCGAAGCGAGCCAGGTGGTCGCGCAATTCTCGCCCGAACCTTTCCTCGACGAGCTCGATCGGATCACAACAGAAATCGGCCTGATCGAGAGTTCCGGCCCAGCACGAGTGTCGCTGTCAGCACGCCTGCCCTGGTACGTGCAGCGGACCGGTTCTCTGCTGCCGGCCGAATCGCCCAGGATCACCGCCCTCGGCGCTGCCATAGAACGGATGCGCGCGGCCGCGATTCCCGCCGCCCCCGTCACCGTGCACGGCGACCTGCACCTGGGGCAGATCTTTCTGGACCCCGACACTCTCGACTCCCCACGCATCTCCGGCGTGCTCGACATCGACACGGCCGGGCTCGGCGACCCGGCCGACGATGCCGCTGCGCTCTACGCGCACCTGGTCGTGAGCGCCCTGCACCACGACGACCACTCCAATCCCGAATCCGCCGAAGGCTGCCGCGTCCTGGCTGCCCGCGCCCGCAGCCGGTGGCCTCGCCGCGGCGAGCAGTTTCTCAACCGGGCGCGGTACATCGCGGCAACCCACCTGCTTGGGCACGTGTTGACCCCGGGTGCACACAGCGCGACATTGCTCGGCGCGGCCACCGAACTCGTCGTCGACCCCGCCTCAGCCTGAGACCAGCGGATGCCTTCGACCAAGATGAGAGTCCTCTCACGCCGGACTCCGAGGCTTCTCATACTGGGGCAGGAATCTTGAAGTAACAGCAGACGAGCACAGGCTCGACCCGCCAACGACAAGGAGACACCATGAACCCCAAGATGACAGCCAAGAAGCGTTGGATTGCTATGGGCGCCGGATCCGCACTCGGTATCGGATTGCTCGCCGGCGGTGCCGTGACCGCAGCGAACGCCTTCGAGATTGAGGACAGTTCGGGAAGCTCGATCGGTGTGCAGCCGGTGAGCTCCATCTCGACGAGCACGGCGATTCCATTCAGCACGGCGAGTGTCTCGACATTCGACGACTCGGTGTCCCTCTCGAGCGATGACTCCTCCAACACCTCGTCCAACTCATCCGACAACTCAAGCAACGACACAAGCAACGACTCGTCGAGCGGCTCGAGCACCGTGAGTGTCGTGTCGGCGGTCTCAGCCGTTTCGGTGGTTTCAGTCGTCTCGGTCGTGACCCCGGTGTCCGCACCGTCCGTCGCGAGCCCGGTGTCTGCCGCCTCGGTTGCCTCGCCGGCCAGCCCGGCATCGGTGCAGAGCCCCGCGTCCGTCGACTAAGCAGAGCGTCGCGGCTCAGATCGAACAACGAGCAGCAGAAAGCCCGGGCCCGCGCTCGGGCTTTCTGCTTCCCCGAGCGGGATTACTTGAGCCGATATCCCATGCCGCGCACCGTCTCAATGCGTTCCGGCCCGAACTTCGCCCGAAGATATCGCACGTACACGTCAACGACGTTGGAACCTGGATCGAAGTCGTAACCCCATACCCGGCTCAACAGCTGCTCACGGCTGAGTACCTGGTCGGGGTGCCGCAGAAACTCTTCAGCGAGGGCAAACTCCCGGGCCGACAGTTCCACGGTGCGCTCCCCCACCGTTGCACGGCGGGTGCGCAGGTCGAGGGCGAGCTCCCCATAGGCCAGCCTCGTCGGCGAGCTCTGTTCGGCATCTCGCAGTCTTAAGCGGATGCGCGCCAGCAGCTCATCAAATTTGAACGGTTTCGCGAGATAGTCATCGGCACCACCATCGAGGCCGGCGACCATGTCGCTGGTCGTCGACCGAGCGGTCAACATGATGATCGGCAGCGGCAGCCGTTCGGCCCTGATCCGTTTCATCACCTCGAAGCCATCTATGCTCGGCAGTCCGACGTCAAGCAGTAGCAGGTCGAAGGTGCCGGACTGGGCATAGCTCACGGCGTCGAGCCCGTCATCGACCACGGTCGAGGAATAGCCGGCGGCCCTCAGGCCCTTGCTCACGAACAGAGCGATTCGAGCCTCGTCCTCCGCGATGAGGATGCTGGTCATGTCGCGGCCACCACATCAACGGCGCGGCGCGGCACCAGGATGCCGAACCGGGATCCGTCGGGCGACGTCACCAGGTCGACATAGCCGCCGTGCGCCCGCGCGATAGCGTCGACGATCGGCAGCCCGAGGCCGGAACCTTCGACACCACGCCCGGAATCGACACGGCCGAACCGTTCAAAAATGCGGGCCTTGGCCTCCGTCGGAATGCCGGGGCCGCTGTCGCGGATCCAGAATTCCACCGCTTCCGCGTGTTCGGTGCTGCCTATCTCGATGGTCGTGCCGGAAGCTGAGTGTTTGGCGGCATTGTTCGCCAGCTGCAGGAACGCCTGAGTGAGCCGGGCCGGATCGACCGGCACGACAACGTGCGCGCGCTCGGCCAGAATCCAGACGTGGTCGGGCAGCGCACTAACCTTGAGGAAGAACTGCTCGGTGAGGTCGCCGGCATCCGTTGGCACCCGCTGCAGATTGCCGCGCTGGGCGTTGGCGAGCGACTCGATGTCGTCGATGAGTCCGGTCATCCGGTCGAGTTCGTCAAGGGCAATTTCCCGAGCGGATGCGACATCGTCGGGATTGCGCGGATCCAGCAGCTCAAGATGGCCGCGCACGATGGTGATCGGAGTCTTGAGCTCGTGGCGCACATCCTCGAGCAGCTGTCGCTGCGCGGTCAGCGACTCGTCAAGACGCTCGAGCATGTCATTGACCGTTCCGGTGAGCTCAGAGATGTCGTCATGGCCGATCACCGGGATGCGCTCGTGCAGGTCGGTTGCGGTGATCCGCGACGCGGCGGCCTGCAGCTGGCGCACCGGTCGCAGCAGGCGGCCGGCGACGAACCATCCGACCAGCCCGACCGCCACGAGCGCCGCAGCCGCGACGGCCGCATAGATGCGAAAAGCGCTCGTCAACTCTCCGAGCTCGGCGTCCAAATCAAAAGCGGTGACGAAAATTCCCGCTTCCCCGCTAGCCTCCACCGTCACCGGCGCGGCGATATACCGCAGGTTGCCGAGTTCGGAGACGGCAGTGCCGCGCACGACATTGACACCGGCCACTTCATCGAGAATGCGCAGGATGAACCCGGCATCATCCTCCAGGTGGAAGGACAACTCGGTGCCGGGGATCAGTGCCGGGACGCCATCGATGATTCCGAGGGTGCTCTCGTTGGGGCTCGGAACGAGTCGGGCCATGACCGCTTGCAATGCCTCCCGGGTAGACGGGTAGCTCGCGCCGGACGCCTCCGGCAATGCCTCGACCTCGTTGAGGTTGGTAGTCGGCACGCCGGTGACGATGAAGCGCACGCTCTCGACGCTCGTCGCGAGGCGAGCGTCGATGTCGCGCAGGGCGCGGTCGCGTTGCACGAGATAGGCCGTGCCGCCCGCGACGGCCAGGCCGAGGCCGGCTACGACGAGAATGGCGGCGAGGATGCGCACCCGCACCGACCAGCCGGATCGCACAGCGGACGAGGCAGTCGAGGTCATAGCTTCAGTATCCCTTAGAGAGTTGCCACCCCGCCCACGTTTGGGGCCCGGGCGCCGACCGTGGGCCCAGTTATAAACCGGGCCCGGGTTCCGGGCCCGGAACGCTAGAGGAGGGTGGAAACTCGAGCTCGGATGATGGCGGCGACCTCGGCGGCGGGGGCCGCAGCATCCACTACCAGAAACCGGGCGGGCTCGGCAGCGGCCAGCTCGAGAAAAGCGGCGCGCACGCGGGCGTGAAAGTCGTTCTTCTCGGCCTCGAGCCGGTCGAAGACCTTGTCGTCGGCTTCGAGGCGGGCCCGGGCGGCGCGCGAGTCGAGGTCGAGCAGCACGGTCAGATCGGGCAGAAGCCCCTCGGCGGCCCAAAGCGACAGGTCCCGCACCTCGGTGGCGCCGAGCACCCGGCCCGCTCCCTGGTAGGCGACCGAGGAGTCGAGGTAGCGGTCCTGCACGATGACATCGCCGCGGGCGAGCGCCGGCCGCAGCTTCGTACCGACGTGCTGGGCCCGGTCTGCGGCGTAGAGCAGGGCTTCGGCGCGCGGATCCACCTCGCCGCGGTGGTGCAGTACGATCTCGCGAATCGCGACCCCGACATCCGTTCCGCCGGGCTCGCGGGTGCGCACGACGGTGCGCCCCCGCTCCTCAAGCCAGTTGGTGAGCAGGAGCGCCTGCGTGGTCTTGCCTGATCCATCGCCGCCTTCCAGGGTGATGAAGAGGCCGGTCACGGCGCAATCGTGGTGGTCGAGACCGCGTCAGCGGCAGAGCTGGCCGACTTCTTCACTGGCGCTTTCCTGGCGGCGGGCTTCTTGACCGCGGCCTTCTTGACCGGAGCCACTGGTGTGCCGGCCAACGCTGCTTTGGCCGCCGCGTTCGCGGCACGGGTCGCAGCAGCCTTCTTGGCGGTGGCAGCCTTCGCTGCTGCCGTCGGCGCCTTCTTCACGGCCGGCTTCTTGACGGCGGCCTTCTTGGCCGGCGCCTTCTTGCGAGGAGCCGCCGGCCCCTTGGCCCGCTTGTCAGCGAGCAGCTGCACGGCCCGCTCGAAGTCGATCTCCTCGATGTCCTCCGACTTGGGAATCGTCGCGTTGGTGACCCCGTCGGTCACATACGCGCCGAACCGCCCGTCCTTGATCTTGATCGCCTTGCCACTTTCGGGGTCGGGCGCTTCGAATTCCTTCAGGGCGCTCGAGGCACGGCGGGCGCCATACTTCGGCTGGGCGTACAGCTCGATCGCACCGGGCAGGTCGATGTCGAAGATCTGGTCTTCGCTCGTGAGCGACCGGGTGTCGATGCCCTTCTTCAGGTACGGCCCGAACTTGCCGTTCTGGGCCAGAATCTCGGTGCCGGTCTCCGGGTCGAGCCCCACCATGCGCGGCAGGGCGAGCAGGCGCAGCGCGGTTTCCAGGTCGACGGTGGCCAGATCCATCGATTTGAAAATGGATGCTGTGCGCGGCTTGTCAGCAGCGGCCACCTTCTTGACGGCCGGCTTGCGCTTCGGCTTAGTCACCGTGACCTCGCCGGTTGCGGGGTCGATCGTTTCCACGGGAACAGCCACGACGACCGGAACAACCGGCTCGTCCGGAGCTGGCGCGAGCTCGGTGACATACGGGCCGAAGCGGCCATCCTTGGCGACGATCTCCTTGCCGTTCTCCGGGTTGAGTCCGATCACACGGTCGGTGACGACCGGGGCGTCGATGAGTTCGCGGGCCTTCGCCGCGGTCAACTCGTCGGGAGCGAGTTCCTGCGGAATGTTCACCCGGCGGGGCGGGGCATCCGCTTCAGCATCGGGGTCGATGACCTCGAGGTAGGGGCCGTACTTGCCGATGCGCAGGGTGATGTCATCGCTGATGGTGACCGAGTTGATCACCCGCGGGTCGATCTCACCGAGGTTGTCGATGACCTGGCGCAGGCCGCGATGCTTATCGCTGCCGAAGTAGAAGCTGTTGAGCCAGTCCAGACGGTTGGCTTCGCCGCCGGCGATGCGGTCGAGGTCGTCCTCCATCTCGGCGGTGAAGTCGTATTCGACCAAGTCTCCGAAGAATTCTTCGAGAAGGCGCACGACCGAGAAGGCGATCCAGTTCGGAACTAGCGACTGACCGCGCGGCGTGACGTAGCCACGCTCCGTAATGGTCGAGATGATGGACGCGAAAGTCGAGGGGCGGCCAATGCCGAGCTCTTCGAGCTTCTTGACCAGGCTGGCCTCGGTGTAGCGGGCGGCCGGGGTGGTCTCGTGGCCCTTGGCCTCGAGGTCGAGCAGCGCCAAGGTCTGGCCCTCTTCGAGTGGCGGCAGCTTGGAATCGGTCGCATCCGTCGACGCGTTGCGCTCTTCGTCCTTGGACTCTTCGTAGGCGAGCATGAAGCCGCGGAAGGTGATGACGGTTCCGCTGGCCGAGAACTCGGCGAGCGCGCCCGAGGCTGCGGGGTGCTCCGACGTGCCGGTCGGGCCGGCGGCGATGGTCACCGAGGCGGTCAAACCGGTGGCGTCCTTCATCTGCGAGGCGACGGTGCGCTTCCAGATGAGGTCATAGAGCTTGAAGTCGTTGCCACGCAGGCTCGACGCGAGCGAGGTCGGGGTGCGGAAGGTGTCGCCGGAGGGGCGAATTGCCTCGTGCGCTTCCTGCGCATTCTTGCTCTTGCCCTTGTAGGCGCGCGGGGCATCCGGAACCGTTTCAGCGCCGTAGAGCGCGGCCGCCTGGGTGCGGGCAGCGGTGAGAGCCTGCTGCCCGAGCGACGGCGAGTCGGTACGCATATAGGTGATGTACCCGTTTTCGTACAGCGACTGCGCGACGCTCATGGTCTGCCGGGCGGTGAAGCGCAGCTTTCGCGCAGCTTCCTGCTGCAGGGTCGAGGTCGTGAATGGTGCGGCGGGGCTGCGACGGTACGGCTTGGAAGTGACCTTGGTGACCTCGAGCTTGACGTCCGGGCTCTTCAGAGCGATCGTCAGTGCCTGAGCAGCGGACGCGTCGAGGGTGATGGCCTTCACGGTCGGCTTGAGCGCACCCGAATCGTCGAAATCGCCACCGGTGGCGATGCGCTCACCGTTCAGACGCACGAGCTTCGCGTCAAAGGCTTGGTCTGTTTCTGAAGCGGATGCCGCCAGTCGCGCCAGCAGATCCCAGTAGCCGGCGGAGACGAACGCGAGGCGCTCCTTCTCCCGGTCGACGACGAGGCGGGTCGCGGCGCTCTGCACGCGGCCAGCGGAGAGGCCCGGGCCGACCTTGCGCCAGAGCACCGGGGAGATCTCGTAGCCGTAGATGCGGTCGAGGATGCGCCGGGTTTCCTGCGCGTCGACGAGGGCGGTATCGAGGTCGCGAGTATTGTCCTTGGCAGCGAGGATGGCGTCCTTGGTGATCTCGTGGAACACCATGCGCTTGACCGGAACCTTGGGCTGCAGCACCTGCAGCAGGTGCCAGGCGATGGCCTCGCCTTCGCGGTCCTCATCAGTTGCGAGCAAGAGTTCGTTCGCATTCTTGAGGGCACGCTTGAGTTCGCTGACGGTCTTCTTCTTGGCGTCGGAGACCACGTAGTACGGTTCGAAACCGTTTTCCACATCGACCGAGAATCGGCCGAGCGCACCCTTCTTAAGTTCCGGCGGCAGGTTTTTCGGCTCGATCAAGTCGCGAATATGACCGACCGAAGACAAAACTTCATAGCCGTCGCCGAGATACGCGGCGATCGACTTCATCTTGGTCGGTGATTCAACAATGACCAGCTTCTTAGTGCCTGGCACCAGACTCCTCTTTATAGGTAGTGGCCAAATGATGGGCCAAGGCACACCATACACACTGGAATGGAGTGCCCGCCTAATCGACGGGTGCCGGTCGGCGCGTCCCGCTGGCATACACGCCACTCCCAGCGACCATCCAGTTCGCTCTGGGCGTGCCGCGTGTCGGCTCGATCCCCTTGCCGTTTGTAAACCAGAGTGCAGAATAGACCCATGGGTACAATGACGGCCACATACACCGCGATGTTGACGGATGGCCCCCTCCAGGGCAAGACAATCACGACGACCTTTCTCGATTCGGGCGATCCGCAACCGCGCATTGAGATTCCGGCCGACGCTGGCAAACGATATCTCTATGCGCGTGGTGCCGGCCGGGAGTTCGAGGGCTCCGACTCCGGTCGTCCTACGGCGGTCGAGTACCGGTACCTCGAGGTTCTGCTCTCTTAGGTGGTGTCGCCTTCGGGGGGCTGAGTTTCAGGCGGTGCAGCCTCCGGCAGTGCAGACTCCGGCGGCGGCCCGGCCCGGGCGCTCGCCGAGAGCTCGATGCCCAGAACCGTGCGACTCACCGAAACGGATGCGAGCAGCCCGGTCACCGCGCAGCGGGTTACGGCCACCTCGTTGAGTGCCGCGACGGCATCCGCCGCTGGGCAGGGGTAGCCCGCGATTGCCCCGGATGCGGTGTCGGCCGCAGCGAGCGCGGCCGCGTCAGCGGCATTCGCGACGGACCGGCCGACCGCGAGCAGCGCGAGGGTGGACACAACGAGGGTCGTCAGCAGCACGGTGGCACCGAGCACCGCGATCGCGAGGATCGAGCCTGCCCCCCGCTCGGCCCCGTCCCGCCGCCCGCCCGCGCTCACTGGCCACCGGCGAGGGCGCAGGAACGCGCTTCGAGGGTGAGCTCCGCGAACAGACCAGAGCCGGTCGCGGTGACTCGGGCGCAGACGAATTCGCCGCGTCGTTCCGCCGCCAGGCCGGCTCCCGACACTGCACCGGCGACGAGCGCCGCTGCGCGGGCCACACTGTCGCCGCGGGACAGGACCCGCGCCGCGGTGGCGGCGGCATCTGTCAGCCGCACCTGCACCCCGACGACCTGCACTGCGCCCAGGCAGCAGGCCAGCACGAGCACAACGGCCGGCAGCGCGGTGGCGAACTCGGCCGTGATACTGCCCCGATTCGCCTGACCGCTCATCCTTGACCGGCTGGCCCAATTTTCCCGACTCGCCCGGCTGGGCCTGCTCGGCCAGGCCTGCCTCCGATGCGCGCGCCCTCGACTACCCGATGCTGAGTGCACGGCGCACCAGGTCGGTGAGCATCCCACGCACCTCGTCGCTGCGCAGAATGACGATGAGCAATCCGGCGAAGCCAACCGCGGCCATCGTGGCGACCACGTATTCGGCGGTGGCAGCTCCGGCCTCGTCGGTCAGCCGTCGCAGGGCACTTCGTGCAGGCAGCACAGTGTTAGCCGCTGATTCCTCCGGCACGGTTTCGGCCAGCACCACGTCGGCAGACACCACCGCGACAGGCACCGCTTTTTCCACTAACCCGATCTTTGTATACACAGGCTCGTCTCCTTCTGGCGTCTGTCGACGCGGGTTGGGCGGCACGAGCACATTCACTCTGCTCCGATCTGGAAGTGGCGGCCGCACGCATCCCCTGATCTGTGCATAGCCTCAGAACGTGGCGAGGGTGGAGGAGAGCACGCTGACCAGCAGTGGCACGACGCCGACGAGCATGAAGGCGGGCAGAACGCACAGGCCGAGCGGCAGCATGAGCGTCACCGAGAGGGTCCCGGCTCGACGCTGTCCCGCACTTCGGGCATCCCGTCGCACTTGTTCGGCTTCGCTGCGCAACAATTCCGCTGCCGGAACCCCCGCCCGGGTCGACAGGTCAATCACCCGCTCGATTGGATCATCCCCCGACTCCGTTCCAGACCCGATCGCATAGCGCTCAGCCGCAGCGTGCACGAACGCCCGGGAACGATCGATCGACCCGCCCCCAGACATGGCAATGGCCATGAGTTCGAGTCGCAAACCGGGAGTCAGCTCGGTCGGCGCCGCTCGGTGTACCAGCGCGCGGCTCCAACCCGCAGCGGCGGCCATGAGCACACCGCCGCCGGCCAAGCAGAGCAGCCCGGGCACGGTCGCGAACAGCGTGTGCACCGAGTCGAAGCCCATCAGGCTGCCAAAGAGGATGCCGATCACCGGCAGCACCATGACCAATCGTGCCGTCGCGCGCGGGGCGGCCAGCGCGACCTCGAGGTCGCGCTGCACCTGCGCCAGGTCACGCAGTGATGCGGCGAGTTCCCGCAGGCAACCGGCCAGTGGTGCCCCGGCCTGGGTGGCGACCTGCCAGGCCGCAGCGAGTCCCCGCCAGGCGGATTCGGTCTCGCCGCATGCCTGCCCGGCGATCGCATCGGCCACGCTGTCGCCACGGGCCGCAGCCCGAGCGGCAGCCCGCAGAATGCCCGTGGTCGCGATTTCCGCGCCGCCCGCCGCGGGCGATCCGGCGCGTCGCACGGTACGACTCGTTGCCGCCGGCAGGCCATCCGAAGTTGGTAACAAGTAGCCCCATGCCGAGACCGGAGAAACGCCAGCCGAGAGCAGCACGGCCAGCCGTTGAGTGACCGCCGCGACCTCCTCGATCGGCGGTACCGATTCACCGTGCCGCAAGAGCGGATCCTCCCCTCGCGACCGTGTGCAGAGGCACATCGCACCACGCGATCGCTACCCTTGGCCGCATCACAGGGCCTCGATCGCCAGGCGGTCTCGACCATTGAGCGTGAACCGGCCGACCGCCTCCAGCCGCCGCACCCCCTCGGTACGTTCCAGGTGCAGCACAAGCCCGATCGCGCTCACCGTTTGGCGGGCTACGGCCGCCGCACTCATTCCGGCGAGCGCCCCAAGGGCTTCCAGACGGGCCGGTACGTCGTCGAGGGAATTCGCGTGCAGGGTGCCAGCTCCCCCATCGTGCCCGGTGTTCAGCGCCGCGAGCAGCTCGCGAATCTCGGATCCGCGGCACTCGCCCAGAACGAGCCGATCCGGCCGCATGCGCAGAGCTTCACGCAGCAGGGCCTCGAGGCCGATGCGTCCGGCGCCCTCCAGGTTGGCTTGCCTGGCCTCGAGCGCGACCACGTGCGGATGCAGGATGCGCAGCTCGGCCACGTCTTCGATCGCCACGATGCGCTCGTCGGCCGGTGCCTCGCCGAGCAGCGCGGCCAGCAGGGTGGTCTTTCCGCTGCCGGCCGCGCCGGTGATGAGCAGGTTCTGCCGACCGCGCACCGCCGCACGCAGTCGGTTCAGCCGGGCAGCGGATGCCTCTCCCACGCCGAACAAACCGGCGTCCGCGAGCGCACCGAGGCTGCGATGCGCGGCGTGCGGAAGCCGAATCGACAGGAGTGTTCCCGTGCTGGATACCGGAGGCAGTACCGCGTGCACCCGAATGCCGTCGGCCAGCCGAACGTCAACGCAGGGACTGGCCTCGTCGATGTGTCGCCCGCCGAGGGCGATCAGCCGCACGGCCAGAGCACGTACCTCCGCCTCACCGAGCTGCCAGGCCGGTGCGAAGGCGAGGCCGTGGCCGGCATCAATCCACAGCCCGGATTCCCCGTTGACGAACAGGTCGGTGGTCTCAGGGTCTTCGGCGTAGCCGGCCAGCGGGCCGAGCGCCCGAAGGTCGGAACGGTTGGTCTCGGGGCGAGTCGGGCTGTAAGCCGGTTCGGCGCCGATCCTGCCGGGGATCCCGCCAGCGGCGACCGCCGGCTGAACGGCGCTGTCCTGCGGCACGGTACCTACGGCATCCGTGGGCACCGTGCGATGCCGGGGAGTCGGCGCTCGCTGCGGCGCAGCGAGCGGTCGAGTGCCCGACGCGGTGCTCGGATTCGCAGGCGACGCCGCAACCGCGCCGGCGCAAGACGAACCGGCGACACCCGGAACGGCGTAAGACGGAACGGCGACGAAGGGCTGGACCATGCTCCGACCGTAGAGCGGGTCCGGGCGCGCCGCCGGGCCGCCGCCGGGATCGGTAAGAAACGGCTGCTGGTCGCGCTTGGGGAGGATCGGCACCAGCCCCACGCAGCGCGCCTGGCAAGCCCGACCTGCCCTGAAATGAGCTGCCACGCAAGCAACCCGCGCCAGACGACCTGCGCATTTAAACAGAAGGGGCGGCACCTATTGGGGGGAACAGGTGCCGCCTAGCAACACGCAGATTGGGGGGAACCATACGTCTTGCTGGTCAGAACTTTCGTCCAGACGTGGTTCAGTTTACGCGGCCCGAGACAAATTGCAAGTCCAATGTCCTCCAAAGGGAGGACACTCGCTTGGGGGCGTACAGAATTGCCATTTCGAATCTATTTTCTGGGTTCCTGTTGCTCAAAAAGTCCCTCTGTATACAGAGATCGGCCCGGAACCGGTAGGGTTCAGTTGAGCTGGCAATGTCCTGCATGCACGTACCGCAAAGGAGCGAATTACAAATATGACGGTCAACATCGATACCCTCCTCCACGAATCGCGCCGATTCCCACCCACTCCGGAATTTGCAGCGGAGACCGCAGCTACATCGGAACTGTACACCGAAGCGCAGAAGGACCCGGCCGCATTTTGGGCCGATCAGGCACGCAATCTGCTGCACTGGCACAAGCCGTTCACCAAGTCCCTAGACTGGTCCAACCCGCCGTTTGCCAAGTGGTTTGAAGACGGTGAACTCAACGTCGCGTACAACTGCCTGGACCGTCACGTTCTCGCCGGTAACGGCGACCGCGTCGCCCTCTACTTCGAGGGCGAGCCCGGCGATTCCCGCAGCTACACCTACGCCGAGCTCACCATCGAGGTCAAAAAAGCCGCCAACGTGCTGCTCGGCCTCGGCGTCAAGGCCGGCGAACGCGTGGCCATCTACCTCCCGATGATTCCGGAGGCGGTGATTTCGATGCTTGCCGTGGCCTGCATCGGCGCCGTGCACTCGGTCATCTTCGGTGGTTTCAGTGCCGAAAGCCTGCGCTCGCGCATCGACGATGCCAACGCCGTGCTCGTCATCACGGCCGACGGCGGCTACCGCAAGGGCAAGATCAGCGCCCTGAAGCCGGCCGTCGACGCTGCCCTCCAGACCAACGACTCCTCGGTGAAGAACGTTCTCGTGGTCAAGCGCACCGGCCAGGACGTGCAGTGGAACGACCGCGACATCTGGTGGTCCGATGCCATGGAGACCGCCTCTCCCGAGCATGAGGCTGAGGCCTTCCCGGCCGAGAACCCGCTGTTCATTCTGTATACATCGGGTACGACCGGCGCCCCCAAGGGCATCCTGCACACCAGCGGCGGCTACCTCACGCAGAACGCGTTCACCCACCAGAATGTGTTCGATCTCAAGCCCGAAACGGATGTTTACTGGTGCACCGCCGACGTCGGCTGGATCACCGGACACAGCTACGTCGTCTACGGCCCCCTCGCCAACGGCGCCACCCAGGTGCTGTACGAAGGCACCCCCGATTCTCCGCACACCGGTCGCTGGTGGGAAATTATCGAGAAGTACAAGGTCTCGATTCTGTATACAGCGCCCACGGCCATCCGTACCTTCATGAAGCTCGGCCGCCAGATTCCGCAGAAGTTCGACCTGTCGAGCCTGCGTGTGCTCGGCTCGGTCGGTGAGCCAATCAACCCCGAAGCCTGGATGTGGTACCGCGAGGTCATCGGCAGCAACATCACGCCCATCGTTGACACCTGGTGGCAGACCGAGACCGGATCGATCATGGTCTCGGCCCTCGCTGGTCTCACCGAGACGAAGCCGGGCGCGGCCCAGGTTCCGGTTCCGGGCATCACCATCGACGTGCTCGACGATGACGGCCTGCACGTTGGCCACGGCAACGGCGGACTCCTCGTGGTCACCCAGCCCTGGCCCGCCATGCTCCGCGGCATCTGGGGCGACCCGGAGCGTTTCAAGGAGACCTACTGGGACAAGTTCGAGGGAACCACCGGCGCGAAGGACGGCCCGCTGTACTTTGCCGGCGATGGTGCCCGCCTCGACCACGACGGTGACATCTGGCTGCTCGGGCGCGTCGACGACGTGATGAACGTCTCGGGGCACCGCCTGTCGACCGCCGAGATCGAGTCCTCGCTCGTGGCGCACTCGCTCACCGCTGAAGCGGCCGTGGTCGGCGCCGCCGACGAAACGACCGGTCAGGCCGTCGTCGCGTTCGTGGTGATCAAGTTCAGTCAGGCCGAAATCGCCTCGCACGAAGACATCGTGGGCATTCTGCGCAAGCACGTCGCCCAGCAAATCGGTGCGATCGCCCGCCCGCGCGACATCTACATCGTCGACGAGTTGCCGAAAACCCGCTCCGGCAAAATCATGCGCCGTCTGCTGCGCGACGCGGCCGAGGGGCGCGACGTCGGTGATGTCACGACCCTCGCCGACACGATGGTGATGAACACCATAACCTCGCAGATGAAGAAGTAGCCGCGCCAAACTCGCGTTTAACCACTGAGGCCGCCCCACCAGGGAGCGGCATCAGTTCTTTGCGGTGGCTAATTCAGGAAAACCGGGTCAGCCGTGTGCCAGCACCCCGCGATTGCGGGCCGCGATGGACGCCGCCGTCGCATTTTTCCTGAATTCGCCACCGCGGGACGGGCATCCGTTTCGAAAGCGGATGCCCGGCGCGCCGGACACGGACTTATGCGAAGGCGACGACGAACTCGATCTCGACCGGAGCATCGAGCGGCAGCACCGCAACACCCACGGCGGAGCGGGCGTGACGCCCGATGTCGCCGAAGATCTCGACCAGAACGTTCGAGGCACCGTTGACCACGGCCGGTTGGCCGGTGAATGCGGGATCGGAGGCGACGAAGCCGGTGACCTTGACCACCTGGGTAATGCGGTCAAGTGAACCGATCACGCTCTTGATGGCGGCGAGGCCGTTGAGTGCGCAGGTGCGGGCATACTCCTGAGCATCAGCCGCTGGGATCAGGCCGTGGCCGTCGCCGACCTTGCCGGCAGCGGGCAGCGCGCCAGAAACCATCGGCAGCTGGCCGGCGGTGTAGACGAAACCGTTGCTGATCACGGCGGGTACGTAGGCGGCGACCGGCGGCACGACGCTGGGCAGTTCAAGGCCCAGTTCGGCCAGGCGTGCTTCGATCTTCGACACGACTATGCCCCTTCCTTGGCGGCGAGGGGGCGTTTCAGGTAGGCAACGAGGCCACCTTCTGGACCGGGTACGACCTGCACGAGTTCCCACCCGTCAGAGCCCCAGTTGTTCAGAATGGCGGCCGTGTTGTGGATCATCAACGGCGTTGTGAGGTACTCCCAGGCGGGCATGTGACTCCTATTGAGGCGGGCTTTCAGATTTGTCGCTTACGCTCAAGTCTATGTCTGCCAAAAATCGAACCGTGAGCGGGGCTCTGGGGGGTCTCCTGGGTCTCGTCGGGATGAGTGCCGTCGCCGGCATTCTCGTGACCGCCGCCGTCGCCCCAGCCGTTGCCCTGTCCGGCATGGCCGCCACGAACACCATCAACGTGTTCGACAGCCTGCCCGAGTACCTCTCCATAGATCGGCTCTCCCAGAAGAGCAACATCTACGCGTCGACCGACGCCGCGGACCCGGTGGGTAGCCGCGTACTCCTCGCCTCGTTCTACGAGCAGAACCGAGTCGATGTGGCCTCCGACGCGATCAGCCAGTTCGCCAAGGATGCCGCCATCGCCGGTGAAGACCCGCGCTTCATGGAGCACGGCGGCGTCGACATTCAGTCCAGCTTCAACGGTGCCGTGCAGACCTTCGCCGGCGGTGAAACCCGCGGTGGCTCGTCGATCACGCAGCAGTACGTGAAGAACGTGCTCATTCAAAAGTGCGAGGTGATGACCGACGCCGACGAGGCCGACGCCTGCTATTCCGATGCCACCAAGCCGACCGCTGACCGCAAGCTGCGCGAAATGCGTTTGGCCATCGGCATCGAGAAGAAGTACGAAAAAGAAGACATTCTTCGCGGCTATCTCAACATTGCCGGGTATGGCGGATCGGTCTACGGCATCGAAGCCGCTGCCAACTACTATTTCAACACCACCGCGGCCCTGCTCACCCTTCCGCAGGCGGCCAGTCTGGTGGCGATCGTGAACAACCCGGTCAAGTTTCAGCTCGACCGCCCCGACAGCGAAACCAACGGGGTGGCAAACGGCTACGCCGACAATAAGTTTCGTCGCGACTACATCCTGGGCGAGATGCTCAAATACGACAAGATCGCCCAGGCCGACTACGACGCCGCTGTGGCAGCACCGGTCGAGCCTGTCATCACCGTTCCGAGCACCGGATGCCAGACGGCCGGAGGCAGCGCCTACTTCTGTGATTACGTCACCAAGATTCTGAAGTCCGATCCCACCTTCGGAGCGGATGCTGAAACGCGCCTCGAGAACTTCAAGCGCGGCGGATTCGACGTGTACACCACGCTCGACCTCGAACTGCAGGTTACCGCCGAAAATTCGCTAAATAAGTACGTCCCCAAGTCGTATCCCGGCTGGGACGTTGGCGGGGTCGTTTCGAGCGTCAGGGTTGGTACCGGTGAGGTGCTCGCCATGGCGCAAAACAAGGACTACAGCCAGGCTGAGCAGCCTGCCGGCAGCAACTTCACCAGCATCAACTACAACACGGACTACGCCACGGGCGGTTCCGGAGGCTTTCAGCCCGGTTCAACCTACAAGGTCTTCACGCTGGCCGAGTGGCTGAAGGAGGGGCACGCCCTCACCGAACGGGTTGACTCACGAGTCAAGTCGGACTGGGGCACGTTCCAGGACAGCTGCCTCGGCCCGCAGAGTTACGGCACGAAGTTCAGCCCGCGCAATGACGGTGGCGAGGGTGGCCCGAATGAATCGGCGCTGCACTCGACCACCCGGTCGATCAACACCGGCTTCATCGGTATGGCCAAGGAGCTGGACCTGTGCGGCATCAAGAACACGGCTGAGGCTTTCGACGTGCACGCAGCCGACGGCGGCCTTCTCGGTCAGAACGCGTCTTCGGTGATCGGCACGAACTACGTCGCCCCGCTCACGATGGCTGTCGCGTTCGCTGGCATTGCCAACAACGGCATGACCTGCACCCCGATCGTCATCTCCAAGATGGTCAGCTCCGACGGTACCGAGCTGCCGATCCCCCAGACGAAGTGCACGCAGTCCGTTGAACCCGCGGTCGCTGCTGGAATGCAATACGCCATGGCGACCACGACAATCGGCGGAGGAACAGCGGCCGCCTCTGGATCGCGCACGTCACCCCGGGTTCCGATCATCGGTAAGACCGGAACCACCGACTCCGCCAAGGACACCTGGATGAGCGGTGCCAGCAGTAAGGTTGCCACCGTCGTCGGGGTGGTCAACGTGAGCGGCGATTACAAGAATCAGCGCTTTACCACGCTCAACGGCCTCAGTGCGCAATATATCCGCCACTACGTATGGCCCGAAGTCATGAGTGTCGCCAACGCCAGGTACGGCGGAGATGCCTTTCCGGAGGCCTCGTCCAGCGTGATCAACGCGGTGTCTGTTCCGGTACCCGACGTGCGCGGCAAGTCGATGTCCGACGCCAAATCCGCCATCGAAGCCTCCGGCTTCCTGTTCGTCGACGGCGGCGTGACCAGCTCCGAGATGCCGGCCGGCACCGTGGCCAACACCGACCCGGCCGGCGGGTCCTCCTCGAGTCGAGGTTCCAGCATCACGGCTTACTCGAGTGATGGCACCGGCGTCACCATTCCGTCCGTCATCGGCAAGAGTGAAGCGGATGCCCGCAGCACGCTCACCGCCGCTCCCTACGGTTTCACGGTGGCCGAGCTCGAACAGGCCACGACGGACAAGGCCCAGGACGGCAAGGTTGTCGCCGTGCAGCCCGGCGAAGGAACGGCCAGTCGCCCCGGCGACGCCGTGACGATTGTCATCGGAAAATACACGGCCCCTAAAGCGGACGCCAGCACCGACAAGAAGAACGAATGACCGCGGCTCGTGGCCTCGGCGGTGGTGGCCGTCTCGTCGGCACTTCCCTCGTCGCTGCTGGCGCGGTCGGCCTCGCCGCCTTCGCCTGGGGGGCATTGGTCGAGCGCACCCGGTTCACGCTGCGTGAGGTGAGCGTTCCGGTGCTCGCACCGGGGTCAGCGCCCATTCGGGTGCTGCATCTCTCCGACCTGCACATGGCCCCGTGGCAGAAAAACAAGCAGGAGTGGGTGCGCAGCCTCGCCACACTAAAGCCTGATCTTGTCGTCGACACCGGCGACAACCTCGGGCATGAAAACGGTGTCACCGGCATCGAATATGCCCTGGCACCGTTCCGAGGCATCCCCGGCGTGTTCGTCAACGGTTCCAACGACTATGTCGGGCCACAGCTGAAAAACCCGTTCACCTATTTCGGCGGCCCCTCCAGCCGCCGCACCGTGCGGCGCGAGGAACTCGACACCGATGCCCTACGCCGAGTGTTTGCCGATCTCGGCTGGACCGACATCAACAATGCCGCCGAATCGCTCGACCTGAACGGCACGCACGTAGAGTTCTTCGGCGTCGACGACCCGCACATCGGGCGCGACCGGCTCGACCTGATCACCCGTGCGATCGATGACCTGCGGGCCAACGATCCCCTCGGTGACGACGTCTGGCCCGATCCGGAGGAAGCCGCGGCTCCGCGCTCCACGCTGACCATCGGCGTCGCCCACGCGCCGTACCAGCGGGTGTTGAACTCGTTCGTGAATCACGGCGCCCAGCTGATTCTGGCCGGGCACACCCACGGCGGGCAGGTCTGCGTGCCCGGTTTCGGCGCGCTGGTAACCAACTGTGACATTCCCCGCCGCCAGGTGAAGGGCCTGAGCACCTGGAACCACGGACTGCGCACCGCCTTTCTGAATGTCTCGGCCGGCCTCGGCACCTCGATCTACGCTCCAGTTCGATTCGCTTGCCCGCCCGAGGCAACCCTGCTGACCCTTTGCGCTGGATAAGGCCTACCGCCCACCTGCTCGCTCAATTCGTCAGGACGGCCTCGGAGCGCCTATACTGATCTAGGCTCAAGGGCCATCGGGGTATGGCGCAGCTTGGTAGCGCGCGTCGTTCGGGACGACGAGGTCGCAGGTTCAAATCCTGTTACCCCGACAGTAGTAAAGCACAACGACGCAACAGAACCCCCACTCCAGGCGAGTGGGGGTTCTGTTGTAGGGTCTTCTGTGACGTCTACGCCCGCTCCCCCCACAGCTCCGATCGTTTCCCGCCGGGCCTGGCAATCCCTGATCGTGCTGCTGGCGGGCATGTTCATGGCGCTGCTCGACACGACCATAGTGAACGTGGCGCTGCCGAGCATTCGCACGAGCCTCGATGCGTCGGAAGCGACGCTGTCGTGGATAATCTCCGGCTACGCCCTCGCCTTCGGCCTCGCGCTCATCCCGGCCGGTCGCGTCGGCGACCGTTACGGCCACAAATGGGTGTTCTTCAGCGGACTCGCGCTGTTCACGGTCGCGAGCCTCGCCTGCGGCCTCGCCCAGAATGACCTGCAGCTGATCATCGCCCGCGTGATTCAGGGACTGGCCGGCGGTATGTTCGTGCCGGCCGTGACCGCCGTCATCCAGCTGATGTTCCCGGCCAGCGCGCGCGGCAAGGCCTACGCCATCATGGGATCGGTCATTGGCGTCTCCACCGCGCTCGGCCCGATCGTCGGCGGTATCATCATCGAGGCCTTCGGCGTAGAGAACGGTTGGCGCCTGGTGTTCTGGGTGAATCTGCCGATCGGTATTCTCGCGCTCGGAGCCACCGTGTTTTTGCTGCCCGGCGGTGCAGCGCTGCCCAAGGCCGCACCGACGTTGCGGGCCGGTATCGATTGGCTCGGCCTTGTGCTCGTCTCGGCGGGCCTCGTTGCCCTGCTGGTGCCGTTGATCGAGGGCGAAGATCAGGGTTGGCCGCTCTGGACCTTTGGCACCCTCGCGGTCGGGGTGCTGCTCGTCGTCGCGTTCGGCGTCTGGGAAGTCGTCGTCGCCAAGCGAAACGGCAGCCCGCTCGTGCCGCCGCACCTGTTCTCCCACCCGGCATTCACCGGCGGTGTCATTCTCGCGCTCGTTTATTTCGCAGCTTTCACGAGCATCTTCTTCACCATCTCGATTCTGTGGCAGGCCGGCCTCGGGCACAGCGCGCTCGAGTCAGGGCTCGTCTCCATTCCGTTCGCGATCGGAACCATTCTGGGGGCGTCGCAGAGTGACCGCCTGGCCAAGCGTCTCGGGCGTACCGTGCTCGTGGTGGGCGTCGCCTTCGTCACGATCGGCCTGATCTGGATCTGGCTGGTCATGCTCGTGGTGACACCGGGCGAGCTGACCAACTGGCACCTGCTGCCGCCCCTGTTCATCGCGGGCCTCGGCAGCGGATTCTTCATCGCCCCGAATGTGTCCTTCATCGTCGCAACCGTCGACCGTTCCGAAGCCGGCGGCGCGAGCGGTGTGGTCGGCGTCATGCAGCGCGTCGGAAGCGCGGTCGGTATCGCCGTCATCGGCAGCGTGTTCTTCGGCACCCTCACCGTGACCGGCCCGGGAGCGGATGCCGTGGCCAGCGCCTTCACGCACAGCGCCACCATGGCGATGGCGGTCAGTGCCGGGTTCGCCATTCTCGCGCTCGTGCTCGTCTTCGCGCTGCCGAAACGCCTGGCCGCTGGTGCTCCGGCCAGCTAGCCGATGCGGGTGAGTGCGGTGAACGTCATGGTGGCACTCGAACCGTTCCGACAGGTCTGATAAAGCAGGTCGAACCCGCGCGGCACGTTGTCGGCGGTGTCGGTAGCGACATTCAGCACGGCGGTGACCGGCCCGACGCGAAAGGCGCCGCTGGCCGCCCCGGTCAGGGTGATCGTGCTGCCCTCCCTCGGAAACTGTGACCCTCCACACGACCAGTGCTCGGCAATCACCGGCACGCCGTAGTGCGCGCTGATGTCGACGGCACCCTGGCAGGCGTCGATCTCGTTCTGCCAGCCGGCGTCGGCATCCGTGCGGTTGGCGACGACACTGCCAGGGCTCGCGGCGAGCCGCCGGCGAGAAGGTCGGGTATTGTCGCGCACCCGGTGAGGCTCACGGCGAGCGTGATGAGCACCAGTCGGTGCAGCGGAACACGCCTGGCTTTAACCACAACAGTCCTCTTCGGGAGGGTCGGCTTGCGGAACGGGGCAGCAGCGCAACGGGAGGTGCGCGGTGGGGTGCCATTCAACATCCACTTCGCCGACTTCCACAGGCCCCAGCCGGACTAGACCGGGCGTTCACGGCCTGAAATGTAGGGCATAGTGACTAGTCGGCGTGCCGGCTCAAACGGGCCGGCAACTTGGAGGTGTCATGACCGCAAACCGACGACGTCGGCACACCATGTTGCGCCGCGCCGCGGGATGGCTGGCACTCGCCTACCTCGCTGCACTGGCCTTGATCGCGTTCTGGCCGACCCCGGTGGACCGCGGCTTGCACGGGTCGATTTCATCGGTCGTGCTGTGGCTTCGCGCGCACGGGGTACCGGCCTGGCTCGACTACCAGAGCATTGAATTCAGCGCCAATATCGCTTTGTTCGTTCCGGTCGGCCTGCTCGTCGTGCTGCTCGCCGGTACCAGGCGCTACTGGATCGGAACACTTATCGGCACGCTGATCGGCACGCTGATCAGCTGCACTATCGAGCTCGGCCAGCTCGTCTTTCTGCCGGAACGATTTGCCACCGTCAACGACGTGATCGCCAACAGTCTCGGCGCCCTGCTTGGAACCCTGATCGCTGCCGTCGTGCTGCGGGTGGCTCTCGGCCCGGCCCATCCGCCGGCCGCGGTGGCACAAACAACTTGATCCCGAAATTTGAGGTGGACCTCAGAGAGTCTCTCTGCTAGCTTCGGCAGAATGGATCGTCGAGAGTTTCTCACATTATCGTCCGCTGGCGCTGCAACGCTGGGTTTCAGTGCGCTGGGCGCACCCGGAGCCTTAGCCGCGACCGCCCCGATACTGCCAGGGGAGGTATCCCGCCTCTCCAATGTGCTCACCCAAAAGGGAAAAAAGCTCTACGACAATATTGAAGTGGACATCGGCGGCGACCGCGCCCGCCTGTTCATTCCCCAGACCGTGTCGCGCAATTCGACGGCCTCGATCGGAGCCGTCTGGTTCTACCACGCAGCCTCGAGTTCGCACAACGCGCTGAACGGCGGCTTCAAGTACCCCGGCGAACTCGTGGTCGACCAGAACGCCATCGCCATCTGCATCAATGCCGGCGGTACCCAGTACACCAACTCCGTTGCCACCAACGCGCAGAAGAATGCGTGGACCTACCTGAACGCGCTGTACACCGTGCGCCGCAACTTCTTACGCGCGACCTCGTTTGGCGGATCCCTGGCCTGCTACACCTACGGCAAGAAGCTCATTCCGTACATTCGCGGCCTGTACATGGTCAACGGACTCTACGACAACGAATGGCTGTACGCCTACGACACCAAGAACCAGGCCCACGTCGGCGATGCGTACAACAACGACCTCACCCTGATCAAGGGCACCAACCCGGCCCGGATCAGCGCCACCCCGTGGACAAACAGCCGGGTCAAGGTGCTGGTCTCCGACGACGCTCACCCCGACAATGTCGTCATTCCGAGCAGGAACGGCCTCGCCCTAATCAATAAAATCGCGCCCGTCGCCACTGCCGCCGAGGTGATGTACCACACGCTCGCGCACGACACCCCCGGGTTCGCCCACACGGACATGATCAAAACATTCGCGCAGTGGTCGATCTAGCAGGGAGGTAGTTCGTGGCGGAACGCACGCGGGTCGACTGGGTTGACGGGGCCAAGGGCATCGCGATTCTGCTTGTGGCCCTCGCGCACGCGGTGCAGTGGACGGTACTCTCCGGCCTCGCGCCGGAGTTTTGGAACAAGATCAACCTGGTCTTCATCGTGTTTCGCATGCCGTTGTTTTTTCTCGCCTCCGGCCTGTTTGCCGCCTCGATCATCAAACGCAGCTGGCCAACGCTGTGGCGAACCCGGCTGAGCCTGCTGGTCTGGGCCCTTCTCCTGTGGACCCTCATTCGTTTCGGCTATTTCTCGCTCCTGACCAACCCGGCCGGCTTCGACGAGACCAACCCGTTCGATCTGCTGCTCGCGCCGGTGCGCCCGAGCAACGGCCTGTGGTTTCTCTACGCCCTCGCCCTGTTTTTCATGGCCGCCAAACTCATGCGCAACCGCATCGACTGGCGGGTGCAGCTCGGCGGCGCCGTCGTGCTGTCGGTGCTGTTCTTCGCCCGCGCGGACACCGGCAACATCGCCTGGAACGGCATCGGCCGCTACTTCGTGTTCTTTCTGCTCGGCTGTCACCTGCGCGAGTGGATCCTCGCCTTCGTCAACCGCCCCAGCCGCCTCGGCGCGCTCGGTCTCGGCCTCGGCTTCGCCGCTGCCTTTCTGGTGTTGGCCGGGCTCATTCTCACCGTGGATTCACGCCTGCCGTTCATCACAGGAACGCTCGTCGTGGTGAGCCTGTTCGCCCTCGGCGCTGGCCTGCTCGTCGCCCGATTCCTGGTCGGCTTTCGCGCCATGGCCTGGCTCGCCTATGTCGGCCGCAATACTCTGCCGATCTACGTCGTGCATGTACTCCTGGTGTCGCTGATCACGAGCCTGCTGCTGCTCTACCGCGTCCAGGCCTGGCTCGATCGCCTCGGCCCGGCACTCCCCCCGCTGGTCGCTGGCCTCGCGGTCGCCGCGTCGCTGTTGCTCTGGCGACTGGTGCGCGACCTGCCGGTGCTGCGCTACGCGTTTGCGGTACCGATCTGGTTTGCCGGACGGGCACCGGCGGCGGGTGAAGCAGCGGCATCCCCTTCAGGAGAAACAGCAGACCCGGCAGAGCGGATGCTGCCGCGCAGCGAGTGAGATCGCCGCACCAGCGCGCCCTCGTACTCCTCACCGGGCTCGTCCTGCTGACCGTTGGCCTGGTAGCCGTCACCACGCGAACGGTCATGTTTCCGCGTGAAGACGCTCCGAGCAGCGCCGACGCCATCGTCGTGCTCGGCGGGCTCGGGAGTGCGGCCGTCGTGCAGAAGGCCCTCGATCTGGCCAGGGCCGGGTACAGCGATCATGTGCTCATTTCGGATGCCTTCGGCGGGGACACCCGCCCGGCCAACCTGTGCGGGCGCGACCCGGCCGTGCCGGGCACGGCGATCGAGGTGGAGTGTTTCGACCCGCACCCCACGAGCACGCGCGGGGAGGCCGAAGCCATCGCCGCCTTCACGAGCGCTCAGGGCTGGAACCGCGTGATCGTGGTCACCTCGAGCTATCACGTGAGTCGGGCCCGCCTGCAGATCTCCCGCTGTTACCCAGGGGTACTCGCGGTGATCGGCGCCGCGCAGCCGATGGATCCGCCCAAATGGGTGTACCAGTTCGGGTACCAGAGCGCGGGATTCATCAAGGCCTGGCTGACGCCGGCCTGTTGAACGCGCCGACTCAACGCGCCGGCTGAAGCCGTCAACGCCGGGCCATCAGCCCCTCGGCGATCGAATCGACCCGCTCCCGGTAGCTCTGGCCCACCATGTCGGACTCGGCCGGCCACCCGCGCAGCGCCGCGTGAAACTCGGGCCAGGCCTTGATCGGGCGGGCCGGAACGCCGGCCACGATGGTGCCGTCCGGCACCGATGCCGTCACGACCGACCCAGCACCCACCACGCAACGATCGCCGATGCTCACTCCGGGCAGCACTGTCACGCCGGCGCCGATAAAGACATCCGAGCCCACCCGAATCGGCGCGAAGCGATAGCGGCGGCCACGCTCATCGCGGTAGAGCCAGCCCGATCCGTCGTGGGTGATGAAGGTTACCCCGGAGCTGATCGTCACGCGGTCACCGACCGAGATGAGCCACGGCTCGGTGGTGGCGATATCAGAGAGGATGCGACATCCACTGCCGATCTGCACACCCAGCGCCCGAATCGCGTAGACCCTCCCGCGGGCACGCCGCAGAATCTTGTAGGTCAGTCGGGATAATTTCACCGTAAGACTCCATTTCGTCGGCTGTGCGGTGCTGGAGCAGCTGGAATTTTGCGGCCTGTGCAGCCCAACCCGCCTAAAGTATCGGTTTTCCGGCCGTCTTACTGGCGCTGAGGAAAATTCACGTGTTATCGTTGCGCCTAATCGCATCAACAGCGCTGCGGCTCTATCCCGTCCATTCCCTGCGCGATCAACAGTTTCTGCGCCACCACTCTGCGCTACCACCCGAAGGCGGCCGATGTTCGATTTCACCATGTTGCGATTGCGCCGCACGCCGATCATTATCAGCGCGCTCGCCGCCCTGTTCGTCATTGTGGCGAGCCTGGTGCTGCCGCCCTTCGTGGCCAGTCTCGGCTTTATCGTGATTTTGCTGGCCCTGCTCGCCTTCGTCGCCATGGTGACCCTGTTCCTGCTGCCCGTGCACGTTCTGCCGGCCGTGGCACTGGTCACCTTTGCGCTCATTCCGGCCCGCGTGCTGCCCCAGGACGGCCCGATCGGTGCCTTACCGCTGACCACCATGATCATCGTCGTCTGGGCGCTGCGCCGGCTGATCACCACCACGGCGAACGTTCCGCTCACGACGGCACCGGCCCCGTTCAAGTCGGCTACCCGCTTCTTCGCGGTGCTCTTTCTGGTCTGGTCACTGTTCACGCTGCTGCGCAGCCCCGACCTGCAGGCGAGCCTCGGCTGGACTATCAGTTTCAGCGCCGGCGCGTTGCTTCCGCTTTTCATCGGCACGGCGAGCCGGGAGTCCTTCTGGATTCGGCGGGCCTGGCTTCTGCTCGGCGCCTGGCTCGGAGCGTACGCCCTGATCGAGGGGGCGCTGCGCGCCAATCCGATATGGGGCACGCTGTACACGGTGCTCGGCCTGAGCGACAGCCAGCACTGGTCGGTGTATCGCGCGACCGCATCGTTTGGGCATCCGCTGTTCGCCGGCCTATTTTTTGCCGTCGCGTGCGCCCTGGGGATCGGTGTCTGGCTGCGCGAGGACTCGAAACCGGCCCTCGTCACCGCGATCCTGAGCGGCCTCGGCCTCGTCGCCACAGTCTCGCGCGGTGCCATCCTGTCGGCGGCGATCGCCATCGGTTTCGCCTACTTCGTGTCGCTGGTGCTGCGCGGCGAAAAACACTGGGGCAAATTCGCGCTGCTCGCGGTGCTCGTGGCTGCGGGCATCGTCGCACTCTTCCAGTTCGATGCCTTTACCGCCCGCAATAACTCGGTCGAGGCCGAACTGTCGTCGCAGGCCCGCGACCTCGGCGTCTGGGTGTCCCTGCAGGCCGCGAATCTGACCGGTTGGATCGGGTCGGGGCCTGGCACTTCCGGCATCACCGGGCGCCTGTTCAACGAGGTCACGATCGAGAATTCGCTGCTGCAGCTACTGATCAGCATCGGCCTGCCCGGAGTGCTCCTGTTTCTGCTCGTGATCGGCTCGGGCGTGGCGCACGCGCTGTCCCAACGTGCCGTCGGCGCCGCGGCCGCTCTCGTCGCCTACACCGTCTGTATCGCCGGATTCAACGCGATCGACGCACTGCGCCCGATGCACCTGTTGCTTGGTTGTCTGTTGATTCTCACGCTGAATCCGGGCAAAACGGATGCCGCCGCCGGGCTTGTCACGGCGCCGGCACGACGATCACTCGCTCGCCCCAAAGGGGGGTATGCGCGCATCTAACGTGCCGCCGGCTGGCACGCTACTCTAAACCGACAGATTCTCAGTTACCGCCGGCATTCCCTGCCGGCCCGTAAGGGGTATGGGCGTGACGACGATAGGTTCGACAGGCACGGGCTCGACAAGAATCACCGTGTTGCAATCGCTGAGTGCACCCGATGGCACCACGCGCTACGTCAACCAGGTCGTCGAGGGCGCTCCGGACGCCGTGACCATGCGGTTCTTCACCTGGCGCACCGCGCTACTGGGCCGGTACGACGTGTTGCACGTGCACTGGCCGGAGCTGCTCATTCGCGCTCCCCGGCCGCTCAAGGCGAAGCTTCGTCGCGCCGCTCTCTACGCACTGCTGCTGCGCGCGCGGCTGCAGCGCATTCCGATCGTGCGCACCATGCACAACCTCACCCCGCACGAGGCCGGACAGAACGCGGAAACCCGCGCCCTCGAGGCACTCGATGCCCGTACGGCGCTCGTTATTCGACTGAATCCAACCACCCCGGTCGAACCGGAGTCCAAGGCCGTCACCATTCTGCACGGCCACTATCGGGACCGCTTCGCCGGCATGCCGATGTCGGACTCCTTGCCCGGGCGCATCCTCTATTTTGGACTGATTCGACCCTATAAGGGGGTCGAAACCCTGCTGCAGGTGTTTCGCGCGGTGCCGGGCGCGGATCTGACGCTGCGCATCGTCGGCCGTCCGTCCAGCGGCCTCGGTGCGGTCATAACCGCCGAACAGGCCGAGGACGAACGCATCAGCTCGGTGCTGCGTTTCGTCTCCGACGAGGAACTCGTGGTGGAGGTCGGCGAAGCTGAACTGGTTGTGTTGCCCTACCGCGAAATGCACAATTCGGGCGTTCTGCTCGTCACCCTCTCCCTGGATCGGCCGGTGCTCGTGCCATCGACACCGTCCAATCTGGCTCTGGCCGAGGAGGTCGGCCCCGGCTGGATCTATCTGTACGAGGGCGAGCTCACGCCGTTGATCCTGCGCCACACCCTGGAGCGGATGCGCGCCGCCGGCTCCCGGCCGCGCCCCCACCTTGACGGGCGCGACTGGAAAACCCTGGGTCTGCAGAGTTATGGCACCTACCTGCGGGCCTTGCAGTTAACCGGTCGGCCCCGCCGGAGCATCCGTTGACCGCGACGATGCCACCATCGACCCCCTCAGCCCCGCTTCCCCGTTCCACCGCCGGACTCGGGCACACAGCGGGCCGGGGCGCATCGACGACCCTGGTCGGCCAGCTCATTCGCATCGGCGTGCAGCTCGGCGGCATCGTCGTGCTGGGCCGGCTGCTCGACCCGAGCGATTACGGGCTCGTCGCCTCGGTCGCCGCCATCATCGGTGTCGGCGAGGTGCTGCGCAACTTCGGGCTGTCGTCGGCGGCGATTCAGGTGCGCGAGCTCAGCCGGCAGCAGAAGGACAATCTGTTCTGGATCAACAGCCTGATCGGGCTCGCCCTCATGCTGCTGGCTGTGCTGTTCAGCCCCTTGATCGCGACACTGTACGGCGACGACCGGCTCGTGCTGCTCACCCAGGTACTCGCCGGCACGTTTCTGCTGAACGGCCTCGCCACCCAGTTTCGGGCCGATCTCAACCGCAACTTTCATTTCAAGGCACTGGCCGGCTCAGAGATCGGCGCGCAGGTCGGCGGGCTGGCCATTGGCATCGTCATGGCGCTCAATGGTTTCGGCTATTGGGCCCTCGCCGGGCAGCAGATCAGCCAGGGCATTCTCACCATCATCATTCTCGTTCCCATCACCAACTGGTTTCCGGGCTGGTTTCACCGCAAGACGCCGATGCGACACCTGATCGCGTTCGGCTCCAACCTGGCCGGCACCCAGCTGCTCGGCTACGCCAGTCGCAACACCGACACCATCGTGATCGGCGCAACCCTCGGCGCGGGCCCGCTCGGCCTGTACAACCGCGCTTTTCAGCTGCTGCTGCTGCCGCTCAACCAGATCAACGGCCCGTCCACCCGGGTGGCGCTGCCGGTACTGGCGCGGCTGCAGGACGACCCCCCCAAATACGACCGGTTCATTCTGCTCGGGCAAACCATCATGCTGCACGCCGTCACCATCGTGCTCGCGTTATCCTGCGCTCAGGCGCTGCCGATCATCAGCATCGCGCTCGGCAGCAATTGGCTCGGCTCCGCGCCAATCTTTCAGATTCTGGCCATCGCCGGGTTCTTCGAGGCTGCGGCCTACGCGACCTACTGGGTGTTTCTGTCGAAGGGCGTCACCAAGCAGAACCTGTACTTCGCCCTCTGCACCCGGCCGCTACTGGTCGCGTTCGTGCTGCTCGGCTCCTTCTGGGGCGTCTACGGCGTCGCCGCCGGATATTCACTCGGCGTCGCCCTGATCTGGCCGATCGGCCTGTGGTGGATCAGCCGGGTAACCGATGCCCCGGCGCGCGCCATGTTTTTCGCCGGCGTTCGCGCCATCCTCGGATACGGCTTCGCCACCGGGGCGTCCTGGGCTGCCGTGCAGTGGATTCCGATCGAACTGCCCCTCGCCCGGGTGGCGCTCGGCGGTGTTGCGCTGCTCGTCGCGATTGGCATCGTCATGCTGGTCTGGCCCCGGTTTCGGCGCGATGTTCGCTCGATCGCGCAGGCCCGCAGCTTTCTGCGGTCGGCAAAGGTCTCACCCGCTGTTGCCGGTGGGTCCGCGACGGCGACCGATCAGCTCACTCCGGCGCCCCCCGCCGCCGCGCGCAGCACCCGCCGCGGTGGGCGCACCCGGCTGCGCATCGTGCGCAAACTGGACCGGATTTTGCACGGCCTGGCCGCGGCATCCGCTCTGCCGTATCTGTGTGATCGGGCCGCACTGCACCGGGCGATCGGGCAACTGGGGCCGGCCCCGGCGGGCACCGAGCGCTGGCACGTGCTCGTCGC
This sequence comes from Cryobacterium sp. Hh38, assembly GCF_004403235.1. Taxonomy (NCBI): domain Bacteria; kingdom Bacillati; phylum Actinomycetota; class Actinomycetes; order Micrococcales; family Microbacteriaceae; genus Cryobacterium; species Cryobacterium sp. Hh38. Next base: position 86,836 of record NZ_SOHD01000042.1, on the reverse strand, counting down.
GCCTCCCGGCGAGGGAAACATTGGCGATCAGGCCATGATCGAGGCGTACCTCGAGAACGTCACAGGGCCGGTGCGGGTACTCGTGCGGGGCCCCAATGATGTGCGCATTCCGGCGGAATATTCCGCCCGGGCACGGCTCGAGCCGATCGCGCACCTGATCTATGGCAACGACCGCGCCCACCGACAGTCCATGGTGCAGCTCGCGGCCGTGCTGCGCGGGGCCCTGTCACTGACCGTGGTCGGCGCCGACATCATGGACGGCGCTTACAGCGTGCGTGCCTCGTCACGGCGAGCGGATGTCGCGAGCCTGGCCCGCAGCGTCGGGGTTGAAGCGCGCATTCTCGGCTTCAGCTGGAACGGCCACGCCAATCTGGGGGTACGCCGTTCACTCGGCCGCGCCGGTCGGTTGGGAACCCGGCTGCAGCTGCGCGACCCGGTCTCATCCGCGCGAGCTCGCGCCGACCGATTCAAGAACGTGATCGACGTCGCCGACGCCGTGTTCGCGGTGCGCACGAGCTCGCCCACCGCCGCCACGGAATACCTCGGCACCGCGCCGACGCCCTACGCCGTGGTGAACGCGAGCGCGCTGGTCGGGCGCAGCTTCGACCAGATCTCGGAGTACGCCGTGATCATCACCACCCTGCTCGAGGCCGGGCTGCTAGTGGTGCTGCTGCCGCATGTCGTGCGGCACAGCGGCGACGATGCCGCCGCCTGCCGCGCGGTGTTCGACCGGTTCGCCCAGGGGGCCGGCGCTGAAGATCGGGTTGTTCTGGTGAACCGGCTGCTCACGCCGGCCGAGGTGCGCGGACTCTGTGCTGGGGCGTCAATCGTGCTGACCGGTCGCATGCACCTCGCCGTGCAGGCGCTGTATCACCGGGTTCCCGCCGTCGCGCTGTCCACCCAGGGCAAGGTCGCGGGCATGATGAGCCTGTTCGGCACGCAGGACCTGTGCGTAGAACCGGGCGTCGGCCTGGCCGAGCGTATGGTTCCCGTCGTGCGCGCGGTCCTCGCCCAGCGAGGCGAGTACCGCGCCCGCCTGGCCGCCCAGCTGCCCGAGGTACAGCGCCTCGCCGCCCTCAATTTTGCCGGGCTTGCGAGCGGCGCCCGAGCCGATCCACCCCGATCTAACCAGCCCCGATCCCGCCCCACATTCTCGCGACCACGCGACGACAGAGAAGGCCGAGCATGACCCAGCCCACATCGCCCGACACCACCCATCCCCCGATGAACCCGAAGCCGACGCACCCACTGCTGCGCCGCATCCTCTTTGTCATTCCGTCGCTGCACGGCGGGGGCGCGGAATTCGTCGCGCGCACCTGGATGGGCTGGCTCGCCGACCAGGGCTACGAGGTACGTGTTGTGCTCACCGCCGGCGATGTGGAGCCGGGATACCTTCCCGAGGGGGTCGAGGGGCGATCTCTCGCCGGACAGCACGGGCATGTCGCCAAGGCCGCGGCCCTGCGGCGCAGCCTGATCGACTGGCAGCCCGATGTCGCCGTGGCCCTGCAGGTGTATCCCAACCTCGTGCTGCTGACCGCGGCCCGGCTGCTGCCGGCGCGCGTGCGACCCCGGGTACTCGTGAGCGAACGGAATCTGGTCTCGCTCGGCCTGCCCGGATCGAATCTCGCCCACCGGATCAAGATCGGCATCGCCAAGCGGATATATCGGTGGGCTGACCATGTCATCGCCATCTCGCATCCGGTCGCCGCTGAGCTGGTCTCGGCGTTCGGCGTGCGCGGAGACCGCATCACCGTCGTCGCCAACCCGGCCACTGCGAAGCTGCGCGGAACACCGCGCGGGCCGGGCCGGACGAGTGTGCACGCCCGCGTTGCCGGCGTCGGAGCCGGAGCCGTGACCGAGAGCGGAGCCGACCAGACCGGTACCGCTACGATCGTGGCGCCCGGGGCTCGGCGGCCCGGGACGGCCAACGGAATTCAGATCGTGCTGGCCTGCCGGCTGGTCGAACAGAAGCGACCGCTGCTGGCCATTGCGGCGGCGGCCGAACTGGCCAGGCGGGGCGTCGCTGTCGAGGTCGTGTCGTTCGGCGGTGGTCCGCTGCTTGGCGATGTGCAGGCCGCAGCCCGACAGGCCGACGTGATCTTTCACCACCGCGGCTGGGTCGAGACCTGGTTCGACGAGTTCGGCGACAACGCCGTGGCCCTGCTCACCTCGAGCCGGGAGGGCTTCGGCAATGTACTGGTCGAGGCCGCCGCGGCCGGGTATCCCTCGGTGGCCGTATCGGGGGCGCTCGGCGTAGCGGATGCAATTGTGCCCGGTATCACGGGCGAGCTCGCGTTGTCTGCGCGGCCCGCGGACCTCGCAGACGCCATTCTGCGCGCAGCCGAGCTCCCGCTCGACCACATCGGGCCGTGGCTGGCCCGCTTCTCCGAGCAATCGAGCGGCGCCGACCTGGAGCGAGTGCTCATTTCGACGCTGGAGCGCGCATGAGAATCTTTGCCTCGGCCATGGGCCAGATCGACAATGTCGGCGACACCGTGCTGCGCCGGGCCTTCCTCGACGCCCTGCGGGAGGCCGGCGAGCTGCAGGTGTTCGTCGGATCCCGAGCTGACTCCTACCTGAGCGGACTCGGTCTGCACGACGCCGATCGGCTGTTTCGCACGAGCACCGACTGGCGACGCGAGATTTCAAGGTCGACGCTGCGGGAAGCATCCGTTTATGCCTTCAATGCCGGGGAAATGGAGCTGCAACGCGCCTACGCGCTGCGCTATCTGCGCCTTGCGCCGCACCTCGCGCTCAATCGGCTGCGCGGCGGGCACGCCGTGCACACCGGGTTCGGCGTGCGGCAGAACACGAAGTGGCGCATTCCGGTGGCCGCGACCCTGCGCCTCTGCGACCTCGTGGCCTGGCGCGACGACTATAGCCTGGCAGCGATGGGGCTCGGCCGCATCGCTCCCGACTGGGCATTTGCCACCGGGGCAGCGGATGTCGACCTGCTCGCGTCGACGCCCGACCGGCCACTGCTCGCCGTGTCGGTGCGCTACAACGGGCGGCGCCCGGACTCCGCGTGGATTCAGGCCATGCGCGGCCTCGCCGGCGCCTTCGGGCTGCAGATCGTCGCGGTCTCCCAGATCGAACGCGACGGACCACTGGCCGAGGAACTCGCCGTCAAGCTCGGCGGAACCGCGCTGGTTTGGGATGGACCGGACCATGCCGAGCAGGAAGTGAAGCTGCGGGCGGTCTACCAGCGGTCGCTGCTCGTGGTGACCGACCGGCTGCACGCGGCGGTGATCGGACTGACCGAGGGCGCCCTGCCGCTCGTGATCGCCGAGGGCGGACACTCCAAGGCGGCGCGCACGCTCGATGCGGTCGGCATCAAGGGCGCCACGATCGGCTGGACCCTGCCAGACGCCGCGGCGCTCGAGCGTCGCGCCCGCGATGTGATCAGCCGTCGGGAACCGATTCTGCGGCACGTGGTCGAGGCCCGGGCTTCGCTTTCGGAGTTGACCCGCGCGATTCGGAAGCTGACCGAGTGAGCGAGGCCGACGCGACCGAGTGGCCGGTCGTGAGCGTCATCGTTCCGGCCTACAACGCCGCCGAGTTTCTGGAAGGTGCCATCGACCGGCTGCTCCACCAGACTCTGTCCAACATCGAGATCATCGTGGTCGACGACGGCTCAACGGATGCGACGGCCGCGATCGGTGCGCGGGTGGCCGGCGCGCACGCATCCGTTCATTTCTTTCAGCAGGAACGCAATGGTGGAGTCGCGCTCGCCCGGAGCCGGGCGGTCGCCGAAAGCCGGGGTGAGTTTCTCTGGTTCGTCGATTGTGACGATGATTGGGCCGAGTCCGCGCTGGACAAGCTCGTGACTGCGGCCCGGTCGACCGGCGCCGACGTGGTGATCTGCGGCGCGGAGTACGTCTATCCCGGCCAGCGGCGCGGCCTGGCCGCGCCCGCCCTGCCGCAGCCGATCACCGGTGCGGCGGCATTTGGGCTGCTGCTCGACGGCGACATCACCGGGCATCTCTGGAACAAGCTGTTCCGACGTGCTCTCGCCAGCGAGATCGAGTTCACGCCGGCCCGGGTGCACTCCGATCTGGCCATGGTCGCGCAGCTGATCGTCGCGTCCGATCGGGTCGCCGCGATCAGCGACACGCTCTACTCCTATGTCGTGCGCGACGGGTCGATCATCCGCTCCGGGTCGCGCCGGGCTGAATCGCTGCTGTTGGTCGAGCAGGCCGTCACCACTGCCGCGATCACCCTCGACACCCGCATCATCGGCTCCAACTCGTACGGCTACTTTCGACTGCGCTACGTGCTGCTGTCCGGGCTGAAAGACGCCCTGAGCGGTCCATACGACGCCGAGGAGCGCGACGAGATCGTCGCCGAACTGCGCTCGCGGCTGACCTGGCGGCTCGTGCTGCTCGCCGCGCGCCGCCGCGATTGGAAGCGCCTCGCGCTGGCCGCCACCGCCAAGGTGAGCGTTGGGCTGCACCGTCGTGTGCTGCGCCTCGCGGCCGAGCAGGGCGCCGCCTGAGTTGCCTCCGCCCGCCGGGATATTTCGTCACGCGAGACAGCGGCATTCGTGGCACTTTCACAGGAAAGTGAAACGGACTCGACTTTGATGATCGATAGGCTCGGACCCATAGTTCAATCCGAGTAGTCCCTACACTGTCGGTCATCGAACGCCGAATACGCACCCTGCACCCACCGGGCCAGCATCCGCCACCAGGCACCTGTCAGAACGACACGCTGCTTCAGATAACGCGGAATCACGACACTCCTGCCCGGATCGCCAAGGTCGACGAACCGACCCTCGCCCGCGCAGCCGGTGCGACCGCTGCATCAGCTCGTTCGAACCGTACCTAGCGCTTCGAACGCGTACAGCACCCGCTGTCCATTCGTGAACCCGATTTTCCGGAGGACGTCCACCGTGCCCCTTTTTCGCCAGCCCACTGACAGTAAACCGCACGCTCACCGGCCCACGACGTCCGCCCGCCACGCCGTGATCGCTGTCGCCACCTTCTTCGCTGTCACGATTGCGGCGCTCGCTCCCCTCACCATTCCTGTTCCAGGCGGTGAAGTGGCGGCCGCCGCGACCGTACGCACCGTGATCGACAGCAAGTCGTCAAAGATCAACTATTCCGGAACCTGGCGCACCACCCGCAATGCCGCCGACCGCGGCGGATCGGTGCGGTTTCAGTTCAGCCCGGGCAGCGCCTCGATGACCTTTGAGGGATCCAGTGTCGCCTACGTGACACGCACCACCACGAGCTCCGGAAAAAGCACGGTTTCCATCGACGGCAAGGTCGTCGCAACCGTCAACGGTTACTCCGCGACCACCCAACACAAGCAGACCGCGTTCAGCACGACGGGCCTCGGCAGCGGCAGCCACACCATCACAATCACCCGCACCGGTAAGAAGGACCCCCGCTCCACCGGTACCAACAGCATTATTGACGCGTTCGTCGTCAATCCCCAAGCCGCTTCCGCTCCAGCACCGGCGCCGATCGCCGCCCCAGCTCTCCCGTTCATGCAGACGCCGTCCGGCGTGCACCGCTACGCCGACTGCCCGTCCGCGACCGAGGCGGTGAGCAACGCCGACGAGCTCATATCCGCCGTCGACCGTGCCCGACCCGGGACCGTCATCCACCTGACGCCCGGCATCTCCCGGGACCAGATCAACATGCACGCGAACGGCACGAAAGCCGACCCGATCTGGGTCTGCGGCCCGCGTGACGCCGTCATCGATGTCGGCAGCGTTCAGGACAACCACGGCATCCAGATCAAGAATTCCTCGAACCTCGTGATCGCCGGTATGACCGTCACCAACAGCCTCAAGGGCATCAGCGTGGTTCACAGCACCAACGTCACGATTGCCGACACGCGCGTCGAGAACATCGGCTACGAGGGCATCCACTTGCGTGATTTCACGACCGACAGCACCGTCGTCGGCAACACGATTTCACGCACCGGCCAGCGCGATGCGCAGTTCGGCGAGGGCATTTACATCGGTACCTCGGAGAACAACTGGTGCGCGCAGACCGACTGCAGGCCGGATCGTACCGATCGCATCCGGGTGCTGGGCAACACGATCAGCAGCACGAGCGCCCAGCCGATCGAGGTGAAAGAAGGCACGTCAAACGGCGTCATTCGCGACAACGTCATCGACGGCGCCAACGGCATGCGGGACGCTCAGGAATGGGTCAAGGTCAAGGGCAACGACTGGACCATCGTCGGAAACACGGGCAGCAACAGCCCCCTGCACGGCTTCACGGTCAACGGCAGTGTCGCGGGCTGGGGCCTGCGCAATACCTTCACCGACAACTCCGGTGCGGTCAATGCCGAGGGATACGCCTTCTTCATCCACGAGAAGGGCCGCAAGGGCTCGAGCGACACCGAGGTCTCGTGCTCGAACTCGGTCACCCGCGCGGCCAAGGGCTTCTCTAACCTCCCCTGCACCGGGTAGCGGCTGCGGCGCGCGGCCGAACGCTGCACGCGCTGAGCTGAGTTGCTCGCGCCAGCAGCAAACCCGCGCGGCCGAGCAGTGCGACAGAAGTCCGGGAGACAGAAACTCAAGGGTTCAAAAACCACTCTAGGCACTTTCACAGGAATGACGGGTGCCGCACGTCGGACAGCCCGCTGCCTCTTTCCCGTCGAGTCGGTGACTTAGCCCACAATGGGCATTAGCACTGATCAGGGCCAAATCAAGAGGCTCGCTCAGTTTCGCAGCGGCCGACCGCCGAGACGGGCGCTGAAGCGCACGCGCACGCCCGCGCGAGGAGAGGCGTTCGCATCCGCTTATTTCGTGCCCACAAACCCATTTGCACACGGGTAACGTGCAGCAGTTCAGACGCTAATTGTCGGAGTGAGCACGGCGATCACCGCCGAGCATCACGAAGATCATATGCGTCGAAAACCCCCGGGTTCACGGACGTAACCACCAAGTCCATGAACATCCGGAAGGTCCACTACGTTGTTCCCCCGCTTCACCCGACGTGCCACCATCGCCGCCGTCGCCATCGCCGCGCTGGTTCCGCTCAGCGCCATGATCCCCGCCGCAGCGGCCTCCGCCGCGACAGCACCCGTCGGCACCACGGTGATCGACAGCGCCTCCGCACAGGTCAAGTACGCCGGCACCTGGCGCACCACGGGCTCACCCTCCGACAGCGGAGGATCGGTGCAGTTCGCCTCCACAACGGCAACGAGCGCCTCACTGACCTTCACGGGCTCGACCGTGGCCTTCATCACCCGAATGACCAGCAGCTCCGGCAAGAGCGATATCTCGATCGACGGCAAGGTCGTCGCCACGGTCAACGGCTACTCCGCCACGACGAAGTACCAGCAGAGCCTGTTCAGCACCACGAACCTCTCCAGCGGGACCCACACCATCAAGGTCAGCCGCACCGGCCAGAAGGATTCCCGATCCACCGGAACCAGCAGCATCGTCGACGCGTTCCTCACCAAGTCCCCCGCAACCGCAACCGCGCCAGCGCCAGCACCCAACCCGATCGCCACCGCGGTCCCGGTGACCACGACGGCCACGATGGATGCCCCGGTCGGCTCGACCACCGTCGACAGCGAATCGGCGCAGGTCAAGTACGCCGGCACCTGGCGCACCTCCGGCTCCAGCAGCGACTCCGGCGGATCGGTCAGGTTCTCGACCACCTCGGGTAACGCTTCCTTCACCTTCCAGGGCACCAGCGTCGCGTTCATCACCCGTCTGACCAGCGCCTCCGGCACGAGCGACATCGCCATCGACGGCCAGGTCGTCGCTACGGTCAACGGCTACTCCGCGAGCACGGCCTATAAGCAGGTTGCTTACAGCACGACGAGCCTCTCCGCCGGTACCCACACCATCACGGTATCCCGCACCGGCCAGAAGGATGCCCGCTCCACCGGCACCAGCAGCATCGTCGACGCATTCGTCGTGTCGGCCGTACCGAGCACCGCGCCCACCCCTGCACCGATCAGCACCCACCGCTACGCCGACTGCCCGGCCGCAACCGTCACGGTGACGACCGCCAAAGAGCTCATGACCGCTGCAGCCCAGGCACAGCCCGGCACCGTCATCAAGATGGCCCCCGGCACCTACAACGCCCAGATCAACATGACCGTCAACGGAACAGCCACCAACCCGATCTGGGTCTGTGGACCGCGCACCGCCGTGGTCAACGTCGGCAGCATCCAGAACAACCACGGTATCCAGATCTCCAACTCCTCGAACCTCGTAGTCGCCGGAATGACCGTCACCAACAGCCTCAAGGGCATCAGCGTGATCCGCAGCAAGAACGTCACCATCGCCGACACCCTGGTTGACAACATCGGCTATGAAGGCATCCACCTGCGGGCTTTCACCACCGACAGCAAAGTCGTCGGCAACACCATTCGCAATACCGGCAAGCGCGACCCGTTCTACGGTGAGGGCATCTACATCGGAACCTCAGACGCCAACTGGTGCGCCCAGACCGACTGCCTGCCCGACCGCACCGACCGCACCCTCCTGATGGGCAACACCATCAGCCTGACCGGCGCCCAGCCGATCGAGGTCAAGGAAGGCACCTCGTACGGCATCATCCGCGACAACGTCATTGACGGCACCAACGCCATGCCGCGCGCCGAGGAATGGGTCAAGGTCAAGGGTAACGACTGGCAGATCTACCAAAACAAGGGTACCAACAGCACCATGCACGGCTTCGCGGTCAACGGAAGCGTTGCAGGCTGGGGCCTGCGCAACGTGTTCTTCGATAACACCGTTCCGGTCAACGCCGCGGGCTTCGGCTTCTTCATCCACGAACAGGGCAGCAAGGGTGCCAGCGGCACCAAGGTCTACTGCTCCAACACCGTCACGGCTGCTGGGTCCGGTTTCTCGAACCTGGCCTGTACCTCTTAGCCACCCGGTCGCTTCGTCGTTCGAGTGCAGTGGTCCAGCTGCGCTCGATACGCGGAAAGACCGCGGCAGCCGAATAGGTAGTCTCAAAGGCGGATCTGGCCAGATCCGCCTTTTTGGCGCGCCAGGGGGCATCCGTCATCGCCCGGTGCAGGGCCGCCTCGAGGGCGTCGACGTCGCCGGGCTCCATGAGCATGCCGACCCCACCGGCCAGGACGGCCGGCACCCCACCGACGCTGGTCGCCACGACACAATTGGTGCGCGCCATCGCCTCGAGAATGAACATAGGCATCGCCTCGTCGCGGGAGGGCAACACCGCGATCGCGGAGCGCTCGAGCATCTCCATTAGGGCAGCATGGCTGAGCGGGCCGACAAATTCCGCCCCAGTCAGCGGCTGCGCAGGCTGGTCGCCGATCGGCCCGGCAATGACCAATTTCCAGAGCGGATGCTGCGGCGCGAGCCGTTCCCACGCCGCCACGAGTACGTCGACGCCCTTGCGCTTGCTGACCGCACCGCCGAACACGACGAGGTTCTCGATCTGCCGCACGGCACCAGCGGCGACGGCGTTCGGCACGAGTACGACCCGCTCCCCCGGCACGAACTCCGCCGCAGCAGCGTGCGATTCAACCGACAGGGTCAGCACCACGTCGGCGGAGCGCAGCACGCTCCCCACCAGACCGGGGCGCTTGCGGGCGAAGTCGGCAAACGAACTACCGTGCAGCTGTGCCACGGTCGCGAAACCACGCGCGTGGGCCAGGGCGAGCAGCGCGCCTTCCCGCGCGAAGGATCCGCCCTGGGACAGGTGCGCAACGACGACGGTGCGCTCCGGGTTGGCCAGCCGCAGCAGCTTCCAGAAAGCGGATGCTGCAACCCCGGCCGCGCGCAGCCCGCCGCTGCCGTCCCGCGAGGACACCATACGCAGCTCGAAGTCGACAAAGGAATGCGCCAAATAGCCATTGACCACCTGACTCATGCCGCCGGCGACCTCACCACTGCGTCCAACGTGCACGGCAATGAAACGTTCGGCCGTGCGCCGGGATACGTGCCGCTGGGCGGCGACCGGGGTGGTATTGAGCGGGTCAGCGTTTTGCGGGTTGATCGTGAGCGCCGCTATGTTGATCGGCTCGGTATTGGCCGCCTCGCCGATGCTCACCGCACACTTTCGATGCTCAGCACCTGGTCGAGCAGGCGACGCACGGTCTGTAATTCGGCCTGCGCTTCGGCCAGGCCGGCCAAAATGGGCTCGCGCCGGCCGAGCAGGTTCTGCAGCCGATCCCGGATTTGGGCGCTACTGAGTCCTGCGCTGTCAATGCTCACGTCGTGCAGGCCGGCCGCGGCAAAATGCCGGGCGATCTTGTCCGCCCGACCACCTTTGGGCTGTCCGCTGACCAGGAGCGCGGCCGGAACTGCTCCCTCGGTGAGCGCGCCGACGAGCACGTGCAGCCGGTCGCTCACGGCGAGCGCCGCCAGTCGGTAGAGGTCGCGCAGGCGCTGCTCCTGCTCGTCGTGGCCGGTGCCGTTCCAGCGCAGGGCATGCCCGTCCAGGTCGGCGGCGAGTTGGCCGCATTTGTCGTCGTCGCGCAGAACCTGGGTCACGCACCAGATCGTGAGGCCATTGTCGGCCGCCACGGCTCGCACCCCGGCGAGCCACTCATCGCTCGGATAGTCCAGATCGGAGCGCATGGATACGACCAGCACGTCGCGAACCTCGTCGGCCAGATCACGCTTTTCTGCCCGACCGTCGCTCGCAAAGGCGAGGTCGGGCATGATGCGGCCTTGCCCGAGATATCCGGCGGTGGCGGCATCGCGCCAGAGCGACAGATTGGACAGTGCAATGGACGGGCCCATCAGGGCGCGCGGCAGCGGTGCAAAATTGCGGCTGCCCACGCCCACCCGGGCCACCCGGCCATGTCGAGCGCGCACGAGCGCGAGCACCGGCAGCATAGCGAGGTGCTCCTTCATGCCGATCAGGGTCAGCTGAATTTCTCCCGGCTTGAACACGTACGATGCCCGGCCGCGGGCGGCGCTGCGTAGTGCCGCCGCGTACCAGGCACGAAACGACCGGTACTGCACATCGTCCGGCGCCAGGCCGAGTCCTTCCGCGTAGCCATCGGGGGCTTCGCCGACATAGATGTGCAGCGGGCCGTTGGGCCGCAACCAGTCGAGCAGCTGCCGGCGAAGCAGAATGTCACCAATGTTGTCGTACTGTCCGCGGGCCGGCACGAAAATTTCGCGCAGCATCCGCTCGCTTGGTGCGGTGGCGCTCATCGGTCGGTGGTCAGCGAAACGCTGACGCCGGTGTCGATCACGCGGCCGGCAGCGAAGCGGATAACCTCAGCCGTCAGGTCGGGCGCATCAACGGCCCGAGCGACTCCGAGGCATTCGGCGAGCTCGGCGATCTGCATCTGGTGGTCGTCGACGTGTTCGCCGCGGTGCTTGCGGCGGGTCACGATCACCGGAAAGACCCCCAGCTCAAGCAGGCCCATGAAGGTGCCAACGCCGGCGTGGGTGATCACGACGTCGGCCGTGAGGGCAGCATCGACGAACATCGCGGTCGGCATCATCTGGTGTACCTGACCGGGCAGGTCGGTCCGGTCGGTGGTGAAACCGAGCTGCCAGACGGTGCGTTCGTCGGCGAGGCCGCTCGCCAGCACGGCATCGACGAGGGAGTCGAACCGGTACCCCTCGATGGTGCCGAGGGTGACGAACAGGCTGGGGCGGTCCGGCGCGTGTTTGACCAGCGCATGGTACGTGGAGAGCACACTCGGGTATGTTCTCCACCGCCCCGTCGCCCAGGCCAGGTGCTGGGTGCGCACGCTGACCAGCCGGCTGGCGGCGAGCACCCGCCCGCTGAGTGAGGGGCCTTCCACTCGCGAGACGCTCTCGATGTACAGGCTGGGCACGCCGCTGATCGCAGCCTGGGGCAGCGCGGCCACGGCCAGGCCGGCCCCCGTGCTCACAGCACCGTCGAAGGATTCGTGCTTGAGCACCCGCCGGACGATTCCGGCCGCGCGCATCATGCCGAGGTAGTCGCGCGGGCGTACATAGGGCACGTGGATGCGGCGCTGACCGGCCAGCAGGGATCGGCTTTGCATGGAGTCAAAGGTGACCCAGAGCGAGCTCGGCGAGGCGCCAAGTCCGGGGGCGAGGCGAACGAGCTGAGCGAGATGGCCGCCGGTTGAGGCGACGAGCAGAAGCTTCCGTTGCGTGGGCGGCAGCGGATCGAGCGGGTAGGACGAGTGTACGGACACTGAGGCTCCCTTCGGGTAAAGCCTGGGTGGGACGGTTTCGAACGTGCGTCATCGAACGTGCGCTATTCGGGCGGTGGAGTTGTCGATCGGCGAAGCTGAACTGGTACGGCTGAGCAGGTGTCGCTGAATTACCAGGTGACGCGGGTGTGGGTCGGGTTGTCTGTCGAGGAAGTGTCGCTATCGACCGGCGTTGGGCCGCGATCGATCGCGGCCGCGGCGGTGGATCGACTCGGCCGCAGGGACGGGCGCAGGGGCGGACGAGGCGAGACCGCGAATCCGCCGTCACGCACGAGCGCGTCGGGGCCGCGGGTGGGGACCATGGCAAGCACGACGCCGAGCGGCGTCGTGCCGACGGCTTCGAGGGCGTCGAACGCGGCGAGCAACTCGGCCTCACTCACCCGGTTGGCGCCAACCACCAAAACCGTGCCACCGGTCCAGCGGCTGAGCACAGCAGCGTCGGTGACCGCGAGTACCGGCGGGGCGTCGATGAGCACGTAGTCGTAGCTGCTGCTGAGCACATCGAGCACGGTGCCCATGGCCGTCGAACCGAGCAGTTCGCTCGGGTTAGTGGGGATCTTGCCGGAGGAGAGCACGGTGAGCGGATGCAGCGTGCCCCACGATTGCAAGGAATCCTTGAGCGGCACATCCCCGACCAGCACGTCGGTCAGGCCGCGGTCTGGGTCAAGGCCGAGGTAGTCGGCCAGCCGGGGCGTGCGCAGATCGGCGTCGATCACGGCGACGGTCGCGCCGCTCTCGGCGAGTACGATGGCAAGGTTGACCAGAGTGGTGGTCTTGCCCTCACCCGTGACGGACGACGTCACGACCAGGCTGCGCCGGCTGGTATCGGCGTCGGCGAACTCGAGGTTCGTGCGCAGCACCCGGAATGCCTCGGCGCGTGCGGTGGCCGGACCGTCGGGGGTGATGATCGGGTTGGCGTGCGCTTCAAGGGGGATGCCGCCGAGCACTGGAACCACCGTGAGGCGCTCGATGTCGTCACGGTTGTAGATGCGACGATCGAGCAGTCCGATCAGGAACGCGGTCACCAGGCCGACCAACAGTCCAATGAGCAGGCCGACAGCGAGGTTGAGATAGAGCTGGGGCAGCGCCGGGTTGTCCGGCACCACCGCGGGGTCGAGGACACCAACCGTGACCGGGCTGGCTCCGCCGTCCGCTGGGGTTTCCAGCTGGTTGATGACCACGTCGGTGAAGCTTTCCGACACGGCCTCGGCGAGCTGCTGCGCGGCATCCGCTGTCGAAGCGAGGGCGGTGATTTCGATGACGGCCGAACCGGGCTGGGTGGTGGCGGTGACCCGCTCGGCCAGGTTGGCGGCGGTCTCGTTGAGGCCCAGGCTCGTGATCACCGGGTCGAGCACGCGGGGGCTGGTCGCCACGTCGAGGTAGTAGGGCAGCTTCTGCACGACAAAGTTGTTGCCCTGCACCAGGTCACCGGGGGTGGATCCGATCTGAATCTGCGCGGCTACGAAGACCCGGGTCGAGGCCTGGTATTGCACGGGGGTGAGCAACGCGGCTGCGGCCCCACCGACGACGCCCAACAAGGTGAAAGCCACGATGAGAATCCATCGCTTTCGTAGAATTCGAGCCAGACGCTTCAGTTCCATGCGCGCTTCTCTCCGAGTGATTAATGCGTCGTACTTCGGGTGTACGACGACAGAAACCAATGTTGGCATAAAAATCCTCACTTTTGGACCGTCAGTATTGAAGATTTAATCCGTCCGTGTTGAGGAGTTCACGAGATTGTCGATCAGAAACTGACGAATATTCGCTCGGGTTGCCTCGTCGAGCAGCTCCAAAGCGTGTCGTTCACCGGGTTTCACGTCGAGGGTGACGGGAACGCCGACGGCCGTAAGTGCGTCCGCCATCGCCTCGGCTTGCTGCACCGGAACAAATTCATTTTTCGAGATGGCGACGTAAAACGGTGGATCGGTCTTATCGACGGCGTACAGCGGCGAGGCTGTACGCGAGTTGGGACAATCGGTGAAGTCGTCGCAACCGAGGTATTGCAGGATCGACCCGACGGCCAGCCTCGAGGGACGACCACGCCTGAGGCCCGTCTCGGTGAGGTCAACCGCCGGCGACAGCGCTACGACCGCGGCAACCCGGTCGCCCTCGGTGAGGCTGCCGGAGCCGTTGGTGCCGATCGACGAGGCGATGATCGCCCCGGCCGAGCTGCCGAGCAGTCCGATGCGCTCGGGGTCGATGTTGAATTCCCTGACCTGCTGCGGATCGCGCAGCCACTCGAGCGCGTCGGTGACATCGTTCACCTGCGCCGGAAAGGCGAATTTCGGGGCGAGCCGGTAATCCACCGCGAACGCCGCCACGCCGCTGCCGGCCAGCTCCTCACACAGGGCGGTCATGCCGCCGAAATCTTTGCTGCCGCTGTCGAATCCGCCGCCGTGGATGAGAATAACGGCCGGGGTGCGCTGAGTCTTCTCCTCGGGCAGACAGGCGTTCAGCATCAGGTCCTGCCCCTTGGACGTGCCGTACTGCAGGTCGTGCTCCACCACGACCGGGCCGGGCGGCGCAGACCGGTCGGGCGTGGTCGGCGTGGCGGAGCATCCGCTCAAGAGCAGACCAACGGCCAGCAGGCCAACAGATGCCGCGCGGGCGGGCTTCACAGCGGGTCTCCGTTCAACCGTGCGCGATGCGAGACCGATTTGGCCTGCCGCTTGCGGAACGGGCTGACCCAGAGGAAGGAGAACCGGCGCAGGAGCTTGGCGAGGTAGACCGAGCCGACGAGCGCGATTGCGGCGAGCAGAAACGGCAGGGCGTTGGCCGCGCGTTCCAGCCAGGCTGCCTCGGCGATCGGGGCGAGCAGGGCAAGGGCTGTGGCCACGAGAAACAGGTGCAGCAAGTAGATCTGAAAGCTGTACTGGCCGAGCGTGTTCATGAAGTTCAGCCATTTCACGCGCACCAGCAGGGTGGCCAGAGCGATACCCATAGCCACGGCGACGGCGCTTTCGAGCAGGATCAGGCCGGGCAGACGGGAGAGGTGGAACGGCACGAGGAGCACGGCCAGGCCCAAGTAGGCGACTACCAACACGATGGCGTGCCAGACCTGCACCCGCGCGGCCAGCCGATACACGGTGTGCGGAAAATAGACCGCGACGATGAAGAAGATGAAGTTGGCGGCGACTCGGTCCCAGCCGACATTGTCGAGGTCGAGCAGGTTCGGTGTCGTGGACGCTGCGGCGACCAGTGCGGCGAGGGTGATCTGCACGCTGATCGGCAATTTGCGTAGCAGCCAGGCGAGCAGGGTGAAAACGGCGAGGGCCCAGATGAACCAGTAGCTGCTGGTCGGCCAGACCGGCAGGAGAATGATATTGAGCAGGTCGGTGGGGGAACGTTCCGTTCCCCGCAGGTGCGGCACGACGAGGTAGAACAGCACGCGAATAACCGACCAGAGCAGGTACAGGTAGACCAAGGTGAGCAGCCGACGCCGCCACAGGTCGTGCAGGTTCCAGGTGAGCATGCGCCGGGCAGTGAGACCCGCGATGAAAAAGAACACCGGCATGGGAAAGTAGCTGAGCACCAGGCGCAGCCGCGGGGTACTGCCGGCCAGTCCGAGATCATTGAGAAACAGCGATGAATGGTAGAGCACGACGAGGATGATCGCCGCTCCCTTGGCGAAGTTGATCCACTCACGGTTCTCGGGGGCCTGTATCTCTTTCACAGACGAAATGTACACGAGAAAAACTCAGGATGGAATCTTGGGCCGGGTTGCAGGGGTGGTCAGGGGCTGCCAAAACGAGCCGCTGCAGCAAAAGAGGCCGTGAACTGGAGGTCAAGCTACTGCACTGCAGACGTCGTGACCGCGGTCGATGAGTTGCCCCCGTGGCTAAATCAGGAGATCTGCCGGGACCGAGGTGGCGCCCCGCGTATTTCTGCATCTGCCTGCAGCAGGCTTCCGGAATTAGCGGCGGCGCGCCGGCGTACTGGGGGCTGCCGGGCAGTCAGACGGCGACGTAGCGCGGAATCAGATCTTCGAGCAGGGCGACGGTGTCGGGCCAGCCTTCGACGGCGATGCACTCGACGCCGAGAACCTTGACCGGGTAGTCATTGCCATTCTCGTCGAGGCGATCGCCGACGAACAGCATGTCGTCGAGGTCGACCCCGGTAAGGGTGGCCAGCCGCTTCATGCCATAGGCCTTGTCGATGCCCTGCCGGGTGATATCAACGGATGTCGACCCCCCCGAACGCACTTCAAGGTCGGGCAGCAGTGCCTGCACGGCCTCCCGCAGAGTGTTCTTCTTCTCCCCGGTCGGGTCCCAGGCGATCTTGGCGGCGACCGGGGCGGCCTGGCCGAGTGCGGAGAAGGTGATCTGCGAGCCGCGGTCTTCGAGGATGGGGCCCCAGGTGTCGTTCTCCCAGTAGCCGAGGCTGCGCGCGGTCTGCTCGACGGCATCGAGAGCCCGGGTCTTTTGCTCGTCGCTCAAGTTTTCGGCGTAGACCTGCGTCCAGCCCTGGGCTTCGCTGCGGTAGTACTGGGTACCGCAGGTGGGCAGGAGGTGCAGCCGGGCAAGCAGATCGGGGGGAATCGAGGGCAGGTTGTCGATGATCTGCGCCTGGAACTGGCCGAACTGACCTCCGGAGATGACGCAAACCTCGGTGACGCCGAGCAGCTGCACCAGCAGGTCGATCATGGTCGGGTCGAGCGCGGACTTGGACGGCGCGAGCGTATCGTCAAGGTCGAAGGCCACCAGGCGGGGAAGGATAGGCATCAGACCACTCTATCGATCGTGGCAGGCCGGCCGGGGTGAGCGGCGCCGGGGATGGGGGCGAGTTGTTAGCCTGAGCGAGTGCGTACTGACTTCGATCCCCGAGACCTTGCCCGCCGCGACTTCTACCGCCTGCTGAACTCCCTCGTGGTTCCGCGGCCGATTGCCTGGGTGACCAGCCGCTCGGCGGCCGGGGTCGACAACCTGGCGCCGCATTCATTCTTCACCGTGGCATCCGTTTCGCCGCCGATCGTGCAATTCACCTCGGTGGGTGTCAAGGACACCGTGCGCAATATCCTTGAGACCGGGGACTTCGTGGTGAATTTCACGCCGGAATCGCTGTTCGAGGAAGTGAATGCCACCGGGACCGACTTCGGGCCGGAGGAGAGCGAGTTTGACCGCGCCGGGCTCACCCGCGAACCGAGCCTGACCGTTTCATCGATGCGGGTGGCCGAGTCCCCCGCGGCGATCGAGTGCCGCCTGCACTCCACGCTCGAACTGGGCGATTGCACGCTAGTGTTCGGCGAGGTGACGCACGTCGCGGTGTCGTCTGCGGTGTTGGACGGCGGGCATCCACTCATTGAGAAGTTGCGACCGTTGTCGCGGCTCGGCCTCGACGAGTGGGGAACCACCGGCGTGGTCAAGGAGATCAAGCGCATTCGCGCGAGCGATTGGCCGCGCGAGTTTCGGCCGCGCGAACACTGAGGCGAGTCTGCAGCGAGCGGATGCCCGCGCCCCATTTGGGTGCGCGCTACGGCGATTACCGTAGCGGCTGCCGAAATCGGGGGCGGTCGCGCGCCACGAGACCACGGCGAGCGGATGCGGCGGCCAGGCCGGCAGCATCCACTCGCGAGCGCCTTGGGCGGCTACGCGGCCGGCGGGAACAGAGCCTCGGCGAGCAGCGGGCCGAGCTGGGTGCTCGCCTCACGCACGAAGTGCTGGCCGTCGAAGAACACCGGGGTGTTGTCGATGAAGGCCGGGCAGCGCTCGTCAACGCAGAGCCACGGCACGACGTTCACATACTGGGCGAAATCGCCCAGCTGCTCAACCGCGGCCTGCTCGGCCGTCACCACCTTCTGGTACAGGTTCGACGGGCTGTAGATGCAGTCCGTCGGCACGCTCGTGAGGGTCTTGCACTCGGCGAACGGGGTGCTGGCCGGCGGCGGTGAGAGCACAGCGACGTGGTCGGTGGACTCCTGCAGCGCGGTAATCGTGGCGGCCGTGGCGGTCTGCCACTCCGTGAGGGCATCGGCACCCCCGTTGCCGCTGGCGAGGCGCACGATGGATCCGGCCAGGCTCGACATGAGCACGAGGTCGGGCGACAGGCGAGCGACCTCGTCGTAGACCCAGGCGTGGTGGGCGTCGCACTTGGCGGCGGACGCATCGGTGGCGCTCTTGGCCGCGACCGAAATGTTGACGGCCGGGCAGGAGAACATGGTGAGCGAACGCACGTTGTAGCCAAGCGGTTCGAGCGCGGCGCGGATGGCCGGCATGTAGCTGATCGCCATGGAATCGCCGAGCAGAACCGCGGTCTTGGCCGCGGCCGGGTCGCCATAGACACAGCCGGCGGCGTTCTTCTCGCTCACCGAGAGACAGTTGTCGTCGACCCATTCCGGTGCGCCCGAGTTGTCGCTGAGGGCGTCGAACGCCGGCGTCGCCTCGGGCCAGGCCGTGTTCGCCAGGGCCGCGGTAATGGCGGCCTGCCGGGTGGCCAGCAGGGTGGCGGGTTCGGCGGGAGCTTCCACACCCAGGTTGGCCTCGGCACCGATCGGCGCGGCATCGGCAGACGGGTCCGACGACGTGCGGGACTTCAGCGCAACAAGGGAGACCGAGACGATGACCAGGGTGACGACGACAAGGGCGCCGATCCAGGCCTTGGCCGGGGTGAGGCCGGAGCGGTGCTGGGTGGCGGGGCGGCGCATCCGTTCTCGCTGACGGGTTTGCGAACTTTCGAGCCAGAGCGAGTGCCGAATGGGATCTTCGACGAAGTGGAAGGAGAACATCGAGAGGGCGACCATGAGGACGAGGGCAAGCGGCAGGTAGAGCGGCGAGTTGGTCGCGAAGACGGTGGCGAGCAGGATGACCACCGGAAAGTGCCAGAGGTAGAGGGAGTACGAGATCTTGCCGATGTAGCGGCTGAGCGGGTTGGTGAGGGGAAAGAGCAGGCGCTGTTCGGAGGATCCGATGCCGGCGGCGATGACGAGGGCGCTTCCGGCTACCGGCAGCAGGCCCCACGGGGCGGGGAACGGCGAGTCTCGGCTGATCAATACGAGGCTGGCCACGATCAGGACGAGGCCAAGCCAAGCCAGCACCGGACGGAGGGCCGCCGGCAGGTTGGCGATGCCGGGGGCGGAGGCGGCGAGGAGGGCGCCGATGCCGAGTTCCCAGGCGCGAGCGCCGGTGGAGAAGTAGGCGATGGCGCTGCTTGTGGAGGTTTCGAAGACGCTCCAGGCCAGAAAGCCGAGGGTGATAACACCGGTGCTGACGGCGACGGTCGTGATCAGGGCGCGGGCGCTCAGTGTGCGGCGGCCGGCCAGGGCGAAGATGACGATGAGCAGAAACGGCCAGACGAAGTAGAACTGTTCCTCAACGGCGAGCGACCAGTAGTGCTGCAGCGGAGAGATGGCGTTGGTCGCCTGCAGGTAATCGGTTCCGACGAGGGCAAAGTGCCAGTTGGCCACGAACAGTGCCGAATAGACACCGTCCCAGAGGGTGCTGAGGGCGCGGGCACTCGGCAGGAGCAGGTAGCCGATCGCCGCGGTGACGACGAGCACGAGCAGTGATACCGGCAGGATGCGGCGGATGCGTCGGCGGTAGAAGTCGACGAGCGAGATGCGGCCGGTGTGGGCGTGTTCCTTGAGGAGCAGGCTCGTGATGAGAAAGCCCGAGATGACAAAGAAGATGTCGACGCCGATGAATCCGCCGGACGGCCAGCCGAGCAGGTGATCGAAAATGACGACGATCACGGCGATCGCGCGTAGGCCCTCGATGTCGCCGCGAAAGGTGCGCGTGGCGGACTTGCCGCCCGTGCCGGTGGCTCCGGGCGCGGGTTGTCGCCGTTCCAGGGTGGACTGAACGGACATGTAGCCTCCGACTCGGATTGCGGAACTGGCACCTGTTTTCACCCGGCGACTTTTACCCGTCGACCGGACACGTGCTGCGATTATGACGTAATCTCAACTACCGAGGCAAACCCGACCGAATTATTTACCTGCCGGATACGACCTCACCCGTGCGCGTGAGACCGACGTATATACAGGAACGCCACATCGAGCCGCCCCACCCTGCCGACGAGCCTCCCACCTCCTCCGCGCAACTACAGTGATTGAGAAGCCTAGTTTTCGATCAGTATCAATCAGTTTCGACCCCTTTATGACCCCTCTGCTTGGGGCGGCGCTGCGGGCGCGCGGGGTGCTGGCGGCGTCTGCGCCGGTCGCAGCATTCGCGCCTGCGGCGACCGCGCACTGTGCTGGCGCCCGCATGTCTCTTGAGGATCCGGCCCCCCACGAAAGCGAGTGACCATGAACCGTGCCGAACGGCTCGCCGATTCGGGGCAAGTCGAGGTCGATGACATCATCACCAAGCTCGGAGTGTCGGCCGCGACCGCGCGCCAGGACCTCGACACCCTCGCCGAACAGCAGCTGCTCACCCGCACGCGCGGCGGTGCGATCGGGCAATCCGTCGCCTACGACCTGCCGGCACGCTACAAGCAGGAGCGTCACGCGCCCGAAAACTGCAGATCGCCCGGGCGGCGAGCGCACTCGTGACCCGCGGCGACGTTGTCGGCCTCTGCGGCGGCACGACCAGCACGGCGATTGCCGGTGTGCTCAGTGCCCGCGCGGATATTGCGCAGGCCAGCTCGCACGCCGACCTCACGGTCGTGACGAACGCGATCAATATTGCCGCGCAACTCACGATGCGACCGCAGATCAAGACCGTGGTGACCGGCGGAGTCGTGCACGCGCGCTCCTACGAGCTGGTCGGCGCCTACGCTGAGTCGGTGCTCACCCAGGTGCGGCTTGATCTGGCGTTCATCGGGGTAAACGGCATCGACCCGGTCGTCGGTGCCACGGTGAACGACGAGCGGGTTCGCCCGGAAGGACGCCGCGAGGGCCGCATAGACCGGCAAGGGCGTGGACCCGGTCGCGAGCCCCCGCACAGGATCGGCCTTCGACTCGATCAGCCGGCGAATTTCTGTGGCTACCAGCTCCCCCGCGGCCTGCTTGCTCCGGGCCACGACGATCTCAGCCACGCGCACGCACCTAAGTGATTGCTTCTGACTCAGGAGTAGCAAATTCAATCATGATTGGTCAGGAAAGCTGCACGGCACCCAAGGCCAGTACAGCGATCAGGGTCCAGGAGAGCAGCCCGACGGCGAGTGCGCGGCCGCCCGTGCGCAGAAGCGTGCCGAGATTGACGGCCGCGCCGAGGGCAAACAGCGCCATGGCCAGCAGTGCGGTTTGCAGCAGGTCGGCGGTCTCGAGCGCCTCGACGGGTAGCGGAACCAGCGTACGCACCAGCATCGCGACGATGAACCCCGCGACGAACAGCGGAACGATCGGTGGCCGCGTCGACCGGATGCTCCGGGTGGCTGGGCCGGGCACCCAAGTGTCACCGGCAGCGGGGGCGACCGAAGTGGCGGCATCCGCTTCGATCACGCCGAGACGGCGGCGCCGGGCGATGGACGCGACGGCCACGATCGGGGCGAGCATGAGCACGCGGGTGAGTTTGACGACGAGGGCGACAGCGAGGGCGGCCGAGCCGGCGATTTGTGCGGTCGCGACGACCTGGCCGACGTCGTGCACGCCGGCGCCGATCCAGTGTCCGAATTGCAGCGCACTGAGCCCAAGCGGATGCCACAACAGCGGCAATACGGCGATTGCAAGAGTTCCGCACAGGGTGACCAGCGCGATCGGGGTGGCGGTCTCCTCGTCTTTCGCCCTGACGACGCCGCTCATGGCCCCGATTGCGGAGGCGCCGCAGATGCTGAATCCGGTGGCGATGAGCAGGGGCTGATGACCGGGCAGGCCGAACCAGCGGCCAAGTCCGAGCGTGCCAGCGAAGGTGATGAGCACAATCGCGACGGTGGTGGCGATGGTCACCCAGCCGAGCGCCATGATGTCGACGAGGCTGAGCTTAAGGCCGAGGAGCACGATTCCGAGCTGCATGAACGGCTTGGTAGCGACCGCGAGGCCGGGTGCGAGGACTCCAGCCAGCAGGGGACGTGCGGCCGGGATCTGGCCGACGATGATTCCGAGCACAACGGCCACGGTGAGCAGCGGGAAGGCGGGCACGGCGGCGTGCACGCCCCAGGCCGAGACGGCGGCGAGGGCCGCCACGAGTACTCCCCGAAGCCACATTCAGTCGAGTTTACGCTCGCGCCCACGGGGTGTCCTGCACGGGGGCCCGGCCCGGGCCCGGCCCGGGCCCAGGTTCTAACCTGGGCCCACGTTCACGGGGTGGGCCCGGCCTGCGGGACGGCGTTCGAACGGCCCGGCCCAGGTTACGGAGCTGGGCCCATGATCAATCATGGGCCCAGTTTCTGGGCCCGGGCCGGGTCAGAAGAAGGGGCCCAGGCTATGACCATGGGCCCAGTTTCTAAGCTGGGCCCATGGACGGGGCCCGGGCCCCGTCCGAAGTACTACGGCCGACCGAGCCCGTGATAGGTCCACCCGGCGGCACGCCAGACGGCGGGGTCGAGCGCGTTGCGGCCGTCGATCACGGTTTTCGTTTTCACGAGCGAACCCGCCCAGACAGGGTCGAGGTGTCGAAACTCGGGCCACTCGGTGACGAGCACGACAGCATCCGCTCCCCGCAGTGTGTCTTCGAGGGACTCCTCGTAAGTAAGCTGCGG
Source organism: Cryobacterium sp. Hh38 (assembly GCF_004403235.1). Taxonomy (NCBI): domain Bacteria; kingdom Bacillati; phylum Actinomycetota; class Actinomycetes; order Micrococcales; family Microbacteriaceae; genus Cryobacterium; species Cryobacterium sp. Hh38. The sequence continues at coordinate 64,147 of NZ_SOHD01000042.1, read as the reverse complement.
ATGCCGCGCCCGCGAGTTCTCGATGGCCTCCGGGTCGGTCGCCACCACCTCGGCACCCAGACCGCGCAGCTGCACGGCCACGTCGAGTGCCGGCGAGTCGCGCACGTCGTCGGAGTGCGGCTTGAAGCTCAGTCCGAGCACCGCGACCTTGGCGTTGTAGACCGTGTTGCCGAGGGCCTCGGTGGTCAGGTCGACGACGCGCTGGCGGCGACGCAGGTTGATTTTGTCGATCTCCTTGAGAAAAGCCACGGACTCGCCGCGACCCAGCTCTTCGGCGCGGGCGGTGAAGGCACGAATGTCCTTGGGCAGGCAGCCGCCGCCAAATCCAACGCCGGCACCGAGAAAACGGCGACCGATGCGGCCGTCGTAGCCGATGGCATCCGCCAGCTGGGTGACATCGGCACCGGTGACCTCGGCGATCTCGGCCATGGCATTGATGAAGCTGATCTTGGTCGCGAGAAACGCGTTCGCGGCGACCTTGACGAGCTCAGCCGTGGCGTAGTCGGTGATGACCAGGGGGGTGTCGGCGGCGAGCGCCGTGGCGTAGATCTCGTTGAGCAGCTCGACCGCGTGCTCGCCGGGCGCGCCCGGGGCGACGCCGTAGACCAGGCGGTCGGGGCCAATGGTGTCCTGCACGGCGAATCCCTCGCGCAGAAACTCCGGGTTCCAGGCCAGCGACGCGCCACTACCGGCGGCGATGAGCTCGGCCAGGCGGGCCGCGGTTCCCACCGGAACGGTGCTCTTGCCCACGACGAGATCGCCGTCGGCTAGATGCGGAATGAGCGACTCGATCGACGCATCGACATAACGCAGGTCGGCGCTGTAGCTGCCGGGCTTCTGCGGTGTGCCGACGGCGATGAAGTGCACCTGCGAGCCGGCGGCATCCGCTATATCGGTACTGAATCGCAGACGACCACTGTTCATGGCCGAGGTGAGAACCTCGGGAAGTCCAGGTTCAAAGAACGGGGGTTTGCCGATGGCAAGTTGCGCGATCTTGGCGGCGTCGACATCGATTCCGACGACATCGTGCCCCAATTCGGCCATAGCTGACGCGTGTACGGCGCCCAGGTAGCCACATCCAATGACAGAAATTCTCATTTGATCCCTCTCGGTCCACCCAGAGCATAGCGGCAGTGGCAGATTGCCCCAATTCGCGGTCTCTTTCAGAGCGGATGTCCACGCGGCCCGGCCCGCGCGTCGGTCTACGGGTTCCCGAGACCGGCTTACGCCGTCCCGCCGGCGAGCAGAATGGGCGCACCGAAGGCGTCGGCCAGGCGGAACAGTTCGTGCGCGAGCCCGTCGGCCTCGGCGGTCGAACTGGGAATCTGGGAGCCGAACAGTACCCAGAGACTGGTCAGCCAGAGAGAGCCGACAGTGCGGGGCGTGCGCAGGGCGCGCAATCCAGGCAGCAGGCTGGACAGCATCGTGCCCCCCTCCGCTCAGGGGCAACGCATTTCTTCGTACATAATGTAGTCCCGCCCGGTTGGTTTGCCCAGCGGCACCGGCGAGGTCGCCGCCCGCCGCCATTCTGCTGACAAGCGGATGCCCCGGCTGGCCCTACGCGGTCCGCGCCAGCAGGTACGAGTTCAGGGCGTCGGTCACCGGCTGGTCGGCCGGGAACGGCTCACCGTCCAGGGCGACCACTGATACGGCGAGGCGCACGCTGGAGACAAGCCAGGCGGCATCCGCTTGACGAAGTTCATCGAGCGTGACGTCGCGGTATTCGACGGAAGCACCCTGCCCGCTCAGATACTCGAACATGCTCTGCTGCGTGGTTCCGTGCAGAATCGCGCCGCTCGGGGCGGGCGTGACGTATGCACCGTTGCTGCGCAGCACGACGCTCGAGGTCGGGCCTTCCATGACGAAGCCGTCGGTGGTGAGAAAGATGGTGTCGTCGGCGCCGCGGCGGTGGGCCTCGCGAATAGCGGCCATGTTCACCGCGTAGCTGAGGGTTTTGGCGCCCATCAGCAGCCAGGGGGCCTTCTCGGCGACCCCACGCGGGTAGCCGCGGTCGAGGGTCACGACGCGCACGCCGGTCGCGCGCACGGCACTGAAGTCCGCCGCGGCGACCGCGTGCAGCCAGGCGGTCGGTGCCGGGCCGTGCTCGACACCGCGGCTGAGCACGAACTTGAGCGCGATCTCACCGCGCTGCGGAACGCGGGCGACAGCGTAGGCGATCGCGGCGCGCCACTGCTCGGCATTCGGAACCGGGAGATCGCAGATGAGGGCTGAGTTGCGCAGCCGACTGATGTGCGGCTCAACCTCCTGCGGGTGACCGTCGACGACAGCGAGGGTCTCGAAGATTCCGTCGCCACGCTGCGTGCTCAGTTCGCCGACCCGCAGGGCCGGGGCGCTGGATTCCCTCTCGTGGAACGTGTCGTCGAAATTCTTCTGCAGTGAATCGGCGGGGACGGGGTCGATCAGTAGCGTGAAGGGCAGTCTCATGCCCCGAGCCTACTTCGCGCGCATCAGGGCGCGTGCGGCGCGTCTCCGGCCGCTGCCCGATGAGGGGCCGTGTGGAAGCCAGAATTAGGACATTCTGCGACCCTTCACCGACGAGCGGCCGCGGCGAGACCGCTAACTCTGGAACGCGACGATCGGGGTGCTCGTGGGCTGGTCGGACCCACCGTTGGGTTCGACGGTGATCCCGACCTGATCGCCGGCGTGCATGGTGCCGTCGAGCACGCGCCAGGCGGTGCCGTTGCCGGTCGAGTCGAAGGTTCCGGCCGAGGCCGGGCCGTCACCGTTGATGTACCAGAGTTGATAGTCCTGATCGCTGGGCAGCGCGGGCAGGTCGTCAACGAGCACGGCGGAGATTCCGAGGGTGTTCGACCAGACCAGCGTCGCTTCCTGCCCCTCGGCCGTGGTCGTCGCGGCACGCTGGGAGTCATCGGCCGCGTTGATCTGGGCGAGCCCGGCGGCCTGCTGCGACTCAAATTGGTAGTTGTTGAGGGTCTGGCCGAACAAGGATCCGCCGACGAACAGGGCTCCCGCCGCAGCAGCGGCCAGCAGATACCGCGCCGGCCGCTTGAACCAGCGCGCCTCGGCACGCTCGGTCGCCGACGAAAGGTGTGGGCGGGGCGCATCACCGGGTGCGCTGCCGGAGGACGGCGGCGTAGCGGGCGAGTCCGGAGTCGTCCCGGACGGTGCCGTCCCGGACGCGACCGGGGGAACGACGGGAGTCGTCTCGGAAGCGGAGGCGGCAGCATCCGTTGTGGCGGGGCCAGCGGCGCGCGGCAGTGGCGCGAGTTGCGGGGTCGACGCGAGCATCGACATGAGGTTGGCCTTGAGCGCGCTCGAGGGCTGGACCGGTGCCACGGCAAGGCCGAGGGCCACCGCGGTGTCGTTCAACTCGGCCGACTCAATGCGGGCCCGCTCGGATTCGGCCAGGTGCGCTTCGAACGCGGCCGTGTCGTCGGCGTCGAGGGCGTGCAGGGCGTAGGCGCCGGCGAGGTCGGCCGGGTGCTGCTCGTTGCGGCCGGTCATGATGCCACGCCCAATTCGTCGCGGAGGCGGATCAGTCCGTCGCGGAGCCGTGTTTTCACGGTACCCAACGGGATGTGGAGCATGTCGGCGACCTCGCTGTGACTGAACCCGCCGTAATACGCGAGGCTCACTGCCTGACGCTGCAACTGAGTCAATCGAGTCATCGCCTTCTCCACCCTCTCATGTTCGATTCGTACTTCAACGGTTTCGGCCACGTGATCGTAGGCAACGGCCAGGTCACGGATTCCGATTTTGGTATCGCGGTCACGGCCGGCCTGCGACGACCGAATTCGGTCGACCGCTCGCCGGTGTGCCATGGTGAGGATCCAGGTACTCGCCCCGCCACGCGTGGGTTCGTACCGCGTGGCCGACTGCCAGATCTCCAGAAAAATCTCCTGGGTCACTTCCTCCGACTGCGCGTGGTCGATGAGCAGACGCTTGACCAGGCCAAGCACCCGCGGGGCGATCTGGTCATACAGCTCTCCGAAGGCCGATTGGTCGCCGAGCGCTACTCGAGCGAGCAGCTCCTCCTTGGTGGCAGGGGCTGCCGATGCAAGATCTCCGGCGGAATCAGCTGTCATGAGATCTAGCATGTCAGGTCTCGTCCCGTTCCATGACTAGGGTTCGGTGCGAAGTCGCTAATAGATTGGTCAAGACGCGAAATAAGCTTCGAAACGGATGCCGGCGGCCGGTCTCATCGCGCCCACCGCGGGAATGCAGAAGGCCGGGCCGCAGAGCACCTCTCGGCGCGAGGCCGCTCGAAGCGGCGAATAATGGAACCCGGGATTACTGCGGCCCGACCAGACTCCAGTGTATTCGAGCCGGGCGGCCGGCGTCGAATGTTCGCCGTCGGCGCACAGGGGATTTTCGGGTTGCGGGGTGCGGGCCTCCGGGCCCACCCTACGGAAGCGGGCCCACGATAGATCATGGGCCCACATTCCGGCCCGGGCCTGTCAAAAACAAGGGCGGGGACTACTCCAGGGAGTCGCGGCGCCAGAGGCGCGCGCAGGCCGCGAACTCGGCGGCGGTCGTGGAGAACCGCAGTGCTCGGGTCGTCAATTCCGAGGAGCGGTGCGGCTCGGTCAGCTCGAGGTCGTCGGCGATGCTCGTGGCGCCGAGTGCGGTGACCCGGCAATACGCCGCGCCGCGATCGAGCGCCACAGCGAAATCTCCCGTGAACAGGCCGCGCAGAATCTCATCGGCGAGCACGATGATCTCGGCCGGACCCGTCGGCACCGCGGCACCCGCGACGAGCGGATCGATCGTGGCGGCAGCATCCGTTCCCCGCTGGTACAGGTACGCACAGCCCTCAGGGTCCTGCCGAATCAGCATGCGGACGAGGTAGATGCGCCAGAGTGCGCCGGGCAGACTACGGGGAGTGGCCCGCGACCACAGCTCGGCGACTGCGTCGATGCCGTTTTCGTCGGTGTAGGCGACGAGGCGCTCGACCGTCGCCGGGTCGGGGTTGCTGCGCACCCGGTTGAGCAGGGCCTGCGCGGTCTCGTGCGCGACGCGGCTGATGTTCGCCGGGTCATCGCCGCCCTGGAATGCCTCGAATTTGTTCCCGGAGAACAGGGTGGGCTTGTGAAAGTTGTCGGCCACGGCGGGTTCTCCTTCGGGTTTAGATGGCTGGTTTTTGCTGCCCTCAACGCTACCCAGAAAAGCTGAGCGCGAATCCACGGTAGATTAGAACCTACGGGCCTCTAGCTCAGTTGGTAGAGCAAAGGACTTTTAATCCTTGGGTCGTCGGTTCGAGCCCGACGGGGCCCACAATACCCGCGTAAAGACGCGGAAGTCGGGGCATGAATCGAGTTAGATGGTTCATGACCCCGAACTTACCCCGAACATTGCCGAGAGCGCCGCCGCCGCTTTCACGCTCTGAGTGTTGCGTGCCATGTAGACATCTTGAGTCATCGACGGATGCTTGTGGCCGAGGTAGTCGGCAATGTCGCGTGCCGACAATCCTGCCGCATCGAGGGCCGTGGCGACAGTCTTACGGAAGCCGTGAGACGTGAAACCCGGGTAGCCGAGTCGCTCCCGATTGTCGCGCCAATCCGACTCGGTGTTCGACGTGTCGCGCAGCTTGCCAAGCATCGACGGAAACACAAGGTCTAGATCGTTCCCGGGCTGCACCGCGTACCGGGCCCGCAACATGACCACGACTTCAGCCGGCACAACGATTGTGCGCTCCGACGTCGCCGTCTTGCCAGCCTCCCGCAAGATCAGCCCCTGGCCCTTCACCCGCGACACGCTCGCGCCGAGTGTCACCGTGGCCGTGTCGAGGTTCACAAAGTCACGGCGCAGCGCCAACGCCTCACCAATACGGCATCCGGTCCGCGCCATGAACTCCCAGAGCTCGACCAGATCAAGGCGCTGCATCTCGGCATCACTCCGAACGGTCGCCAAGAATCGCGGGACCTGATCGAGTGGCAGTGCAGTCGCCGCCCGGGAAGCCTTGCGCTCGATCCCTGCAATGCCGACGACGGGGTTAGTCAATATCGCGTCGTTACGCACGGCAAGCGCGAGCATCCCCGACAACACCGACCGGCAGCCCTTTGCCGAGCCGTGGCCGTGCTTGATCGACGTGTCGGTTATAAACCTCTGAAGGCGCATCGTCGTCGCCTCACCGACCGTGAGCTGACCTATCCCCGGCTTGATTATCGTGTCGGCATTGTGCCGGTAAGTCGATATCGTGCGCGGGGCCCGTCCTGTTTCTTCCTTCAGCAATAGATAGGCGTCTGCCAGATCGGCAAGCTTGGTCCGCTTGGTAATCGCAAGGTGGGAAGGTGTCTCGATTGTCGTTAGCGCCACCTTCAGGGCGTGCTTGGCCCTAGGTTCGGACTCAGCGAATCGCTCGACCTGCCGCCGCTTGCCGTCCTGGAACCGGTACAGCGTCCGCGCGCGCCACTTGCCGGGCGTCGTCTCCTGCACGTTGACAACGCCGTGAGTGCCGACGGGGTTACGCGGGCGCGACATCTTCGTCGCTACCGTTTAACCGCGCTCGCTCTCGGTCCCTCTCGACCTCTATCGATCCAGCCACAGACGATTCAAAGGAAGAAACACCCTCCGACCCTGCGTAGCCGCTTTTCTTTTGCATGTCAGCCAACCGTTCGGTATGCATAGATTGACTCATCAGCATGAGGTGTCGGGAGCTCATCGCCTCAGGCTCTTCTCGAAAATCTCCGCCCAGGAGTCGAAACTGAGCGCGCGCCTCTCTCAGGTTGGCAGCAGCCGCGTCGGCTTCTCGGATCAAAGCGGCGACAACCTTCCGGTCGTCATCACGGACGGCTACTAACAGGTCATCTGAGACACGAGACCCTGCAAGCGTTCCAGCTTCAATCAAGTCGTCCAGCTGAGCTGATCTCTTCAAATTCTCCATGTAAGGCCAAGCTTCTCGAGCAAAAACAAGCAAAGACCGCCGAGACTTGTCGAAGTTAATTCCTGCCCGCTCGAGAGAGCGCGCGGCTCCGATCAGCGATAAGGCTTTTCTACCCGATGCCCCGTATTCAGACTCGACGACGAGTCCCACCATCGGAAATACGACAGCCCCTCCCTCTTCCAGATCACGTTCGAAAACGTCCATGTCAGCGTCCGCGTCCGCGACCGTGCTGAGGCCACCAAGCCAGTCGACCATGTCAATGACTCGGCGTTGGAAGCCCCTATCGCCTACCTCGGTTTCATCACCGATTTCAACGCCTGAGTAAGGCTTCTCTACATCGAAAAGCAAAGCGGCTGGCGGCACCCGGAGCGCAGCGGACAGCCGAAGCAACTCCTCAACGGTGACGTCTTCACGACGCCCATTCTCGATGTTCGTCACGATCGAACGCGTGGACCCAATACGGTCGGCAAGCTTCTGCGCACTGAACCCTTCCGCCTTACGATATTTGGCCACTCTTTGACCGATCCCATTTTGTGCCATGAAGACACAATAACGGAATAGTTGCGCTATTGCGATACATCTGGCAATATGTACCTAGGAGGCGCAGAAAAATAGAATCTGCGCACTGAGGACACAGAAAAGAGAGTGGCATGACAATCACCAATCCAGACGTGTCGAGCCGACAGCGGCGCAACCTCGACGTGAACGACGTGGCCGATCAACTCGGCATGAGCGTCGCCACGATCTACCGCTGGCGAAGCGACGGCACCGACATGCCCAAGGCGTTCAAGGTCGGAGGTCGAGTCCGCTGGACACAGAAGGCCGTCGACGACTGGATCGACACGCAGATTGCCGAGGCCGTTTGAATGCCCCGGCGGCATGAAAAAGCCCTCAGCCTGAACGGCGTTACAGCGCCAAATGTTCAGACCAAGGGCCACAACCGAATCCCTATCAGAGAGCACGATATGAACCCCACCGTACCAACAACCACCGCCACGGTCACGACCGCCGGGGCGTCCCTGTGATTCTCCACCTGGTCGAGGACCACAACGGTCCGTCCATCTACGTCGACGCCCACGCGGACTATCTCAGCGCCTCACAGGCCCGCCGGCTGGCGATCAAGTTGATCGAACTTGCCCACCGCATCGCGCACCCGATCACCGCGTCTGAGTGGCCGTAAGCCGCTCTGTATTGGGCAAGAAGGCAGGTGTGAGCATGGCCGAAAACGCCAAGGCGCGTGAAGGGTTCGGGATGATTCCCAACTGGGTCGTGCGTGAAACCGAGATCAGCGCCTATGCACTTCTGGTCTACGTCGCCCTGGTCGGTCGCACGGACAAGACAAACGTGTGCTGGCCCTCACAGAAGACCCTGGCGATAGAAGCCCGTTGTTCGGTCCCGCAGGTCAAGCGAGCACTGAAGGAACTACAGACCGTCGGCATCGTCACGTGGACAGCACAGTGGAGCGGCAAGCAGCAGTTGAGCAACCGTTACACCGTGCACTCAGCCCGTAACCCTGCAATCTGCAAAGGGGGGGATCTCACAGAGCTAGGGGGGGGATCTGACAGAGCTACCCCGGGGGTCTGTGAGAGCTACAAAGAAGACCCATGTGAAGAAGACCCAGATAAAGAAGATGAAGTGCTAAAGGTCACCGCAAGCGATGACCGCGCGCTTTCCTTCATTCATCGTGATGACAAGTTCGCCACGCCCGATCAGGTCGCCTATATGGAGGACTGTTACAAGTTGGTCCACCTCGAGAGCCCCGACGAGGACGAGATCAGCCAATGGCAGAAATCAAGCAGCCTGGCTATTCACGAAGGCATCCGGTCGTACTGGTCCGAGATTGAACACGGCGACGACGACCACCTCAATGACGTCATCGACACGGGCGTCTATCTCACCCTGTCCGCTAAGGGCCGCAGCTACATCAACAACCGCCTAAACCTCGAAAGTAGCCCCTATGTCCGACCTGCCAAGAGCGCATAACGAAAGGACAACATCGTGACCACTCGAACCCCTGAAGAAGAAGCGAACTACTGGAAGACTCACGCCCGCCGGCATGAGGACCGTGCCAAGGCCAACCGCGCGGCACTGGTCCAAGCCCGCGACGTGCTCGAGGTAGTGCTCAACTCCCTCGACGACGCGCTCGAACCTGTCGAGCATGAGCGCGATACCAAGATGATCGTGTATCGCGCATGACGTTGACCCTCTGCGTCGTATGCGGTGAACCTGGTGAGTATCGGTGCCGGCTGCATCGTCGGCAGCAACCCAACAAGGGCACCGCCACTGAACGCGGGTACAACTCCGCATGGTTTCGCCTGAGTCGTCGCGCCCGCAAGCTTCAGCCCTGGTGCTCGACCTGTGGCACCAAAGAAGACCTGACGGGCGACCATCTCAGGTGGCCCGCTAAGACGTTGGCAGACGTCGACGTACTTTGCCGCGCCTGTAATGCTGCAAAGGGCGCACCGGACGACACAGGACCAGCGCGGGGTACCCTCGACGGCACCCTGAAAGGCCCCCGGGGAATGGCAAACTTCCTCACTGTGCCGGAGGGGGTATTTTGAGGCCGGGCGCGAAGTCGGCCATTACGGTTGATCCGCTCTCCTGGGATGCCTTCCCGCCTCGTGGTGTGGACCGTATCGACGCCTTCGCCAAGGCGTTTCTGAAGGTGCCGAAGGGTGAGGGATCGGGCACGCCGTTCGTGCTCAGGCCGTGGCAGCTCGAGACGGTGGCCGCGCTGTATCCGATGGACCGCCCGCGACCCCGGCAAGCTCTCCTGAGTCTCCCTCGAGGCAACGGGAAGACCGGGCTGGCCGCGCTCCTGGCCCTCTATGGTCTGTTTGCCGATGAGATCGACGCCCCGCAGGTTCTGGTCGTCGCGTCGAGCGAGCAGACAGCGCAGCACGTCTACAAGGCAGCCCGTCGGATGGTGGAGCTCAATCCCGAGCTGGCCGCCCGTTGCCACATCTACAAGGATCGTTTGGTCGTGCCGCAGAACGGCGGGGAGTTCTACGCCTTGCCGGCTACTGTCTCCGCGCTTCAGGGTTGGGACCCGACGCTGATGATCGTCGACGAGCTGCACGTCGTCGACCGTGACGTCTGGGAGGCGGTCACGTCGGCATCTGGCAAGCGTGCCGAGTCGCTGACCCTGGCGATTAGCACGCCGTCGGACTCGCAAGAGTCGGTCATGTGGGACTTGGTGAAGTACGGGCGCAAACAGGCCGACCCCGCGTTCGTGTTTCGGGAATGGGCCGCGCCGGAAGGGTGCGCTGTCGACGATGAGGCAGCATGGCAGATTGCCAACCCTGCCCTGGGTGACTTCCTCTCGATCGACGCGCTCCGAGCCACACAGGCCACGACCAGAGAAGCCGCGTTTCGTAGATATCGCCTGGGTCAGTGGGCAGGATCACAGGACTCCTGGCTTCCGTTCGGCATGTGGGACACCCGCAAGGATGACCGCACCTTGCAGCCGGGCGAACGAATCGTTCTAGGTTTCGACGGCTCTGCCTCTGGCGACTCGACCGCGCTGGTGGCCTGCACGCTGGACGGATTCATTAGCCCTATCAACGTGTGGAATAAGCCCGACTCTCTCGCCTGGCGTGTGCCGCGCGCCGAGGTCACCAAGGCCGTCGACGATGCGTTCAACACCTTCGACGTCGTGGAACTGGCCTGTGACCCCTGGGGATGGAGGTCGGAAATTGAGGCGTGGAGTAAAACCCACGGTGAGCGCCGGGTCGTGGAGTACAACACAGGTTTCCGTAACCGGATGGGCCCGGCGACAGATCGCCTCTACGCCGCCGTTCTCGATCACACGATGACGCACGACGGCAACAAAACTCTGTCCCTGCACGTCTCGCAGACGGTGGCCGTGCAAACAGCTATCGGCGCGATCGTATCCAAGGACAAGCGCAATTCACCCCGCAAGATTGACGCCGCTATCGCTGCAATCGTCGCGTGGGACCGTGCCGCCTGGCACAACAACACCAAGAAAAGAAGGGTGGTTTCGTTTTGAGCGAACTACTAGAAACACTGACCGCCAAGCTCGACGAGTCCCAGAGTGGACTTGCCAAGCTTGATAGCTACTACGCCGGCACGCAGCCCGCCGCGTTCTTGTCTCCGAAGTCTGCCGAGGCGCTGGGGAACAAGCTCCGCGTTCTGTCGGTGAACTTCCCGAAGCTCGCCGTTCGGTCTATCGCTGAACGGCTTCAGGTCACCGGGTTTCGGGCGATCGGGGATGACAACGCAGACGCCGACCTCTGGCGTATCTGGCAGGCCAACGACCTCGAGGCACAGTCACACCTAGCGCACCTCGACGCGCTGGTCTATGGCCGGTCTTTCGTGTTCGTCTGGGCAGGTCCGAACGGGCCCCGCGTCACCGTCGAATCGGCAAAACAGGTAACCGCGATCTTCGACCCGGCATCCGGGCAGGTTACCGCCGTACTGAAGAAGTGGCTGGCCGGCACCACGCACCACGCCGTCGTGCTCGAGGCCGACAAGATCACGAAGTACGCCGGCAAGGAAAACGCCTTGCAGGTCGTCGAAGTGCTCCCGAATCCGCTGGGTGAAGTCCCCGTCGTGCCACTGGTCAACTCTGGCCGGCTGCTCGACTTCGAGGGTGTCTCCGAGATGGCCGATATTCTCGACCTCACCGACGGGCTGAACAAGATCATGTCCGACGCGCTGGTGAGCTCCGAATACTTCGCCCGCCCGCGTCGCTGGGTCACCGGCATGGAGATCATGGAAGACGACGACGGCAACGCCGTGAACCCGTTCAGCTCCGAAGCAAACCGGGTCTGGCAGTCCGAGAACTCCGAAACCAAGTTCGGGCAGTTCGACGGCGCCCGGCTCGACGGTTACGGCGATATCGTGGCGATCCTTACGCAGCAGATCGGCGCTATCTCAGGTCTGCCGCCGCACTACCTGGGGCTGAACGGTGACCAGCCGCCGAGTGCCGACGCGATCAGTAGCGCCGAGGCATCGCTGGTGGCCGCGATTATCGGCAAACACCGTGCTCTGGGTCGCCGCTGGGCGAAGGTGGCCGACCTGGTGATGAAGGTCCGCGACGGGCAAAACAGCCGCGACTTCGAGACGCTGTGGAAGGCCCCCGATACTCGCACGCCGGCGCAGGTTGCCGACGCCGCAGCGAAGCTTGCCGGGATCGGTGTGCCGCTGGTCGCCGTGCTGGCCGACCCGATGGGTTACAGCCCGTCACAGATCACGACGATCATGCAGGGAAAGCGCGCCGAAGCCCTCACGGCGTCGGGCGCTGACCTGTCCGCGTTCCTGGTGGCCGATTGAGTTACCAGACGAGCCTGTCGAAGATCCGCGAATCGACCAATGCGCAGGTGCTCGAGGCGTGGCGCGTGTACGGGCTGGGCAGGATCACGAAAGCGCAGTTCGTGCAGCTCGCTGCCGCCCTGATCTTGCAAGCCAACGGCAAGGCCGCAGCGCTGGCCGACCTGTCGCTGTCTGCCGAGCTCTACCGCCTCACCGGGGACACGCACGCGCCTCTGGGCGTACTGCCGAGCGGATACGACCAGCCAAGGCTTCAGCGGGGCGTAGAGACGCTACTGGTCGATTTCGAGGCCGGGGAGGATATCGACGCCCGCCTCACTCGCTTTGCGACCAATGCCCCACTGGGTGCCGCGACGGATGCCTACTCCGAAGGGGTCAAACAGTCCACCGCCGTCGAAGGGTACGTCCGACAAATGGACTCCGATCCCTGCCAGCTCTGCCGCTACTGGTGGCGTGAAGGCCGCATCTGGCCGAAAGACCACCGGATGCCGCACCACAAAGGGTGCGCCTGCACGCACCGCGTCGTCACCGTCGACAAAATCCGTTCAGTCTCGAGATAGGACCACGAAATGAACATCGAACAGCACGTCCTGGCCGGGCGTCGTGAGGCTGAAAAGCTCATGACCACCCGTTGCACCGTCACCCGAGGAGGCGGTGAACCTGTCTTCAACGAGGCAACTGGCCAATACGAAACCGTCGTCGTGGTGGTCTACACAGGACCCGGCAGAATTCGGCGTCCCAGTCTCGCCGCTCGCACCGCCACACCAGCCGGGCAGACGATCACCGTGCAGGACCTGGTGTTGTCCCTGCCCGTCGTCACCAGCGCCGCCGTGAAGATCAACGACGTCGTGACCGTCACCGCCAACCCGCTCGACCCCGCCCTGATCGGCGTTGTCTTTACGATCACCGGACTGCACGACGAATCCACCGCCACCGCCCGCCGCTTCCCCATTGAAAGGACCAGCTAATGACCATCACCGACCAGACCAACCTCGAGGCCGTCGACGAGCTCGACACCGATGCACAGACCACCGACACGACCGACGACGACACCGCCGAGACATTCCCGCGTGAGTACGTCGTCAAGCTCCGCGACGAGAATGCCAAGTACCGGCAGCGCGCGGGACAGTCCGACGACCTCGCCAAGCGTCTCCACCTCGAGCTGGTGCGTGCCGGCGGGCGTCTGGCCGATGCCACCGACCTCCCGTTCGACGATGCCCACCTCACCGACCCCGAGGCCATGACCGCCGCCGTCGACGCGCTCCTCACCGCCAAACCGCACCTGGCCAACCGCAAGCCCACCGGCGATATCGGGCAGGGTGCGTCGGTCGCCACTGATACATTCAGCTTGTCCGGGCTGCTCAGGTCCGGCGCGAAGTAGGGGGAAGTATCTTGGCCGATAAAGAGTACAAGCTGCACTACGCGGGAACGACATTCGAGATCAATCACGAGTCGTGGGATGTCTTGACCGACTGGGATGGAGTCGAGCCGAAACTGGTGGAGCTGCACTTGACTGAAGACCACTGGCTGACCATCTCACTTGCTCCGGGGGTAGCAATGGCTGTCGAGGTCACGCCGCGCCCGCAGATGCAGAGCTTTTCCTAGCAGCTACAGCGCTTGACACAAAGCCCCCCGGATGGTATCTTCGAGATACCCCTGGGGGGTATTCACGTTAGTGGGTCTGGCACCCAAACGATCAGCTCACCATCGTTTGGAGAATCATCATGGCCGTATCAACCGCCAACGCCGCAGAACTCACCGCCGAACAGGTCCAGTCCATTCTGGTCCAGCCCCTCGAGCACGCATCCGTGTTTCTCGCAGCGGGCCCGCGCATCTTCGACACCGACGGCAGCCCCGTCCGCGTCCCGAAGCTGGGCGGCGCAACCAGCCCCGACTGGAAGGGTGAAAACGAACTCATCACCGACGCCGACGTGTCGTTCGACGAAATTACCCTCCTGCCCTCGACGATCAAGTCGGTGAAGACCCTGACCCGCTTCAGCAACGAGCTGGCCCGCCAGTCGGTCGTGTCCCTCGAGGCCGCGATCAAAGACCGCCTGGTGCGTGACGTGGCCACCAAGCTCGACAATGCCTTCATTGCCGGCACCGGGGACGCTGGCACGACCCCGCTGGGTATCCTCAACTACGTTGGTACGCAGGAAGTCGCCGCCGTCGGCACCGTCGGACTCGACGCGCTGCTCGACGCCTGGGGTAAGGCACTGGCCGGCGGGGTGAACATGGCTTCCCTGAAGTGGATGCTTCGCCCCGAAACGTTCGTGGCGCTCCGCAAGATCAAGCAGGCCACCGGGTCCAACCAGTACGTGCTCACCCCCGACCCGACCACCGACGGCGTGTTCCGCCTGTTCGGCTCGCCGGTCATCATTACCAACCGGATTCCCGTTGTCGGCACCACGACCAAGACCACGCAGGCCGTGCTGGCCGACTTCTCGCAGATTGCAGTTGCCCGCGACCAGGCCCCGACGGTGAAGATCCTCGACCAGACGTTCGGAGACTACGACCAGCAGGCTATTCGCGTGACTGCCCGCTACGACGCCGCCCCACTGAACGTCGAGTCGATCGTCAAGCTGACCGGCATCACGGTCTAATCATGGCCACCGTGACCGGTACCGACGTAGCCGAATACCTGGGCAGGGGTGACGACTTCAACCTCGCCACCCTGGCTGGGCGTCACGTCATCGTCGTTACCGAGATGGTCAAGGCGTACACCCGGGGCAAAGGCTGGGACGCACAATTCAACGAGCCGAACACCGCGCTTGCCGCCGTGATCGTTTCCGCGACTGCCCGCCTGTCGAACAACCCCGACGGGACCATAACCATATCCGTCGACGACTATCAGACGCGTAAAACCGTCTTCGAGGGGTTCAGCCTGGCCGAACACGTCATTCTGAACGCCTACCGCCGCAAGGCCACCTAGACCGGCGTGAACGTCACCCGCCTGATCCTGTAATGAGTGTGCAGGCGGGGCCGATGGTAGCGAGCTACTCCCTTTCGGCTAAGACCTGCCAGCGCCAACACCAGCAACGCCCCCGGACTTGAATGCACCGGGGGCGTTTCTGCGTCCCCAGACCACGCATGAACCCCGAATCTATCCCGAACATTCACCGGCAACGCCCGATAAAGCCTAGGTGCAACTAGTCAGTGTTCGCATAGCATCGAGCAACAAACAACACTCCGAACTAACCCCCGGAAACCCACTAACTCTAATCCTTGGGTCGTCGGTTCGAGCCCGACGGGGCCCACAATGATCGCGCAAGTGGCGCGGCAAATGCGCACTGAATCCGCTGGATTCGGTGCGCATTTTGTGTTTCCGCCTCCCGTTTGCCTGCGGTTAGTGGGCCGCTCGGTGGCTACTTCAGGAAATCCGCCGCCACGGCACACTCACGCCCGCTGTATTGCTGGCCCAGCCACGACTGCGCGACCGGCTGTTCTGAATCAGCCACCGCAACCGAGACCGACGTGGTCAGCGGATGCTGCCGGGCGGCTTTCAGAGGTCGTAGCGGTGGCGGATATGACGGCGATCCGGGCTGGCCTGCCAGAATTCGACCTCGGCGGGGTGCAGCGCGTAGAGCTGCCAGTCGGGATTGGCCCGACCATCGGCTCCTGGCCGCTCTTCCCAGTCCAAAGCGGATGCCTCGGCCGTCAGCAGCGAAACCGATCCGACAACGCGCACCTGCCGCCCGAGAGCCGGCCAGTAGAAGTTCATCGCCGCATGGGGGTTGGCGGCGAGCTCGCGTCCCTTGCGGGAACCGCGCGTGCTCGCGAACTGCCAGGCCCCGCCGTCAACGTTCTTCAGGATGAGCATGCGCGACGACACGCGGCCATCGGGGGTCGAAGTCGCGAGACTGAAGGCGTGCGGCTGCGGCACGCCCGCGGCGAGCGCGTGATCGAGCCACTGCAGAAACAGGTCGACCGGGTCGGCCGGTGCGCTGGACGGATCGAAAGCGGGCAGCAGGTCGGGAAAGTCGGGCAGGGCGCGCAGTCTGCGCCGTAAGGAGTCGCTCACGCCGCGAGCTTATCGTCATGGATGCCGACAGCAACAGCGAAGGAACCGACGTCGCCAACACCGGCCAAACTCGTACTCGCCTACCGCATGCGGCCGCTCGCTCGAGGTCAGCCGAAGACCGACGGCACCCGCAGTTCGCGCTGCACCAGCAGCGCGAGCTCGCGCAGCAGCACCTGGTCGACTTCGGCGAGCGCCCGCGGCTGGGGGTCGAACACGCACAGGGCGCCGACACGCTCCCCCGAGGGTGATTCGATGGGGAACCCGGCATAAAAGCGGATGCGTGGCTCATCCACCACGAGCGGGCTGCCGCTGAACCTGCCATCCGTTCGCGCGTCCTCGACAACGAGAGCACCGGTCCCCTCAATGGTGCGTGCACAGAAGGAATCGGCGCGCGGAATCTCCGTGGCGGCGAGCCCGACCCTGGCCTTGTGCCACTGACGGTCGCGATCGATAACACTGATCACCGCTGATTCGGTGCCGAAGAGCCGCTGAGCCAGGACAACCAGTTGGTCGAACCGGGCCTCTGGCGGGGTATCGAGAATGGCCAGGCCATCAACGGCCGCCTGCCGGGCGCGTTCCTGGCCGGCTGCATCCGTTTGACGCGGATCGGGGGGAGGCACGATACCGACACGCGCGGAGTCGAGGCTGTCGGCCAGGGCGTCGGCCAGGAGCACGGCCCAATCGCGGTAGTCGGCGGGGGTGCGGTGCCGGTCGGTTTCGACCGTCGCTGACGGCGAGAACGGTACGAACGTGGTGCGCGGGGCCCCGGCGGCCAGCCGTGCGGTGACCGCGTTGAGGTCGGTGGCCGAGCAATCGGCGATGCGCACGAGCGGACGTCGAAAGATCTCGATGCTGTGAACGGGCGGAATCCCAAGCAGAAATATCTGGGTACTGCGTGAGGTCTCGCGTTCCAGCTCCTGGAGCAGGGCGGTCAACCGCTCGCGCCATTCGGTGACGCTGGTCAGGTCGAGCGCTTCGTTGAGGCCGAGGATGACGACGACCGCGTCGAAACGGCCGAGCCGGGTGTCCGCAAGCGCCGTCAGCGCATTCTCGGCGGTCATGGTACGGCTGGCCAGGAGGTCGATGTCGACGCCGCGCCCGGTGCGTACCGAGAGTTCGCGGGCGAGCGAGCCGGGCAGGGCGAGCTGATGACTTAGCACCCCCCAGCCGACCGCGGGACCGCAGCCGAGGATCAGCACGCGGTCGCTGTCGATACCGGGGGCGTGGGCCTGCGGGGCATCGCTCGGGCGAGGCAGGTGGCGGTCCGCCCGTTCAGCGGATGCCGTCCAAATGCGCATCACCGGGCGAAGGGCCCACCGGACGAGGTCGTGCATGGGCGCCTTTCGGAACAGGACAAAAGATCATTCTGCCCCGAATGGATAAAATCCCATCATCTTGCCCCAGATTTGCAGCCAATTGGCGGCAAAACCCCCATCAGGGTTTTCTTGGGGTGTCTTCGAGAGAGCGCGCGGCAGTGCCGGCAGCCTCGACCAAGGCTGTTACGGCATCCGCTCCCAACCGGTGTTCGATGGTTTGCCCCCACGCGGAGACGATTTCACGAATGCGTGCGAGCCGCTGCCGGCCCCGATCCGACAAATGCACGGTAATGCGTCTACGGTCGGTCGCGGTTGGCAGGCGGAACGCCGAAGCCGAATCTTCCAGTGAGTCCACCGTTCGACTCAGGCTCGCATTTGCCATGCCGGACGTCTCCGCCAGCTCACCCATGGTCGGCGAGTCGAGGCGGTCCAAGGCTTCCAGAATTCGCCACTGATCCATCGTGGTGTTCTCTTCAGACAGGGCAACGCTCAGTCCGAGTGTGAGGCGCCGTTCCAGGTCAGCGAGGGCCCAGACGAGCTCGGCCAGGGGTGCCACGATTCCTAGCGCACGCGCCCCGCTCCCCAGCTGCTCGGCCATGGTACTCCTCCATGTTCGCGAAAAATAAGGTCCGGGATTCCCGCTACGTGATAATGGTCAAATGGCGCCCCAGGTCAGAGTAGTGCTCTCCAGTGAAGTTTTCCTGTGCGGTCCTACGCAGCAGACACTTCGGCTGGGACTGCTCGCGCCGTTGTCGGGCCTGATGGGCGTGGCCGGCCCAGCCATTATCAATTGCGCGGTTCTGGCGGCCGAAGAAGCGTGCCGTGCCTCGGGAACGACCATCGACCTCGTCCTGGTCGATGCCGGCAGAGCCCCGGAAGACGTCGCGCGCGAGGTGGATCTACTGGTGGGTGCCGGGCTCGTAGACGGGCTGGTGGGTACACACACTTCGAATATTCGTGTGGCCGTCGAGGCACGCGTGAACAATCGGGTGCCCTATGTCTTTACGCCGCCGCACGAGTTTGGGCGAGCGTCGGCCGGATCGGTATTTCTCGGCAGCGACCCGGCCGAGCATCTGCGTCGGCCGATTGCGTGGCTCGCCAAACACCGGCGGGTAGAACGATGGGCCCTCATCGGCAATGATTACGTCTGGCCACGTCAGGTACACGCTGCCGCCACTCGCGTCCTGCGCGATCTGCAGCAGCGCGTCGTCATGGACCGACTCGTGCCGATGGGACACGTCGACGTTGCGGAGCTCGTGGCCGCCGCACAGCGAGCACGGGCCGATGCAATCTTGGTCTCCCTGGTCGGCCGCGATGGCATCGAATTTCATCGCGGGGTCACCGAGCTGGATGCCAGCACGGCGTTCGTTCGACTGTGTACCGCTCTGGACGAGAGCTGTCTGGTCGCGGCGGGCGGCGACAGCAGCGGGGAGCTCTACACCGCAATGCCCACATTTCTGCTGCAGGATGATGACCGGCACCGCCGATTGCTCGAGTCGTACGTCGCTCGGTTTGGACTGACCGCACCGCTGCCCGGCTCCTACGCCGAAGGATGCTACGACGGCGTGCACCTGCTGGCCGCCATGTGTGAAAGTGGCTTGCTCACTACAAACACCGCGACCCAGGTGGCCGAGCGGCTTTTTTCAGACGCCAATCGGTCGGATTTTGCCCAGGCGGGAATCGATCTCAGACGTCGACCCATGAGCATGGCGCGGGCCAGCGGCACCGACCTAGAAGTTGTCAGAACACTGCGCCAGGTGTAGCATAAACAAAATTTCCACATGGAAATAATGACGGCTGTCGATGACGATAGGAAAACGCGTGAACAGCTCCACAACCCCGGGCACCTCTGCAAGTACCACGAGTGCGGGTATTGAACAATTTGGTTACAAGCAAGAGCTGAAGAGAACGCTGACGTTCAGCGATCTGATCATCTACGGCCTCATCTTTATGGTGCCCATCGCACCATTCGCCATCTTCGGCGGCGTCTTTCACGACTCGGGCGGAATGCCGCCGATCGCGTACATCATCGCCCTGGTTGCAATGATGTTCTCGGCGAATTCCTACTCGCAGATGGCCCAGGCCTTTCCGATGGCCGGTTCGGTTTACACCTACGCGGGTCGCGGAATCAACCGCCCAACGGGCTTCATCGCCGGCTGGATGATCCTGCTCGACTACATCCTCATTCCGACCCTGTTGTACTTTGTCGCGGCAATCGCGATGAATGGCATCATCAGCCAGGTTCCCATCTGGCTGTGGCTGATTGCCTTCGTTGCACTGAACACCGTGATTAACTACCTCGGAATCCACCTGGCCGCGGTTGTCATCCGGGTCATGCTGGTGCTCGAACTCCTCGTGCTGGCGATCTTCCTGGTCGTTGGCATCGTCGCAGTCTCGCAGGGCAAGGGTCAGGGTTTCAGCTTCGACGCGTTCTACAACGCTGATACCTTCTCCCTCCCGCTGCTGTTTGGCGCAGCATCCATTGCTGTGTTGTCCTTCCTCGGTTTCGATGGAATCTCCACCCTGGCCGAGGAAAACAGCGGAAGCAGCAAGTCCCTCGGTCGGTCCATGATCGCGGCCCTGTGCCTGCTGGGCGTCCTGTTCGTCGTGCAGACCTGGGTGGCCTCGATGCTGGTTGAAGACCCCGCAGCGCTCATCGCCAATGGCGACCCGGCCGGGGTGGCCTTCTATGAAGCGGCCGCCGTCGCCGGCGGACCGTTCATGTATATCCTGACCGCTGCTTCGACGGCCATCGCCTGGGGTTTCGCCAATGCGCTCGTTGCCCAGGCGTCCACCTCTCGCCTGCTGTACGCCATGGCGCGCGATCGCCAGCTGCCGAAATTCCTCGCGAAGGTCAGCGAAAAGCACAGCGTGCCGGTCAACGCGACATTTCTGGTGGCCGGGATCTCGCTGGTGCTCGGATTATTCCTGACCCTCCTACCCGACGGCCTCGGCGTGATCGCGGCCCTGGTCAACTTCGGCGCCCTGACCGCATTCCTGCTGCTGAACGTGTCGGTGGTGTGGTGGTTCATCGTGCGGCAGAAGTCCCGGCGCTGGTTCGTGCACCTGGTCTTCCCTGTACTGGGCTTCGTGGTTCTCGCCTTTGTGCTCTACAACGCGCGAGTGTCGGCGCAGGTCGTCGGCGTGGCCTGGCTGATCATTGGAATCGTCATCGCCTTCGTGCTGTACAAGACCGGCCGGATGAAGGTCAGCACGGCCACGGAGCCTGCGATGGCGGATGCGCGGTAGCTCGATGGCTGCACACAAGCTCGCTCCGCTCCCCGAACAGTATTCCTATGTGTTCGGGGGTCGGGAGCCGCTGCTGAGCGTTCGCCCCGGCGATATCGTCGAGGTGAGCACGGAAGACTGCTTCGGCGGACGGGTCACGACGCCCACAGACGTTCCCAGCCAAATCGTGCCTTTTTCCGAGCTCAATCCTGTCTCCGGTCCGATCGAGGTGATCGGGGCTGAGCCCGGCGACCTGTTGGCCGTGCACTTTGTCTCCATCGTGCCGGCACGTTCCTACGCGATTTCGAGCACCTTCCCGCTCTTTGGTGCGCTCTCCGCAACGCACGAGACGGCGATGCTGCACGAGCCGCTGCCGGAGCGGGTCTGGTTTTACGACATCGATTTGGATGCCTGGACGGCCACCTTTCGTGCCACGAACTCGGATTACACGCTGGCTCTCCCGCTCGATCCCATGCACGGCACCGTCGGCGTTGCTCCCGCCAGCGGCGAGGTGCGGTTGGTCGTGACCCCATCCACCCACGGCGGAAACATGGATACCCCGGAAGCGCGGGCCGGAACGACGCTGTATCTTCCGGTGAATGTGGCCGGCGCGATGCTGTCGCTCGGTGACGGTCACGCCCGCCAGGGTGAGGGTGAGGTCTGTGGAACCGGCCTGGAGTCGGCGATGAATTCCGTCATCGCACTCGACCTGGTCAAGGGTGGCGCTTCGGCCTGGCCGCGGCTTGAGAACGACGAGTTCATCATGAGCACCGGGTCGGCTCGACCTCTGGAAGATGCCTTTCGGATCAGCCAGAAAGACCTCGTGAATTGGGCATCCGACCTCACCGGCCTAGACACGATGGATGCCTATCAGTTGGTCAGCCAAATGGGACTCGCACCGGCCGCAAACGTGTGCGATCCCAACTATACGATGGTGGCGAAGCTGCCCAAGTGGACCCTAAAGGACGCGCAAGCCTACGGCGGCGTTCACGGCCGCCTGCGCGCCGCGGCAGCGGAATACACCGCCGCTCGGTAGCGGGTCTCCGCCAGACCCGGGCCGCCAGTCGCTTAAAACAGCAGCGACACGGCCCGGGCCAGCGTGAAAATAACCAGACCGGCGAGGGCGCCGACGACGGTTCCGTTGATGCGAATGAACTGCAGGTCGCGGCCGACCTGTAATTCGATCTTCGCGGCGGTCTCGGCGGCGGGCCAGCGCTCCACGGTTTCGGTGATGACCCCGGCGATCTCATGGCGATAGTTGGCCACGACATAGCTGGCCGTGTCGGCGAGCCAGCGGTCGATGCGGGAGCCGAGCGCGGCATCCGTTGTCAGTCGTCGGCCGACGTCTTCGAGCGTCGAACGGATGCCGACCCGCAGCGCGCTGGCCGGGTCCTGGAGTGCCTCGGTGAGTGAGGCCTTGACCGCCGCCCAGGTGTCGCCGGCGAACTCGCGCAGTTTGGCGTTGTCGAGCACCTCGGCCTTGAGGGTTTCGACCCGGTTGATCATGGCCGGCTCGTACTGCAGGTCGTGCATGACCTCACTGAGGTAGTCGTCGAGGGCTTTTCGCACCGGATGCTGCCGGTCCTGTCGGGCGGACGCGACGAAGGCGAGCACCTCGCGGTAGGCCTTGTCGTCGACGAGTTTGTCGACGAATCCGGGCAGCCAGGTGGGCAGCCGCTGCGACACCACGCGGCCAAACGCCTGGGGGTGGGCGCGCAGCCAGCCGTCAGCGCGGTCGAGCAGCAGGTCGACGGCCGCGTGCTGCTGCCCACTGGTGACGAGGCGCTCACCCACCCGTCCGAGACTCGGGCCCCACTCGGGCTTGACCAGATGTTCGCGGGCGACGGACTCGATGAGGTTCTTGATGGCGTCGTCGCCGAGCAGGTTGAGGAGCCCCTGGCCGGCCACGGCGAGTTCGTCGGTGAGCTTTTCGGCGTTTTTCTCGTCACTGAGCCACGCGCCGAGGCGGCGGGAAGGGTGCACGGATTCGAGCTTGCCGCGGATAACCGCCTCGGAGAGAAAGTTGGTCTCGACGAACTCGCCAAGGCTCGCACCGATCTCGTCCTTGCGGTTGGCGATGATGTTGGTGTGCGGGATGCGCAGGCCGAGCGGGTAGCGAAACAGGGCGGTGACGGCGAACCAGTCGGCGATGGCGCCGACCATGCCGCCCTCGGCCGCGGCGCGCACGTATTCGAGCCAGGGGTAGCGTTCCTGCAGGGCGAAAGAGACCGTGAAGATGAGCGCCATGAGCACGAGCAGCCCGCCGGCGAGCCGCTTCATGCTGGTGAGCGCGGTGCGGCGGGCGGTGTCCTGCGGGGATTCAACGGGTGGTGCCGTTTCGATCTGGGCCATGGGTCAAGCCTGCCCGATTGTGCGGTGCGGTGTGCGCACATTTGGATGCGGCGTGCCACGGAATCTTCGGGGCGAACCCGGGTCGTGGGTTCTGGCGTGGTTCGCCGCGGCATCCGCTCGCCGAAGCGTGAGTTTCGTGCAGCGAACCGTGAGTCGTGACCCGATTTGACCAATCCAGCGACTCGAAACTTACGGCTCGGTGAGGCGGCGCACAGCGGATGCGTGAGCGCAACTTTAGGGATACCCTAAGGGGGTATCGATCGATTCAGTACCGAGGAAACTATGACGAACCCCAACGAGCACCACGGCACAATCACAAGTCCCGAGCACTCCGCGATGGACCATTCCGCCATGGACCACGGCGCCATGAACCACGCCGGGCACGGTGACCACGTCGGGCAGTTTAGGCGCTTGTTCTGGACCATGCTCGTGTTCGCTGTGCCCGTGGTCGGATTCAGCCACATGTTTTCGATGTTCGTCGGCTACGCGTTGCCGAACGTGGTGGGCATCAGCTGGATCTCCCCCGTACTCGGCACCGTCATGTACGTCTGGGGCGGCCGGCCGTTTCTGACCGGGGCTTTTTCCGAGCTGAAAACTCGCAAGCCCGGCATGATGCTGCTGATCGCGCTCGCGATCACGGTCGCGTTTTTCGCGTCCTGGGGCGCGAGCCTCGGCCTCATCGATGCCGAGCTCGACTTCTGGTGGGAACTCGCCCTGCTGATCGTGATTATGCTGCTCGGGCACTGGATCGAGATGCGGTCGCTCGCGCAGACAACCACTGCCCTGGAATCGCTCGCCGCGCTGCTGCCGGATGAGGCAGAGCGAGTTGAGGGCGACGCCATTGTGGTGGTCTCGCCGAGCGATCTGGTGCTCGGCGACCTCGTCGTGGTGCGGCCCGGCGGGCGCGTGCCCGCTGACGGAGAGATCACCGAGGGCACGGCCGACGTCGACGAGTCCATGATCACCGGCGAATCACGCCCGGTGCAGCGCACTGTCGGCGACCAGGTCGTGGCGGGCACGGTCGCGACCGATTCCGCCCTGCGGGTGCGCGTGACCGCGGTCGGCGATGACACCGCGCTGGCCGGAATCCAGCGACTCGTCACCGAAGCGCAGGGCTCGTCGTCGCGGGCGCAGCGCATCGCCGATCGGGCAGCCGGGTGGCTGTTCTGGTTTGCGCTCGGCGCCGGAGTGATCACCGCGATCGTGTGGACCGCGCTCGGCCAGCCGCAGGATGCCGTGGTGCGCACCATCACCGTGCTCGTGATCGCCTGCCCGCACGCCCTCGGGCTGGCGATTCCGCTCGTGGTGTCGATCGCCACCGAACGCGCCGCGAAGGGCGGCGTGCTGATCAAGGACCGCCTCGCCCTCGAGAGCATGCGCCAGGTCACTTCGGTGCTGTTCGACAAAACCGGCACGCTCACCAAGGGCGAGCCCACGGTCAGCCACCTCGCCGTCATTCAAGCGGATGCCGCGGCTTCGGTTCCGATCACCGCGGACGAGGTGCTCGCCTGGGCGGCCGCGGTTGAAGGTGACAGTGAGCATCCGCTTGCCCGCGCCATTGTCTCGGCGGCGCGCACCCGCGGGCTGACCGTGCCGCGTGCGAGCGAGTTTCAGACTGCCGCGGCGGTCGGCGTGACCGGCCTGGTCGACGGGCGTCGGATCGGTGTCGGCGGGCCGAATATGCTCGATGAGCACGGGGCGGCGCCGCTGGCCGAGACCGATGCGTGGCAGAGTCAGGGTGCGATCATTCTGCACGTGCTGCGGGACGGTGAAGTCATCGGTGCGATCGGCCTCGCCGACGAGATTCGCGAGGAATCACGGCAAGCCGTTGACGCCCTGCACCGACAGGGCATCGAGGTCGTCATGATCACCGGCGATGCCGAGGCGGTGGCCCAGTCGGTGGCTGCTGAGCTCGGAATCGACCGGGTGTTCGCGGGCGTGCACCCGGAGGACAAGGCGCGCAAGGTCGCCGAGCTGCAGCACGAGGGCCGCCGCGTGGCGATGGTCGGCGACGGCGTCAACGACGCTCCAGCGCTCGCCCAGGCCGATGTCGGTATCGCGATCGGCGCCGGCACCGACGTGGCGATCGCGTCGGCTGGCGTCATTCTGGCGAGCGACGACCCGCGCTCGGTGCTCTCGGTGATCGAGCTGTCGCGGGCGAGCTACCGCAAGATGAAGCAGAACCTGTGGTGGGCGGCGGGCTACAACCTGCTCTCGGTTCCGCTCGCCGCCGGAGTGCTCGCGCCGATCGGGTTCGTGCTGCCGATGGAGATCGGCGCGCTGCTCATGTCGGTGTCCACCGTGGTCGTCGCGCTCAACGCGCAGCTGCTGCGTCGCCTCGACCTACGGCCGGAGTCGAGCGTACGCGAGCGCTAGCGGTCTCGACCAGTGGATGCCCGGGCATCCACTCACCGAGCCGTGAGTTTCAGGCATCGAGCCGTGAGTTTCAGGCAGATTTGAGCCGCCAGAATCGGGCCGAAACTCACGGCTCGGCGAGCTCGTCGGGCCGAAACTCACGGCTCGGCGAGCAACCGGGGCCCCCGACGTCGGGCTGGTTCGGGCGCGCCGCGCTCATCCGGTGACCGGCCTCGATGCGCTGGCCCCAGAAGGTTCCGGCAATGATGAGGATCGCCCCGAGAGCGCCCACCAGGCCGAGTGTTTCGCTGCCGAGCGACACTCCCACGAGCACCGCCCAGATCGGTTCGGTGCCCATGAGCAGGCTGGCCCTGGCCGCCGAGGTGCGGCGAATCGCCCACATCTGGGCCAGAAACGCGAACACGCTGCAGGCCAGGCCCAGGTAGAGCACGCCGATCCAGGCGGCTACATCAAAAGTCGAAATCGCCGCGACCAGTCCGGCAACGTCGAATGCCGTGAACACGACCGCGCCGACGAGCGCCTGGAGCAGGGTAAGGGTGATGGTGCTGTCGCTCCGGCCGCGAGTGAGGTGGCCCATCATGGTCACGTGCAGGGATCGCACGAGTGCCGCCGCCAGAATGAGCAAGTCGCCCACATTCGGCTCGGCGAATCCGTTGCCCGAGACCAGCAGGGCGACGCCGACGACAGCGAGCACCGCGGCCACAAAGAACGGGCGCGGCAGCCAGCGCCGGGCCGCGACCGACTCCAGCACCGGTGTGACGATGATGGTGAGGCTGATGATGAGCCCGGCATTCGTGGCGGAGGTGAACGCGACTCCCTGAGTTTCCAGCCACAGGATGCTCGCCTGCGTCACCCCGAGGAGCAGCCCTAGCCCGAGCGCTCGCCGCGTTGGAAGCCGTTCGCGCCGCACGACCCAGACGATCAGCAGTGCCAGGGCCGCCACCAGAAACCGCAGGGCGAGCACGGCCGACACGCTCGCCTGCTCGGTGAGCACCTTCGCGCTCAGATAGCTGCCACCCCAGACCGCGGCCACGAGCAGCAGCACGAGGTCGACGCGGTACCGCCCGAGAGCGTGCGGCAGGCGCGTACGTCGGTTAAAGACTGTGATCATGGGGCAATGCTGCTCGGCGACATCCGCGTTAGGCCGACAGGTCAAACCCGGTAGGACGGATGCCCCAGCGCACGACCCACTGCTCCCCCGGCTCCAGCCAGTGCAGGCCCGCACCGGAATTGAAGGCATCGGCGGGCGCCGTCATGGGTTCGATGGCGATCGCCTGGCCGCGAATCGGCTCGGCGCCGGCGGTGCTCACCGGAAAGATGCGCGGTGTGAACACCTGCACGTAGCGCATGTTCTCGTCGCCCCAGAGGGTGACGCGGCGGCCATCCGCTGCGGTGAGGGTGTGTTCGCCAGCACTTCCAACCCCGCCAAACCCATCGTCAAGATCGAGGTCGCCGACCGCGATGCCCGCGCGAAGGTCAAACCGGGTGTCGTCGACCGGGGTCTCGCCGGTCGGGTTGAGGCGGTCGTCCACGTCGAGGTGGGTCGCGGCATCCACTCTCACGACGAGGTCGCCGGTCGGTACGTCGCCAATTTTCAAATACGGATGCGCCCCCACGGCCACCGGCGCGGCCTCGGCGCCAACGTTGGTCACCCGGTGCGTCACGTTCAGGCCCTCGGCGGTGAGGGCGTAGGTCACCTCGGTCTCGAGGTGGAACGGATAGCCGGACTGGGGGAAGACGGTGGCGCCGAGCGTCACCGAGTCGCTCTGCCGGGACAGTTCACGATAGGCGGCAAAACGCAGCAGCCCGTGGATGGCGTTCTGCCGGGTCGGCTCGGTGAGCGCCAGTTGACGTTTGATGCCGTTCTGAGTCCACTGACCGTCACGAATGCGGTTGGGCCAGGGCACGAGGACGATTCCGGCTGCCATCGGTGGCTGCACGAACTCGTCGAAGGTCTCGACCAGGTCTATGCCATTCACGGAATATGCCCGCAGACCGGCCGCCACCTCCGTCACGACCGCTCGGGTCGTTCCGCTCGGTGTCTGCAGGGTCAGGTCATATTGAATTCCGGTGGGTGCGCGCATCCGATCAGCCTATGGCCGCGGCTGCGCCGCTTGGGCGAGCAAAACGCAGAGCCCGCCCTCGCGCAGCGCTTTCAGTGCTCCAGCGTCGGCAGCGGCATCGGTAATCAGGGTGTGGAAAGCGCTCAGCGGGCCGACCCGACCGAGGTGCACCTGGCCGAGCTTGGAACGATCAGCCACGACGATCACCCGCTCCGCCGCGGCGAGCATGAGCGCCTTGACCCCCGCCTCTGGGAGGTTGATGTTGGTCACGCCGCCGTCCAGATCGACGCCGTTGCAACCGATAAAGGCCAGGTCCGCGTGAATCTGGCTCAGCACCAGGCCGGCGAGCGGATCGACCAGGGAGTGCTGCAGCGGCCTCAGCGACCCGCCGGTGACGATCACGGTAAATCGGGGGATGGCCTTTTCCAGTTCGAGGGCGATGCTGAGCCCATTGGTGATGATGACCACGTCGTGCAGGTCTTCTCGCGCAACCAGGGCGCGGGCGATGGCGTGGGTTGTCGTGCCGACGTCAAGAATCACGCTCTGCCCGCTCTGCACGAGGGCAGCCGCGATCTGGGCAATCTGCTGTTTGGGAACAACGGATGCTCCGAGCGCCTCCTCGAACGAGGGCTCACGTTCGGCCCGTTGACCCGCACCCGGGGACTGGGCCGGCACCGCTCCGCCGTGTACGCGCCGCACGCCACCCTGAAGCTCGAGGGCATCGAGGTCGGCCCTGGCGGTCACACCGGAAATGCCAAAGGCGCTGCGCAGCTCGCTCACCCGCACAAACCCGCGTTCGTCAACGAGTTGCTGTGCTTGCTCCCGACGAACGTGTGCGGGAAGTGGATCGGGTAGCGGGCTGCGCGTCTCGTCGTTCTCGATCATTCCCCCAGTATCACTTACTTACTTTTACTTTTCAATACGAAATATTATGGTTTCGCTTGCGCAAATTTGATATTGTGGCAGTGCCATGACGAACTCAAAGCCCCGCCTCCCCCACTTTGTCGCCGACGAGACCATAGCCCGGCAATCCAGTACCCTGGCCGACGGTCGCGACCTTATCTATTTCGACGACCCCGACACCACCTTGTCGCCCGATCGCGCCCCCGATCTGCGGGAGCCCAGCGAACGCGCGACCACCGCGACTATGCGTCAGGACCCCCTCACCGGGGAATGGGTCTCGATCGCCGCCAACCGCCAAAACCGGGTTTTCCTCCCGCCGGCCACGCAAGACCCGCTCGCACCGCAGTCGCCAGGTAATGCGTCGGAGATCCCGAGCAATTACGACGTAGCCGTGTTTGAGAACAAGTCCCCGTCGTTTGGTCCACTGGTAGCGGATGCTCCCACGGATCTGGCCGATCTCGACCGCATCGGTATCGGTCGCACCCGCCGGTCCGTCGGCCGCTGCGAAGTGGTCTGCTTCAGCCCCGAAAACGAGGGATCCTTTGCGAGCCTGTCGGCAACCAGAGCTCGAACCGTGATCGAAGCCTGGGCCGAACGCACCCACGTACTGTCGCAGCTGCCGGGTATTGAACAAGTATTCCCGTTTGAGAATAGAGGCGAGCAGATCGGGGTGACCCTGCGGCATCCGCACGGCCAGATCTACTCCTACCCCTACGTCACCCCCCGAACGCAGCGCCTGGCCGACTCGCTCGAGAACTATGGGCCCACCCTGTTCGCCGATATTCTGGCCAGCGAACAGGCCAGCGACCGGGTGATTCTCCGCGGCGAACACTGGACCGCGTTCGTGCCGTTCGCCGCGCGCTGGCCCATCGAAGTGCACATGCTTCCGCACCGCCAGGTACCCGACTTTGCCGAGACCACCCTCGCCGAACGCGACGAGCTGGCCGTGTTGTACCGTCGGCTGCTGCGCGGCATCGATGCGATCTACTCAACCCCGACTCCCTATATCGCCGCCTGGCATCAAGCACCGGTTCGGGTGCATCGCACGGACATCCGTCTAATGCTTCAGCTGACCAGCCCGAGGCGTGCCGAGGACAAGCTCAAGTTCCTCGCTGGCTCGGAGGCAGCGATGGGTGCTTGGATCGGCGATGTCACTCCAGAGGATGCCGCGGCCACGATTCGCGCAGCCGTCGCGCGAGCCGCCGAGGCGGACGCTGCCAACGAAACTGACGGAACACCCTCGTGAATGATCTGGATCGCGCCGCCCAGGCCGACTTCGCGAACCGCTTCAATCGCACCGCGACCGGACTGTGGTCGGCGCCCGGTCGAGTGAATCTGATCGGTGAGCACACCGATTACAACGACGGATTCGTGCTGCCTCTCGCCATCGACCGGCGCACCGTCGTTGCGCTGGCGACGAGGACCGACCGGGTTATTCGCGTGGCCAGTTCTTTCGCCGCCGAGACCGTCGCTGTGTCGCTCGACGAACTGGTTCCCGAAAACCTGAACGGCTGGTCGGCCTACCCGCTCGGCGTAGCCTGGGCGCTGGGACAGTTCGGAGCAGACCTCGCTGTTCTGCCGGGGTTCGACATCTATGTCGACTCCGATGTGCCGGTCGGGGCCGGACTCTCCTCATCGGCCGCGCTCGAATGCGCCGTCGCGGTCGCCCTCAACGAGGTCTGGGGCCTGAACCTCGATCGGCCGACCCTGGCACGGGTCGGCCAGCTCGCCGAGAACCGCGTCGTGGGCGCCCCAACAGGCATCATGGACCAGTCGGCGTCACTGCTCGGCCAGGTCGACGCGGCCG
Source organism: Cryobacterium sp. Hh38 (assembly GCF_004403235.1). Classification (NCBI taxonomy): domain Bacteria; kingdom Bacillati; phylum Actinomycetota; class Actinomycetes; order Micrococcales; family Microbacteriaceae; genus Cryobacterium; species Cryobacterium sp. Hh38. Next base: position 33,924 of record NZ_SOHD01000042.1, on the reverse strand, counting down.
TGTTTCTGGACTGCCGGAGCCTCGCGGCCGAGGTGATCCCGCTCGGACTCAACCCGGCCGGCCTGGAACTGCTGATCATCGACACCCGGGTCAGCCACTCGCACGCAACGGGCGGTTACGCCGCGCGCCGCGCGTCCTGCGAGGCCGGCGCCCGCATCATGGGGGTGCCCGCCCTGCGCGATCTCAGCGTCGACGATCTCCCCCGAGCGCAGGCGCTGCTCGACGACGAAACCTTTCGCCGGGTGCGCCACATCGTCACCGAGAATCAGCGCGTACTCGACACCGTGCAGACCCTGCGAGTGAGCGGATGCGCCGCGATCGGCGATCTGCTCGATGCCTCGCACCGGTCGATGCGGGACGACTTCGAGATTTCAGCGCCGGAGCTCGACCTCGCCGTGGTCACCGCACGGGCGGCCGGCGCGATCGGTGCGCGCATGACCGGTGGCGGTTTCGGCGGCGCGGCCATCGCCCTGACTCCGACTGAATTCGTGCCCGCCGTACAGGCCGCCGTTCTCGCCGCCTTCGCCGCCCACGGCTTCACCACCCCCGACCTGTTCGTGGTGCACGCCGCCGATGGAGCCGCCCGCGACGGCAGTCCGCTCAACTAGCGGAACGAGCGCGGCGCTGACCCGGCGCCGCGGTGCTGTCGCGCACCACCAGGACCGGCTGGATGACCGGGATCAGCTCCGCGGGCTCGCCGCCCATCAGCCGCAGCACCCGGTCCACCGCCAGCCGGCCGACCTCGTTGAAGTCGAGCCGAACGGTCGTGAGGCCAGGTTGAAAATAGCGGGCCTCGCTCATGTCATCGAAGCCGACGACGCTCACGTCGCCGGGCACGTCGATCCCTCGTTCGGTGAGGGCTTTAATGACTCCGAGCGCCATCGCGTCGTTGGCCACCAGGACCGCGGTGATCGTGGGATCCTCGGCAATGGCCACTCCGGCCCGGTAGCCGGAATCGGCTGTCCAATCCTCGGTGCAGAACTCGGGATTGACCGTTCGGTGGCGCCGCGCGAGTTCGGACAGCCATCCGGCGCGCCGTGCCTCCGAAGCCATCCAGCCGGGTGGCCCGCCGACGTGCCAGACCGTGTCGTGCCCCAGATCAAGCAGGTGCCGGGTCGCCAGCTGTGCTCCCAGCGCATCGTCCATCGACACCGCCGTCGAACTCGCGGGTGAACCCTGCTCGAACCGTACGATCGCCACCTCGGGATCCAGCCCCAGCAATACCGGGGCGGCGGCCGTCATCGGCGCGAGCACGATGATCCCATCGACCGCATCGGCGACGAGCGTATCGAGCGCGGTACGGATGCCGGCCGAATCGATCCGGGGAATGGTCACCAGACTGGTCGTATAGCCGTTGCGCCGCGCCTCTTCGGCAACACCGAAGAGCACCAGGGCGGAACCGTGCACTGGAAGGGAATGGGACACCACACCCAGATTCATGGATCGGTTCGTGGCCAGGGCATGTGCGGCCCAATTGCGGTTGTACCGCAACTGCGCAATGGCCCGTTCGACGCGGTCCCGCACCTCGGCGCCCACGTTGCTGTGCCCGTTGACGACCCGGGAGACGGTTTGTTGTGACACCCCGGCGAGTTTCGCAACGTCGATCATGCGTACGCTCTGACCGCGCGGCCGAGGTTCCCTAGCCATGCGACTCCTCCCCTCCGAGGCGACAACCCCGGTCGCCTCATGTTAGCGCACCATGAATAGCGTCAGAAGGGCTCGAAAACCAAGCCGAACAGTCCTCTGACCAATTGTCGATCAGCGAAACCAGGGTAGAAATTGTCAATTGACAGGAAGTGATAGTGCGCTAACATTCAGTAATCGTGATCGGTCATCGACGGCGAGTATCTCGCGCACGTGACCGATCGCATCCGCATGCCGCCAAGGGAGTCGATCAGTGAGCACGACCGCAGAGCAATCGCGCGCAGACGCACCAGCCGGGACCGAGTCCTACGTCATCGGCATCGATTACGGAACACTATCCGGCCGCGCGGTCGTCGTGCGCGTCTCGGACGGCGCCGAACTCGGCTCGGCCGTGCTCGACTATCCCCACGCGGTCATGGACACCACCCTCCAGGCCACGGGCGCGAAGCTGCCACCGGAGTGGGCCCTGCAGGTTCCCCAGGACTACGTTGCCGTGCTGAAGAGCGCCGTTCCGGCAGCACTAGCCAGTGCGGGAATCGACCCGGCCCGGGTCATCGGCATCGGCACCGATTTCACCGCCTGCACGATGGTTCCGGTCATCACCGACGGTACCCCGCTCAACGAGCTGCCGGAGTACGCCGACCGTCCGCACGCCTACGTCAAGCTGTGGAAGCACCATTCTGCGCAGCCCCAGGCCGACCGCATCAACGATCTCGCTACCTCGCGCGACGAAAGCTGGCTGCCCCGCTATGGTGGGCTCATCTCCAGCGAATGGGAATTCGCCAAGGGATTGCAGCTCCTCGAGGAAGATCCGGAGTTATACGAGCGCATGGACCACTGGGTCGAGGCCGCGGACTGGATCGTCTGGCAGCTCACCGGCCGGTATGTGCGCAACGCCTGCACCGCCGGCTACAAGGGAATCTTGCAGGACGGCGAGTACCCGAGTGAGGAATTTCTCGGGGCGCTCAATCCGGCTTTCTCCCGGTTCGCCCTCGACAAGGTGACCCACGAGATCGGCCAACTGGGAGCATCCGCCGGCACCCTCACGGCCGAAGCCGCGGCCTGGACGGGACTACCCGAGGGTATTCACGTCAGCGTCGGCAACGTCGATGCGCACGTCACGGCACCGGCCGCGCGCGCCGTGAACCCAGGCCAGATGGTAGCCATTATGGGCACGAGCACCTGCCACGTCATGAATTCGGATCGACTCGCCGAGGTACCCGGCATGTGCGGCGTCGTTGACGGTGGCATCGTCTCCGGGCTGTACGGGTACGAAGCCGGCCAGTCCGGCGTGGGCGACATCTTCGCCTGGTATGTCAACAACCAGGTTCCCGAACGGTACTTTGCCGCGGCGGAGGCTGCGGGCCTGAGCGTGCACCAGTATCTGACCGAACTGATCAAGGACCAGCCGGTCGGCGGGCACGGCCTGATCGCCCTCGACTGGCACAGCGGCAACCGTTCGGTACTCGTGGACCATGAGCTCTCCGGCCTCGTGCTCGGCACGACGCTCACCACCCGACCGGAGGAGGTCTACCGCGCCCTGCTCGAAGCCACGGCGTTCGGCGCCCGCACCATCGTGGAAACTTTCAACGCCAGCGGAGTGCCGGTGACCGAGTTCATCGTGGCCGGCGGACTGCTCAAGAATGCGTTCCTCATGCAGACCTACAGTGACATTCTGCGGATGCCCATCTCCACGATTGACAGCGAGCAGGGGCCTGCACTCGGCTCCGCCATCCACGCCGCCGTGGCCGCCGGCGCGTATCCGGACGTGCGCGCGGCGGGCGAGGCCATGGGCAAGCTCAACCAGAACGTGTACACGCCCGATGCCGAGTCGGCCACGGCCTACGACCAGCTCTTCGCCGAGTATTCTCTGCTGCACGACTACTTCGGCCGCGGCGCAAACGACGTCATGCACCGGCTCAAGGGCCTCAAACGCGACGCCGGCGCGGCGGCGTGACCACCTGCCTCGACGCCGCAATCACCTCACACTTCAACCGCTAGCAGTACAAGGAGCACTCAACCCATGCCTTCTCTCACCACGACCCTCGATCACGTAGAAGTCTGGTTTCTCACCGGCAGCCAGAACCTCTACGGCGAGGAGACGCTGCGGCAGGTCGCCGATCAGTCCAGAGCCATCGCCGACGCGCTCGGCGCGACCAGCGATATCCCGGTGAAAATCGTGTGGAAACCGGTGCTCAAGGACTCCGAATCGATCCGCCGGGCGGCACTCGACGCGAACTCCGACGACGCGGTGATCGGCCTGATCGCCTGGATGCACACCTTCTCGCCCGCGAAGATGTGGATCTCCGGGCTCGACGCTCTGACCAAACCGCTGCTGCACCTGCACACTCAGGCCAACGTGGAGCTGCCCTGGAGCGAGATCGACTTCGACTTCATGAACCTCAACCAGGCCGCCCACGGCGACCGTGAGTTCGGCTATATCCAGACCCGGCTCGGGGTATCCCGCAAGACCGTCGTCGGCCACGTCTCCAACCCGGCCGTGACTCGCACCATCGGCACCTGGACCCGCGCTGCCGCCGGCTGGGCGGCGAGCCGCAGCATGAAACTCGCCCGGTTCGGCGACAACATGCGCTACGTCGCCGTCACCGAGGGCGACAAGACCGAGGCCGAATTGCGCTTCGGGGTGCAGGTGAACACCTGGCCGGTCAATGAACTCGCCGAGGCAGTGCACGCGGCAACGGATGCCGAGATCACCGCCCTGATCGCCGAGTATGAAGAGCGCTACGACGTCGTTCCCGAATTGCGCACCGGCGGCGAACGCCACGAGTCGCTCCGCTACGGCGCCGCGATCGAGATCGGGCTCAAGTCCTTTCTCGAGGCCGGCGGCTTCAGCGCCTTCACCACGAGCTTCGAAGACCTCGGCGCGCTTCGCCAGCTGCCCGGCCTTGCCGTGCAACGACTGATGGAGCAGGGCTACGGCTTCGCCGGGGAGGGCGACTGGAAGACGGCCATCCTCGTGCGCGTGGCCAATGTAATGGGCGCAGGTCTCCCCGGCGGCGCGAGCCTCATGGAGGATTACACCTACGACCTCACCCCCGGGGCCGAACTCATCCTCGGCGCTCACATGCTCGAGGTCAACCCGGCGCTGGCGACCGAGAAGCCGACCCTCGAGATCCACCCGCTCGGCATCGGTGGCCGCGAGGATCCCGTACGCCTCGTCTTCAACGCTGCCCCCGGCACCGCGGTCGTGGTCGCGATGAGCGACATGCGCGACCGGTTCCGTCTCATCGCGAACGTCGTCGAGGTGGTCGAGCCCACCGAGGCACTCCCGAAACTCCCGGTCGGTCGCGCCGTCTGGCGTCCGGAGCCCGACTTCGCCACCTCAGCCGCAGCCTGGCTAACCGCCGGCGCCGCCCACCACACCGTCATGTCGACGGCCGTCGGCATCGATGCCTTCCAGGACTTCGCCGAGATCGCGCGCACGGAGCTCCTCGTGATCGACAAGTCCACCACCCTGCGCGACTTCACCCGCGAGGTGCGCTGGAACCAGGCCTACTATCGGCTGGCGCAGGGCATCTGATCCCGCCGGGCCGAGTTCGGTCCCGAACTCGGCCGCCAGCGGCCCTCGCGATCGGCCTCCCCAATTCCGGGGCGGGCCGCCTGCGCGTTGCGACGAGCGCGGGCCGCTGCCGGTCGCCGGCTCACCGCACGGGCTCGCTGCCTCCCTGCCGCTGCGCCTCCCGGCCCCGCCTGCCTTGGTACCCGGCCGCCCCCGCTGCCCCGCTCTCTCGCCGCCCCCCCTGCCGCACTGCCTGCCCGGCCGCTCCCACTCCCCGCTGCCTGCCTCGCAGTCTCACTGCCTCGCCGCCTCGCCGCCTCGCCGCCCCGCCGCCCCGGGCTAGGCTGACGCGTATGACTGCTGACAGCGCCGCCCGAATCATCGTCCTGCCGAATACGCCGGCCCCGAGCATCGCCGAGAGCGCGTTCGTCGCTCCGGGCGCGGTGATCGTGGGCAATGTCACCCTCGCCGACCGGGCCAGCGTGTGGTACAACTCCGTGCTGCGCGCCGAACTGGAGCCGATCACGATCGGGGCCGGCTCGAACCTGCAGGACAACGTCTCCTGCCACGTCGACACCGACTTTCCGCTCACCCTCGGCACCGGCGTCTCGGTCGGGCACGGCGCCGTGCTGCACGGCTGCACGATCGAAGACAATGTACTGGTCGGTATGTCCGCGACCATTCTCAACGGCGCCGTCATCGGCACCGGATCCCTCGTCGCTGCCGGAGCCGTCGTGCTCGGCGGAACCGTGGTGCCGCCCGGATCCCTCGTGGCCGGCGTTCCCGCCAAGGTTCGACGCCCGCTGACCGACGACGAGATCGACAGCATCCGTCACAATGCGCAGAACTATTTGGAACACACCGAGCTGCACCGCGCCGCCCTCGCCCAGCCGTAACAAAACGGATGCCCCGCGCGGCCGCTACTGCCGGTAAATAGGCGACGCGCCGTACGAGGCGCACGACGGCAACGGCGTGTAGCGAAACTCACCGGCGTTAGCTACGGCCGGCCGAACCGTCGGCAGAGTCGCTACGCGGGCAGCGTTCACCGCGGCCCGCCGAGCCTCGTGGCCGCGCCGCTACGCGAGCAGCGACTGCTCGGCGGCCTTGACCACGTTCGAGACCAGCATCGCGCGGGTCATCGGGCCGACGCCACGCGGATTCGGCGACAGGTGCCCGGCGACCGCGGCAACATCGGGATGTACGTCACCGGTCAGACGGCCTTTGCCGGTGACTTCGTTGTGCACGCGGGTGATTCCCACGTCCAGGACGGCGGCGCCCGGCTTGATCCAGTCGGCCTGGATCAGGTGCGGCACTCCGACTGCGGCCACGACGATATCGGCACGGCGCACCTCACCGGCGAGGTCGACGGTCCGCGAGTGCGTCAGGGTGACGGTCGCATCGAGGCCCTTGCGGGTGAACAGCAGGCCAAGCGGGCGACCGACGGTGAGGCCGCGACCGACCACGACGACCTTCTTGCCCACGATCGGCACGTCGTAGCGGCGCAGCAGCTCGACGATTCCGGCCGGGGTGCACGGCAGCGGGGAGCGCAGTTCGCCCTCGATCCCGAGCACCAAACGCCCGAGGTTGGTCGGGTGCAGGCCGTCGGCATCCTTCGACGGATCGATCAGTTCGAGCATCGCGTTCTCGTTGTGGCCGACCGGAAGCGGCAGCTGAATGATGTAGCCGGTCACCTCGCGGCTGTTGTTAAGATCCTTGATGGCGGCACGCACGTCGGCACTGGTCGCCGAGCCGGGCAGGTCGATGCGAATCGATTCGATGCCAACCTCGGCGCAGTCGCTGTGCTTGCCTGCGACGTAGGTCTTTGAGCCGGGATCATTGCCGACCAGCAGGGTGGCCAGTCCGGGCACGACACCGTGCGCGCGCAGGGCCACGATGCGATCGCGAAGCTCAGCCTTGATATCAGACGCGGTCTTGACGCCGTCGAGTGTGATTGCCGTCATTTGCGGTTCCCTACTGTTGTGGTTCAGATCGGTATTGTCGTCCAGGTCACTCGGTCGGGGCCCGGGCCCCGTTCGCGGGCCCAGGTTATAACGTGGGCCCAGGGACGGGGCCCAGGCCCCGGACAAAGGTGCGGCGGGGGTGCATCGCGCTGGTCACTCGCAGGCGGGCACGAGATGACGGATGCTGCCGGCCAGGCCGGCCGGCAGCATCCGTTCTCGAAGGAGCTACTGCTCCAGCCCGGAGTACAGCGGGAACGCCTGCGTGAGCGCTCCGACGCGGGTGCGGAGCGCGGCGATGTCGGCGCCGGGCTTGAGTGCCGCGGCGATGACGTCGGCAACCTCGGTGAACTCGGCGTCGCCGAATCCGCGGGTGGCCAGGGCCGGCGTGCCGATACGTAGGCCCGACGTGACCATCGGCGGGCGCGGGTCGAACGGGACGGAGTTGCGGTTCACCGTGATGCCCACCTCGTGCAGGGCATCCTCGGCCTGCTGGCCGTTGATCTCGGAGTGGCGTAGGTCGGCGAGCACGAGGTGCACGTCGGTTCCGCCGGTGAGCACGTCGATGCCGTGCTCGCGCGAGTCATCAGCGGTCAGACGCTCGGCGAGGATTCGGGCACCGCGCAGGGTACGCTCCTGACGTTCCTTGAACTCGGGCTCGGCGGCGAGCTTGAACGCGGTCGCCTTGGCGGCGATCACGTGCATCAGCGGGCCGCCCTGCTGGCCGGGGAACACGTTGGAATTGAGTTTCTTGGCCAGGGTCATGTCCCGCGAGAGGATGAAGCCCGAGCGCGGGCCGGCGAGGGTCTTGTGCACGGTGCTCGACACGACGTCGGCGTAGGGCACGGGCGAGGGGTGCAGGCCGGCGGCGACGAGCCCGGCGAAGTGGGCCATATCCACCCAGAGCAGCGCGCCGACCTCGTCGGCGATGGCGCGGAAAGCTTCGAAGTCGAGGTGACGCGGGTAGGCAGACCAGCCGGCGATAATGACCTTCGGCTTGCTCTCGAGTGCCTTGTCGCGCACGACATTCATGTCGACGCGGAAGGTCTCCGGGTCGACTCCATAGGCGACCGGGTTGTACAGCTTGCCGGAGAAGTTGAGCTTCATACCGTGGGTGAGATGGCCGCCGTGGGCCAGCTCGAGACCGAGGATGGTGTCGCCGGGGGTGGCGATGGCGGAGAGGACTGCGGCGTTCGCTGTGGCGCCGGAGTGCGGCTGCACGTTCGCGTAGGCGGCTCCGAACAGGCTCTTGGCCCGGTCGATGGCGAGCTGCTCGGCGACGTCGACGTACTCGCAGCCGCCGTAGTAGCGGCGTCCAGGGTAGCCCTCGGCGTACTTGTTGGTGAGCACGGAGCCCTGCGACTGCAGCACGGCGCGCGGAACGAAGTTCTCGCTCGCGATCATTTCGAGGTAGTCGCGCTGGCGGCCGAGCTCCTGCTCGAGCACAGCGGCGATCTCGGGGTCAACGACCGAGAGCGGTTCGTTGAAGGTCGACTTCAAGACGGTAGCGGAATCAGGCACGGAGTTCTCCTTATATATGGATGTTGCGGCCCAGGCGTGCGGCCACTAACCGTGTCAGTCGCTCCCCAATGGTGACCCATCTTCGTGCTACGCCAGTTGCGACTCAACCATTATATCAGCGGATGCCGCCGCGCGCGTCTTTTCGTGGCGCTGGTCGGCGCGGCTCCGGTCGCGCGGCACTCGGCAGCCTCGCGGGCACCGCTAGCTCGGGGCGCCACGACCGCTAATGAGTGCCGCGAGCCACGCTGGGGCGAGCGGGCCGGGTCAGCGGGCAGCGCGGCGATCGCGCAGCTCGTCAACGATGAGCAGGTCGGGCCGCAGGTGCTCGGTCTCGTAGGCGGCCCGACCCACGAGGTGCGCGGCCATCGGCGCGGTCAGCGCCTGAAACACCACGATGGCGACCACGAGGGTGACGGTGCCGACCGAGAAATTGTTGATCGCGACATCCGCTGTCACGGCCATGAGCCCGAAGATCTGCGGCTTGGTCGCGGCGTGCAGTCGAGACAGAACGTCGGGAAAGCGAATCAGCCCTATTCCGGCGGCGAGGCACATCGCAGCGCCGGCGAGCACCAGAATAGCCGTCAGCACGTCGTGCAACAGGGCGCTCATGCGCTGTCCCTGGCCGGCAGAAAGCGGGCGACGCTGAGCGATCCGAGCACCGCGAACAGCGCCAGCACGAGCAGCACCGGCAGGGTGTCGGTGTGCCGGTTGAGCGCCATCTCCGCGGCGAGGGCGCAAATGATCGTCGCGACCAGCACATCGGAGGCGATGACCCGGTCCAGCACGCTCGGGCCGACGACGATACGGTAGACGGCCAGGAGCGCGCCGACCGCGAACATGATCGACGCGACGACGGCCACAATCTGCAACATCATGAGGTTCCCTTCAGGCGAGATGCGCGCCGATCTGCGGGCCGCACCCCGCGCATCCGTTCAACGTCTTCGCTTGAGCCGAACCCGCGCACGATGCGTCGCTCGGTGTCCAGCACCCGGCGGCGAAAACTCTCGATATCGCGAGCGCTCTGCATATTGAGCACGTGCAGGTAGAGGATCGACGATTCCCGGTCGATGTCGACCACGATCGAGCCGGGAACGATCGACGTGGCCACGGCGGTCCAGGTGAGAATGAGGTCGCTGCGGGTGCGCAGTCGAATCTCCAGAATGGCGTTCGACGTGACCAGGCGCGGCTTCACGGCCAGCCAGGACACGTCGATCGAGGCGCGCACAATGTCCAGGATCAGTCGCACGAAGAATACGACGGTGTGCAGCGGATGCAGCCGCCCACTCAGCTGCACCGGCACCAGATAAAACGCCACGGTAACGACGATGCCAACGACGAGCGCGATGAGCAGATTGAGCCAGGAGAATTCGCCCCAGAGCAGCATCCACAGCACGATCAAGGCGATCAACGGCGGAATCTGGTTGCCGACGGCGCCCCGCCGTTCGCGCGGCGTGGTCATCGGGAACCCCCCTCGAAGTTGGTGCCCACGTTGCTATCTTCGATTGAACCGGTACCGTTCGGGAACACGGCATCAATGTAGGTCGACGGATAGCTGATATTGGCGGCAGCTCGGGTGGCCAGGGCGAAGATCGGCCCGGCGAACACCGTCAGCCCCAGGGTCAGCACGAGCATGGAGGAGGTCGCGCCGACCATGAGCGGCGAGATCGTCTTCTTCAGCACGAGCCCAGCGTCCTGCGGGTCTTCCACGAGCTGCGCCGACATTGACGAGGTGTAGTCCTTCACCTGTTTCTTCGGCCGCCAGAACGCCAGGTTCCAAGCCCGGGCGAGGGCGTAGAGGGTCAGCAGCGAGGTGAGCGCGCCGACCCCGATCAGCACGTAGATGAGCGGGTCGGCCACGATCGTGCCGGCCTGAAACAGGGCGATCTTGCCGAGAAAACCGGAGAACGGCGGGATTCCGCCGAGGTTGAGCGCGCCGAGAAAGAACAAAATGGCCACCAGCGGCGACGATTTCAGCAGCCCGCCGAGCCGCGACAGCGAGGTGGTTCCGCCGACCCGATCGATCAGCCCGGCGGCCAGAAACAGGGTCGTCTGCACGGTGATGTGGTGCACGACGTAGAAGATGGTCGCGGCGATGGCGAGCGGGGTGCCGATCGCGATCCCGAACAGCATGTAGCCGATGTGACTGACCAGGGTGAACGACAGCAGCCGTTTGATATCGGCCTGGGCGAGCGCGCCCAAAATGCCCACCAGCAGGGTCAGCGCGGCGACGACCATGAGCGGCGTCGAGAACTGGTTGTCGGGAAAGAACAGCGTCTGGGTGCGCAGAATCGCGTACACCCCGACCTTGGTGAGCAGCCCGGCGAAGACCGCCGTGACCGGGGCGGGCGCGGTCGGGTAGGAGTCCGGCAGCCAGAACGACATCGGAAAGACCGCGGCCTTCACCCCGAAGGCGATCAGCAGCAACAGACCGAGAATCAGCTGAATATCGGCGGGGAGATCGGGCATCCGCTCGGCGATGAGGGCGAGGGTGACCGTGCCGGTGGCGCCGTAGATGAGAGCGATCGCACTGAGGAACAGCAGGGACGACACCAGGCTCACCACGATGTAGGTGATACCCACCCGGATGCGCGCTCCCGTACCGCCAAGGGTCAGCAGCACATAGCTGGCCGAGAGCAGCATCTCGAAACCGACGTACATGGTGAACAGGTCGCCGGCGACGAAGGCGTTGAACAGGCCGGCGGCCAGCACGAGGTAGGTCGGGTGAAAGATCGAGACGGGCGTTTCGAGGTCACCGTCGATGATGCCCTGGCCGACGGCGAACAGCAGCACGCCGAGCAGCATGAGCGCCGAGATGAGCAGCATGATCGCCGACAGTCGGTCGACGACGAGCACGATGCCCCACGGCGCGTCCCAGCCGCCGACCTGCACCACGGCCGGTCCGTGCCGGTCGACCAGGACCAGCAGTACGGCGCTCATCACGGTCGCCGCCCCGAGGCTGAGAACGCTCACGAGAACCTGCAGGCGGCGGCGCTGGCCGAGCATCAGGGCGACCGCCGCACCGAGCAGCGGCAGGCAGACGATCAGGGGAACCAGGGCGGTCATCGCGCGTTCCTCTCGTCTGAAGCGGATGCGCCGGCGCGGCCGGCAGCATCCGCTTTCGACGTGTCTTCATCGCTGGTGGCGCCGTCGCCGCGCTCGAACTCGTCGATGGACTCGGCGATGGCGTCGTCATCGTCGGAGGAGGAACGGAAGGTGGCGTCGGCGTCGCCGGCACTTTCGGTGGCGTGCTCGTCGGTAAGGGTGTCGCCCTCGTCGCCGAGCTGGGCCAGCCACCAGGACCGGTAGATGAGGGCGAGCAGCAGCGCGGTGATGCCGAAGTTGATCACGATCGCGGTGAGCATGAGCACCTGCGGAATCGGGTCGACCATGTCCTGAACGCTCGTGCCGGTGACGATCGGCGAGCTGCCGGGACGTCCGCTCATGATGAAGATGAGCAGGTTGGTGGCGTTGCCGACCAGCAGAAATCCGATCAGCACCCGGGTAAGGCTGCGTTCGAGCATGACGTAGACGCCGGCCGCGTACATGACGGCCATGACGATGACGAGGGTGAGGGAGGCGCTCATCGCGTGCCTCCTCCGTTCGGGATCTCGTGCAGGGGATGGATGTTCAGCCCTGCAGCCGTGTCGGTCGAGGGCTCGGCCGGGGCAGCTGTGTCATCGGGCGCGGGCCGCGGGCCGATTTCGTCGTTCTCGCTCTGCCGATCGATCTCGCTGCCGAGGCTGCGCAGAATGTCGTAGGTCAGGCCGATCACGACGAGGTAGACGCCGATATCGAAGATGGTCGAGGTGCCAAAGGACAGGTCACCGAGTACGGGCACTGTGGCGGTGAAGTAGGCCGATTCGAGGGGGATCCCGTCGAAGAACAGCGAGACGACAGCCATGCCCACGGCGAGGATGACGCCGAGGCCGAGGATCTTGCCCGGGTCGATCGGTGCGGCTTCGCTGAGTTCGTAACGCCCCCCGGCAAGGTAGCGAGCCACCAGGGCGAGGCCGGCGAGCAGCCCGCCAGCGAAACCGCCGCCGGGCAGGTTGTGGCCGGCGAAGAGCAGGTAGATCGACACGATCATGGCCGGGTGGAACAGCAATCGCACGAGCACTTCGATCAGGATCGACCGGTTGCGCGGGTCGTTCTTGCGCCCGGCGAGCAGGAACGCCTGCCGGGTGACGGCGTGCCCCTCGCTGGACAGCTCCGGGTCGGCCACGATGCGGCGCCGGTTGGCGCCCGCGCGCAGGCTGCGGGATTCCTTCAGGCGCGGCAGGACCGAGTAGCGGCCGGAGACGAACAGCAGGCTCGCGACACCGGTCGCGACGACGATGAGCACGGACACCTCGCCCATGGTGTCCCAGGCGCGAATGTCGACGAGCATCACGTTGACGATATTGTCGCCGTGCCCGTCGTCGACCGAGAGGCGCGGCAGGGCTCCGGCGATGCTCGCAAAGTCGCGGGCGCCGAGGGCGATGAAACCGATCGTGCCCATGACCAGGCCGACCAGGCTGCCGATCAGCAGGCGGCGTTTGCGGCGCACCGGTTTGTTGTGCTGGGCGATGTTCGCCGGCAGGCGGCGCAGCACGAGCACGAAGATCACCAGGGTGATCGATTCGACCAGGGCCTGGGTCAGGGCGAGGTCGGGCGCACCATGAAAGGCGAACAGGGCGACGAGGCCGTAGCCGGTGACGCCGGCGAGGATGACCGCGGTCATCCGCTGCCCGACCCGAGCCGCCATCACCGCGCAAATGGCCATGATCAGGGCAATCAATACCTGGCCTGGATAGTCCCAGAGCACGATCGTTTCGGGCCAGGTACGGTTGACGAACGCTGCGAAGCCGAGGGCGACCACGAACACGCTGAGAATCGTGCCGAGGTACTGCGGCAGCCCGCCCTGCTGGGCGAAGTGGGTGACCCGGGCGGCGACCCGGTCGACACTGCGGATGGCCTTACCATAGCCGCGGCTGGCGTCGATAACGTCGGGCACCCTCGCCTGCAATTTCGACACTCCTCGGCGCGCCCGGAACAGCAGCGCACCGAGCAGTAGAACGACGGCGCTGAGATACAGCGCCGGCTCGAACCCGTGCCAGAGCGCGAGATGGTAAGGCGGCTCGGTGATGCTGCCAGCGCCCGGCACGGTGTCGGCGTAGGGCGCGAGCAGCGGGTCGAGCAGCGCGGCGAACAGGCCGAGTCCAATCGTCGCGACGGTGAGCACGCCGGGGGCGAGCAGGGTGTCCCACGGGCTCGCGTGCAGCACGGTGTCCGGCTGTTCCCTGCGCGTTCCAAACGCACCCCAGAAGAAACGGATGCTGTAGGCCACCGTCAGCACGGATCCAACGGCCGTACCGATGAGGGCCGCGTAGCCCCAGCCGGATCCCCCGACGCCGGCATCGAACAGCGAGGTGAAGACGGCTTCCTTGGCGACGAAACCGAACAACGGGGGCAGCCCGGCCATCGACGCGACGGCGACGAGCGCGATCAGCGCGAGCGCCGGGGCGCTGCGGCCGACGCCGCTCAGTTTGCGCCAGTCCCGGGTGCCGGCGCGGTGGTCGATCACGCCGACGACGAGAAAGAGGGTGGCCTTGTAGAGGGCGTGCGCGAGCAGCAGGGCGGCCCCGGCGAGCGCGGTGTCGCGGGTATTGAATCCGATCGCGATCATGAGAAAGCCGAGCTGGCTGACCGTGCCATAGGCGAGCAGCAGCTTGAGGTCGTACTGGCGCAGCGCACGCCAGGCCCCGACGACCATGGTCCAGACGCCAAGCGTGACCAGCACCGGCAGCCAGCCAGCGCTGTCGGCGTAGCCGGGAGCGAGCCGGGCGACGATGTAGATGCCGGCCTTGACCATCGCGGCGGCGTGCAGATAGGCGCTGACCGGGGTGGGTGCGGCCATCGCGGCGGGCAGCCAGAAGTGGAACGGCACGAGCGCACTCTTGGAGAGCGCCCCGACCAGGATGAGCAGAATCGCCCAGGTACCCATCGTGCTGGTCACCGGGTTGGCGACGATATAGGCCAGGCTCGTGGTGCCGGAGGCGACCGAGATCATCACGACGCCCACGAGCATGACCAGGCCGCCGAAGGTCGTCACGATCAGGGCTTGCAGGGCAGCGCCGCGACTCTCCCGTTTATGGGTGTAATGCCCGATCAGCAGGTAGGAGAGCACGCTGGTGATCTCCCAGAACATGAACATGATCACCAGGTCGTCTGCGGTGACCAGGCCGTACATGGTGCCGGCGAAGGCCAGCAGCAGCGCCGCGAACCGGCCGAGACTCGGTTCGTCGTCGGTAAAGTAACGCGCGCAATAGATCAGTACGAGGGCACCGACGCCGGTGACCACGAGGGCGAGCAGCCAGGCCAGGGTATCGACCCGTAAGGAGAGGCTGATGCCGAGCTGCGGAATCCACGGAATGGACTGGGTCACGGCCCCACCCGCGGTGACCGTGGCGGTCTGGGTGAGCGTGTACGCAAACGCTCCGGCCGGCAGCAGGGCGATCAGGTAGAAGACGCGGGTGCCGACGCGCCGGGTGAGCCACGGCGTGAGCACCGAGAGAACGACAAACGCGAGGAGGAATTGAACCATGCGGCCTCCAGGCTTGTCAGGTCGGGGTGTGAAGGTCTAGTCTACCCGCCGACAAGGGACGGTCTGCCGTCGGCGCCGCAAACGTGCAGCGGTCGCCTCCGGTGCGGTCCCCGTCCTGCACGAAGTCAGAGTGATGAAAACGTCAGGAGCGGCGGCTGCCGACCAGGTCGGTGACGACCACGAGCGTGAGCGCGACGACGAGCAAACCCACGTAGACCAGCGGCACGAACTCGAGCCCGACGGTCTCGATCAGCACCGCGCCGAGCAGCGCGCCGCCACCGATTCCAGCGTTGAATGCGGTGGTATAGAAGGCGGAGGCGGTGTCGCGAATCTCCGGGGACGCAGCGTGCAGCATTCGGGTCTGCATCAACGGTGGCAAGGTTCCGAAGGCCATTCCCCAGAGCACGAAAGCGGCGAGTGCGACCGGCAGAGTGGCACTGAACAGGGCGAGCAGGGTGACGCTCACAGCGCTGGCCGCCAGACCGAGCACGAGGCCGAGCGTCGGACGCGGACCAAAGACGGTGCCGACGAGCAGCAGCCCGATCGCCCCGGCGACACCGTAGGCGAAGAGCAGCGGTGCCAGCTGGCTCGCGGCGACGCCGAGACCGTCGAGCAGAAACGGCGCGATGTAGGTGTAGAAGCTGTAGTGGCCGACCATGGTGATGCCGGTGATGAAGCAGATCAGCACGACAGCGGGAATGGTTGCGTCGCGGCGACCGCCCTGGGGAGCGGATGCGGCGGCATCCGTTGTGGACGTGCTTGTGGAATGCCGGGCGACCGGGGGCAGGAACTTCCAGACCAGGGCGGCGCCGATCAGCATGAGCACGCCGAGGGCGACGAAGGAGAGGCGCCAACCGAGCAGGTGGCCGGCCGCGGTACCGAGCGGCACACCGAACACGAAGGCGAGCGTTCCGCCAGCGACGGTGATCGACACGGCGCGGCCGATTTGCGCCTTGGGCACGAGGTGGGCGGCGTAGGCACCGACCACCGACCAGAACAGGCCGTGGGCGACGCCGCCAAGCACCCGCGCCGCGACGACCAGCTCGTAGGTCGGCGCGATGGCGGTGAGCACGCTACTGAGCGCGAAGATGACGAGCACGATGATGATGAGTCCGTGCCGCGGAAACCGGCGGGTCAGGATCGCGACGGGCGCGCTCGTGACGACGACGGTGAACGCAAACCACGACACGAGCAGGCCAATCTGGCTCTCGGTGACGTTCAGGCTCTCGCTCATCTCCGGCAGCAGGCCGGTCGGCAGCATCTCGGAGGTGACCGACAGAAAAACGGCGGCGGCGAGGGTGATCAGGCCAACCCAGGGGAACGGCTGCGTGGCCTTCGCGGCAGGGGTGCGCGGCACGGTGGGCAGAAAGATGTTGGCGGTATTGGTCATGGATGCACTCATACTGGTGGCTCGGCGGGCGTCCGGTCGTTCGCACCGGAGCCGGCTGCGCGCCGACGTGCGCGCCCGGGGCCGGCTTGTTCAGCGCGACCACGTCGAGTGTACCGGACGGTGCCGGCGGGTCAACTGGGCGGGCAGGCGGCCAGTGCGTCGGGATCGAGCATGGCTCGGGCACACTCGATCGCTCGGGCCGGGGCTGCAGGTCAGCAGCATCCGCTCGCCGGCCCGGTATTCTGGTCGGATGACTTCTCCGCATCACTGGGTAATCACGCTGGTCTGTGCCGATCAGCCCGGAATCGTGCACGCCGTCACCGGCGCGATCGTGCAGGCGCACGGCAATATCTCGGAGAGCCAGCAATTCTCCAACGCCGACACCGGACGATTTTTCATCCGCCTGCAGGTGCAGTCCCCGGTGACCCGACCCGAACTCGAGGCGGCGCTCGCCCCGGTGATCGAGCGCTATGCGATGGCGTCGATCGTCGATGTCGTGGGGCGCCCGCTGCGCACGCTCGTGCTCGCGTCCTCGGCCGGGCACTGCGTCAATGATCTGCTGTTTCGCCAGCGCGGCGGCCAGCTTCCGGTGGAGATTCCGCTCGTGCTGAGCAATCACGGCACCCTGCGCGACCTGGTCGGGTTCTATGGCGTGCCGTTCGAATCACTGCCCATAACGGATGCGGCCAGCAAGGCCGACTTTGAAACTCGCGTCATCGAGGCGGTCGACGAACTCGATATCGAACTCGTCGTGCTCGCCCGCTACATGCAGATCCTCTCGCCGGAGCTGTGCGCACGGCTGGGCGGGCGCGCCATCAACATTCACCACTCATTTCTGCCCGGTTTCAAGGGTGCCAACCCGTACCGCCAGGCGCATGCCCGCGGCGTCAAGCTCATCGGCGCGACCGCACACTTCGTGACCGGCGACCTCGACGAAGGACCGATCATCGAGCAAAACGTCGTGCGCGTCGACCACTCTCGCACTCCGGCCGAGCTGGTGTCGATCGGGCAGGACGAGGAGAGCCGCACGCTGACCCAGGCGGTGAAGTGGTTCGCCGAGAACCGGGTGCTGCTCGACGGTGCCCGCACGATCATCTTCAAGTAGCCGGGGACGGGGCCCAGGATCTATCGTGGGTCCGCTTTCCGGGCCCGGGCCCGGAAAGCGACGGCACGACGGATCGGTAAGATTGACGAGTGACAGACACGCGCGCCCTGCCGAAAATCGGCCCCAACGACATGCTCCGGTTCGTGCTCGAACTCTTCGCCTTCATCAGCCTCGGCATCTGGGGCTTCCTGGCCTGGCCGCTTCCCTGGCCCGGGGTGCTGGTCGGACTCGCCGCCCCCGCCTTCGCCATTTTGGTTTGGGCACTGTTCCGCTCCCCCAAGGCGGTGTTCCGCCTCGACCCGTTCGGCAAGGCCTTCATCGAAATCGCCATCTTCGGCGCGGCCGCGATCGCCTGGTGGGACCTCGGATTCCCCATCATCACGGTGATCTTCGCCGTCGTCGCGACGGTCAGCGGCGTCATCTCCGGTCGCACAGAACTCCGCTAACCCGTTGCGCGAGAGCGCAAAAAGTGCCCGATTGAACGTGTCAAACGGGCACTTTTTGCGCTCTCGCGGGGCTAGGCCAACCAGGCCACCGCGGCGGCGACATCCGTTTCGGTGATGCCGTGGCCACCGGGGCGCAGCTCCGACTGCACCTTTGCACCGCGCTCCTCGAGCATGGTCGCGAGCTTCTGCACACTGCCGAGCGGAGCCATCGGGTCGGTTCGACCGTTCAGTAGCAACACAGCGGATGCGCTCAGATCTCCAGCAGCGACCCGCGCGTCGATCCCACGGTCGGCGTCGAGCGGATGCATGCCGGAGAACGCAATCACGCGAGGCAGCACCGCCGGGTGCAGAAGCGCCGTCGCCAGGGCAATATTGGCGCCGTTGGAAAAGCCGACGGCAACAATCGGCCGGTCGCCGAGCGCGTAGGTGGCGCGCGCCCAGGTCAGAAACGCGGCGAGGTCGTCAGCGCGTCGGGCCACGTCCGCGGTGTCGAACACACCCTCGGACAGTCGCCGGAACCAACGATTCATGCCGTTCTCCTGCACCCGACCGCGCGGGGCGAGTATCGCAGCGGTGGGATCGAGCGCGCTGGCGAGCCCGGCGATCTCCTGCTCGTTGCCCCCGGTCCCGTGCAACATCAGCAGCACGCGGGCGTCGTCCGATCCCGGGCGAAACAGGTACGGCCACTCGGCCTGCGGCATCGCGTCGCTCATTCGGTGACCGAGGCGGCGACCGGCGCGGCGACCGGCGCGGCGACCGGCGCGGCGACCGGCGCTGGAGCATCCACTACCCCCGGGTTGTTCTCGGGCGGCAGCACGATCGGCGCCACCGCGTTCTCGATGGCCTCGCGGCTCGGCTCGAGCCACGGCGGCAGCTTGAGCGAGCGACCAAGTTCGAGCAGCGGCTCGTCGATGTCGAAGCCGGGGGTGTCGGTGGCGAGTTCGAACAACACGCCGCCGGGTTCGCGAAAGTAGATCGAGGTGAAGTACTGGCGGTCCAGGATAGCGGTCACGCCGTAACCGCGGTCGGCGAGCTGTTCACGCCATTCGGCCTGGGTGGCGCGGTCCGGCACCCGGAAGGCCACGTGGTGCACGCTGCCGCCGGCGGTCAGGCCGGGGGTTCCGGAGGGGTCGGCGAGCACGTCGACGAGGTTTCCGGGCGCGCCATCGCCGGCACCAACGCGAGTGCGGCCATCCGTTTCAGAGATGACGTGCATGCCGAGGTCGTCCGTGAGCACCTGGACGGTCTTCGCCGGGTCGGCGACGGTGAGCACCGACGAGTGCTGCCCGCGCACCGCGAATTCAGCGGGAACGGATGCGGAATCCCAGGGATTGCGCGGATCCACCGTTGAGGATGCCACCAGGTCGAGCTGAAGCCCGTCGGGGTCGCGCAGCGAGAGCCGCTCCTCGTGGGACGAGCGCCCGGTCACGGCGGATTCCACACCGAGCTTGGCGAAATGGTCCTTCCACCAGCCGATGCTGCTGGCCGGAACGGAGAACGCGGTCGTGGTCGACTGGCCGGCGCCGGTGTGGCCTCTGCGAATGCCGGTCCAGGGAAAGAAGGTGAGCAGCGAGCCGGGCCGGCCGGAATCGTCGCCGTAGTACAGGTGGTAGGTGCCCGGGTCGTCGAAGTTGACGGTTTTCTTGACGAGACGAAGTCCCAGCCCGGTCACGTAGAAGTCGATGTTGCGTTGTGGGGCACCGGCAATCGCGGTGACGTGGTGCAGTCCGGTGGTCTGTACGGTCATGAGGTCCTCCTAGCGAGTTTGATATTCATGCAAACGCATGAACTTGCCGCGGTATTCCCAACCCGACCACTCACGCGCGCTTTCCTGTGGCTATTTCGGGACATCGGCCACCGCCGCCCTGCGGGCGCCCCGCAATCATGCGGAAGTTCGGCGTACGGCATTGGCCTGTCCTGAATAAGCCACGCGCGCGCGACCGACCTGACGCCGCCCCATCGGACTCAGGCGGCGACGCGACGCTCGGACGGCATCCGCAGCGCATAGGCGGCGGCGATCAGCAGGAACACGGCGCCGACGGCAAATCCGGCCGAGAACGAAAAAGCGTCGACGAGCAGGCCGGCAACCAGCGGACCGACGATCGCACCGGCATCCGCGCACATGGAGAACACCGAGACCGGGCGGCCCCCGCGCGCCCCGGCCGCATCGCCGACCGCCGCGGCGGGAGCGGTGCCCATGAAGGCGGCGGCGACCCCGTAGACGCAGAGCAGACCGCCGAGCACCCAGATGTTCGGCGTAAACGAGATGGCAACGATCGCGAGCCCGGCCACAGTGAATGCCCCAATAATGGCAGGTTTGCGGCCGACGGTGTCGACAAACCGGGCAGCCGGCGCAAGAGCGAGCGCCTGGGCGACGGCTGCGGCAGCCAACGCGATCCCGGTCCACGAACTCGTCCCCCCGAGCACGACGACCACGAACAGTGGAATGAGGGTGGTGCGCACCCCGAGCGAGGTCCAGCCCTGCGCGAAATTCGCGAGGCAGGCCGCGCGAAAGCGCTCGTCCCGCAGCACGGTGCGAAACGGCGTGCGCACAGCGGATGCGTCGGCGCCGGCCAGCGCGCTGCCCCGGCCGCCCGAGCGCAACAGGAACAGCCCGACCAGGCCGGCCACGGTGAGGGTTCCGGCGTAGAAGAAGAAGGGTGCGGTCAGCGAGATGGTCGCGAGCAGACTTCCGATCGCCGGGCCGGCCATGCCGCCGATGAGGAATCCGCCCTGGTAGAAGCCGATCGCGCGGGCCCGGCGGCCCGGTTCGGCCGTGCGCAGCAACAGCGTCATGGCCGACACGGAGAACATGGCGGAGCCGATGCCGCCGGCCCCGCGCAGCAGCAACAGTTGCAGGTAGCTGTCGGCCGCCCCGACCAGTCCGCTCGAGAGTGCGACAATGCCGATTCCGACGGCGAGCACGGTTCGTTCCCCGGCCCAGTCGATCAGGCGACCACAGGCGGGGCTGAACACGAACCGCATGAGAGCGAAGGCCGAGACGACCGCGCCGACCTCGAGGTTGCCGACACCGAAGCTCTGCACGTAGACCGGCAGCACCGGCACGACGACGCCGAAGCCCACCATCACGAAGAAGGCGATGACGCCGAGCACGATCACGTCGCGGTTCAGCCGCGGTTTCGGGCTGACGCCCGGTTCGGGTATAGCGGATGCCCGGAGTCGCCCCCGCACCCATCCCGCCAGTCGCATCCCTACAGCCTAAACTGCCCAGCCTCGCAACCCGTTCCCGGCCCGGGCCCACCTTAGGGAAGCAGGCCCATGATCCATCATGGGCCCCGTTTCCGGGCCCGGGCCCGGAAAGCACCGGAGCGGGAGCAACGAGGAAGCCCTAGTGGGGGCGACTGATGCTTGATCAGTCGCCCCCACGTCGCCGGGCCCACCTTATGAAACCGGGCCCATGATCCATCATGGGCCCGGTTTCCGGGCCCGGGCCCCGTCCAGAGTGCGGTCAGGGACCGGGCACCACTGCCGCGGGGGCTACCGCACGATCAGTAGCGAGCGCGACGCGCTCTTCGCGGCCGCGACCAGGTCGTTGCCGGCATACTGCCCGGCGACCTTGTAGAGGCCACGGCTGAGCTTCGGCAGCGTCACGCTGCCGCGACCGTTCTCATCGAGCGCCACCGTGAAGCGGCGCGTGTCGACCGTGATGGTGGCAGTGTCGCCCACTTCACCCTTGCTGGTGACCGTGATCGACGCGGTGACGCGACTGGAGAAGAACACGGCTCGGTGGTTGAGGCTCACCGCAACCTTCGCGGCGTACTTCAGCACGACCCCGGCCGAGGTCGCCGCTACGCTGGGCCCGTCCGGCACCGACGCAGTGACCAGCACGGTCAGTGTCGTTCCGGCGAGCGCCGCCGTAGGCTTGAACGTCGCCGAGGTCGCGCCGGCGATGTCGACTCCGTCGCTCTGCCATTGGAAGCCGAAGGTCAAACCCGCGGTGGTCCACTGGCCGGGGTCAGCCGTCAGCACCGAACCGATCTCGGGCGTGCCCGAAATGCTCGGCGCCACCGTGTTCAGTACCGGTTCGCTGCCTTCGCTCGCCGCGATGGCGAGAACCGTTGACGCCGAGCTGTCGCCATAGTCGACCACGCCCAGATACGGCGTGTTCGGCACCAGACCGGCCCAGCTCAGCGCGTACGTGATTGGCACACCCTGCGGCCCCTGAATCGTCGGCGGCGTCGCCGCGAACCCGTTCGTGGGCTCGCCAGACGAAACCGCGAACGTGTTCACGTCAAACGTGGTCGTGCCCGAGAAGACGTCCACGATGACCTGATAGAAGCCAGCCTCCGGGTCGCTCAGGTCGACATGCTCATCGGCGGACCCGGTGGCCGACTGCCAGCCGGCGATCGGGTTGCCACCCGGGCCGTCGAGCAGCAGCACGAACAGGTCGAGGTCGGAAGCATCATCCACGGCGTTCAGGTCGAACCGTGCCAGCCGGTCGCCCTGAATCTCTACCTCGTAGGCGAACTGGTCGCCGGTCGTGCCCGCATCGGTGTGCGGGCTGGACGGGTCGTCGGCGTTGTTCTGGTGCACCCCCTTGGCCAGGCCGCTGAGGTTCAGCGCCACCGGCTCCGACCCGCCGGGGGCGACGGTCACATCGACCGTGCCGTCCACGCCGGCGCCAGCCACCTCGGTCGGGGCAATGACGGTGACCGGACGAACCGCGATCGGGCTGTGCACGATGGAGAAGAAGTCGCCAGGGTCACCCGAGCCGCCATCGCCGTAACCCCAGTCCAGCGAGCCGGTGGCGAAGACGTCGAGCGGGGCATCCGTTCTGGTGAACGTCACCGTGTAGCTCTGCGTCTCACCGACACTCGTGAACGTCATCTCGGTTGGAGAAACGACCGCATCGATGCCGCCAATCTCGATCGGAGTGGCGGTGTAGGTGCCGACCTGGACGGCCGTCACCGTGCGGGTGATCGTCTCCGGCGCCGTGAGAGCACCGATCTGGATCGACGCCAGGTTCAGGTTGCTCGGGTCTATCGGTGCAACGCCGGCATCGAACCCGATCCCCTGCAGGTAGGCCAGCCAATCGGCCGGACCACTCTGGTAGATCAACCCCGGAAAGTCCATTGCCGACGGGGTGACTTCTCCGGCACCCTGCGCGAACGGGTCGGTCACGCGCACACCGGCGGAATCGACGGTGTCCAGCGCGGTCGTCATCATGACCGACTTGATCTCGGCGGGCGTCGCGAGCGGCCGCACCCCGAGATAGAGCGCGGCCAGGCCGGCGATGTGCGGGCTGGCCATCGAGGTGCCCGAGAGGAACTGGAACGTCGGGTTTTCCCCGGCCGCGTTGGCACCGTCGGCGAGAATTCCCACGCCGGGGGCCGCGATATCGGGCTTGAGCAGGTCACCGCCGTCGGCCAGCAACGGTCCACGCGAGGAGAATCCGGCAACCTGCGGCACCGGAGTCTGCTCGGCCGTCGTGTTGTCCGGAGTGAACGTGACCGTCGCACCGCCGGTCGCCGCGTAGGCGAAGATCGGGTCGAAGGCTGGCGCATCCAGGTGGATGCTCGGCACCGAGTGCTCGTCCGGGTCGACGTCGAGCGGGGTGCGGTTGACCAGCACCATTCCGCTGCCGCCGGCCCGCAGGACCTCGGCCGATTTGGCGACCCGGTCGTAGACGCCGCGCTCACAGAACACGATCGCGCCGGCCACCTTCGCAGTATCGAGCGAGTTCGGCGCGCAGAGCAGCGCGTCGGCCGGCTCGAAACCGTCGACCGACACGAGATCGGCCCGCACCAGGGAACCCGACAGCGGCGTCGCTCCCGGCTTACGGTCCACGGTGATCGACGCTCCGGCGTAGGCCGAACCGTTGCCAAGGGTGGCCGTGGCTTCGAAGGCCGGAATGGTGCTCGCCGCGACCGTGGTGATCCACGGGGCGACGTTGTCGACGGTCGACGGGCCAGGGCCGGCGTTTCCAGCGGATGCCGCCACAAAGATTCCCGCCGCCGCAGCTCCCAGAAATGCTTGGTCAAACGGTGAAAACGTGGTTTGAGCCGGGCTGCCGCCGATTGAGAAGTTGATCACGTCGACACCATCGGCGATCGCCTGGTCGAGGGCTGCCAGAATGTCGGAGCCGGCGCAGCCGTCATCATCCGCTGTCGTGGCATCGGGGCCGGACCAGCACACCTTGTAGGCCGCGATTTTGGCGGCCGGAGCGACACCCGAGATGGAACCGAAGTCGACGCCGTTGACGTTGGCGGCGACCTCGAAGTTGCCGCCGGCGGTGCTCGCCGTGTGCGAACCATGCCCGTCGCCGTCGCGCGGGGAGACGTACTCGCCGGTCGCGGCCGTGCCGATCTGGTCGGCGCCGAACCCGTCGAGGTAGTACCGCGCACTGACGATCTTGGTGCTGCAGTCGCTCGCAGCGAACTGCTCGCCGGTCTGGCAGGTGCCGGTGAAGGTGCTGCCGTCGGCCTTGTTCATGGTGATCGTGTCACCGTCGAGCCATGGCTCGTCGCCGGGCGTTGTGCCGAGCGCGTCGCCGGCGAATGACGGGTTTTCCGGCGCGATTCCCGAGTCGAGCACCCCGATCACCACGCCCCTGCCGGCTTTGCTCGGGCCACCCAGCTTGGACCAGACCCCGGTCGGGCCGCTCAACTGCAGATAGTCGGTCGACGACTCGGCGGTCATGTGCAGGAGGGTGTCGGGAACCACCGACACCACGTTCTTCTTCGCGGCGAGCGCCGCCGCCTGCTTACCGCTGAGCTCTGCCGAGAATCCGTTGAGCCCGAGCGTGTACGACGCCCCCACCGTGGCGTCAACGGATGCCGCCAGTTCACTCTGCAGGCGAGTCAGGTAGTCCCGGTAAGTTTCGGCCGAGCGACTCTGCGCGTCGAGTTTGGCGCCCAGGCCGGGCATCGTCGCCGAGAACCCGTTGACTCCGCCGCGATACAGGGCGACAGCATCGTCGCTCAGGGTCACAATGTAACGGCCCGCGGTGAAGTCCATCCGCTGCCCGCTGGGCGAGCCGATGCTTCCGGCGAGGCCGGTTGCGGCTGGCGCTGCCAGCGCGGGCGGCGCCCCGCCGACGAGTGTTGATGCGCCCACCAGGGCAATGGTGACGGCGGCGGCGATTGTGGCGCGGCGCCGTGTGCGCGATGTGAACGCTGGCTTCAGCGCAGCATCCGGCGACGACATCGTGCGCCTGAAGAAAGAACTCACGTGGGTGTCCAATCCGATAAGGGTGTGAGGTGGTCTCGTTCCACAACAGAAACAAAAACTGTTCCGATGCACAGTTCGCTCGTGACCGTAGCGCGCTCGGCCACCCCCGGATAGGGGCAGTCCCCAGGTCCCGCAGGCGGGGAGTCTGGGTCAGCTCTGCACGACCTCCGACGTTTCCGCAACGGCCGGCGCACTCGCCGGCTGACGCACCGCCGGCTCACCACCAGCGCGCAGATTCGGGTACCGCAGCGGGTGGGCATCCACTCGTGTACGCAAAAAGGACCCCGACCGAAAACGGTCGAGGTCCTTTGGGCTGGTTCGGGTTACGCCAGGCGGGTCTGCAGGTTCTCAGCGAGCGAGGCGAGGAATTCCTCGGTGGTCTGGTACGTCTGGTCCGGGCCGACCAGGAGTGCGAGGTCCTTGGTCATCTTGCCGCTTTCGACGGTCTTGATGACGACGTCTTCGAGGGTCAGGGCGAACTCAGCCAGGGCCGCGTTATTGTCGAGCTTCGCCCGGTGGGACAAGCCGCGGGTCCAGGCGTAGATCGACGCGATCGGGTTGGTCGAGGTGGGCTTGCCGAGCTGGTGCTGGCGGTAGTGACGGGTCACGGTACCGTGGGCTGCCTCGGCCTCGACGATCTTGCCGTCGGGGGTGGAGAGCACGCTGGTCATGAGGCCGAGCGACCCGAAGCCCTGTGCGACGGTGTCGGACTGAACGTCGCCGTCGTAGTTCTTGCAGGCCCAGAGGTAGCCGCCCTCCCACTTCATGGCCGAGGCGACCATGTCGTCGATGAGGCGGTGCTCGTAGCTGAGACCGGCCGCTTCGTACGCCGTCTTGAATTCGGTGTCGAAGATGTCCTGGAAGATGTCTTTGAACCGGCCGTCGTAGGCCTTGAGGATGGTGTTCTTGGTCGAGA
This sequence comes from Cryobacterium sp. Hh38, assembly GCF_004403235.1. NCBI lineage: Bacteria > Bacillati > Actinomycetota > Actinomycetes > Micrococcales > Microbacteriaceae > Cryobacterium > Cryobacterium sp. Hh38. Next base: position 7,650 of record NZ_SOHD01000042.1, on the reverse strand, counting down.
GGAACACCGGCACGTTGCGCTCGAGGCCATAGCTGAGCGTGGCCCGGGCGAAGTCGGTGATCGACGAGTCGAGGTTGTACATGCCCATGGCGACGCCGTCGCCGGGAGCTTCGAACACCTCGAAGGTCGACGGCTCGCTGCCGTCCTGCGGGGTGAAGGTCATGCTGAGCGTGCCCTTGCCCTTGAAACGAAAGTTGGTGGCCTTGTACTGGTCACCGTAAGCGTGACGGCTGATGATGATCGGCTTGTTCCAACCCGGCACGAGGCGCGGGATATTGGAGATGACGATCGGCTCGCGGAAGATGGTACCGCCGAGGATGTTGCGAATGGTACCGTTCGGCGAGAGCCACATCTTCTTGAGGCCGAATTCTTCAACCCGCGCTTCGTCGGGCGTGATGGTCGCGCACTTCACGCCGACGCCGTGCTTCTGAATGGCGTGGGCCGCGTCGATCGTGATCTGGTCGTTGGTTTCGTCGCGCTTCTGAATGGAGAGATCGTAGTACTCGAGGTCGATATCGAGGTACGGATGAATGAGCGTTTCCTTGATCGCGTGCCAGATGATACGGGTCATCTCGTCGCCATCGAGCTCGACAACTGTTCCCTCAACCTTAATCTTCGACAAAAATATCTCCTCTTTATTCAGTGTGGCCGTCACGACCACCGTCAAGCTTACTAGAGGCCGGCAACTATCTTGACATCGAGATAAATTTGCGAGATGAATTGCGGGGGTCAAACGCCCTCTCGACTACCGGCTACCCCGGACGCACGTTAGCCTGAACACATGGGTGAGCTGAAGCTGGAAGAATTATCTGCACGAAACATCGTCGCGGCCAACAATCTGAGCCTCAAGCCTGGCCAGGAACAATTCATTGCACCGGTCTCGTATTCGGTCGCCGCCTCGGTGATCAACCCGGCCACCTCGTGGCAGCGCGTGGTGCTCCTCGACGGCGTCGTCGCTGGTTTCATCCACGGCAACTTCGACCCGAACTCCGAGCACGAAGAATTTCGCGCCTGCATCTGGCGCATCAACGTCAACGCGGAGACCCAGGGCCAGGGCGTCGGCAAGTTCGCCGCGGAAGCCCTCGCCACCGAAGCCCGTGAACGCGGATTCGACCACGTCAACGTCATCTGGGAGCCGGGCACCGACGGCCCGGAGGCCTTCTTCCACCGGCTCGGTTTCGTCGATGTCGGCGAAACCCAGTTCGGCGAGGTCATCGGCTCCCTGCAGCTCTAATTTCTTTAGTGAGTGGGCCCGAGGACTTCGTCTCCCGGGTGCTCGGCGTGGTCGATTCGATCCCGCCGGGTCGGGTGATGACCTACGGCGGCGTGGCCGCGCAGCTCGGTTCCCGCGCCGCCCGTGCCGTCGGCCAGGTAATGGCCCGCTACGGCTCCGACGTGGCCTGGTGGCGGGTGATTCGCGCCAGCGGGCATCCGCCGATCGGTTATGCGGCCCAGGCGCTGCCGCACTACGAGGCCGAGCACACGCCGTTGCTGCGGTCTGCCGCTGCCAGCACCATCGAAGCGGATGCCGCCTACCGCGTCGATTACCGCGCCGCGCGCTGGTCACCGCCCACGTAGCGCGCTCGATTGCCGCGCCGCGCGCTCGGCTCAATCACAGCGGTCGCCGCGCACATAACGGTGCCGGGCCCCAATCCTGGCCCGGAACCGGCATCTCGCGCTGAACCTTCAGCCTTGGTCGGTGACGCCCTGCTGCGCGGCCTGGGCACCCTGGATCAGGCAATCACCGCCGAGAAACTCGCCGCCGCCTGGCGGGTACTTCTGATGGAGGTGCCGGGGATGAATACCGAGCAGGCCTACAAACGGGCCAGACAGATGCGCGTCGAGCCAAAGATGCCCCGGCGATCTCACCTGCGACGATCAGATCAACAAGTGGGTGGCTGCGGTTCGCGCCGACCCACCAGACAAATGTGCTTGCGGCGGCCGTTCCGACAAGAACACCGCATGCCATTCCGGCCAGCCTTCTTTGCCACCACCCCACAGTGACAGCAACGAGCTGAGCGTCGGGAACGTGAACCACGAGCCGCGAAATGCGGTGCGCCAGTTTGCCCAGCATTCCGTCGCTCGCAGCAGCAGCCGCCGCCGCCGCAACAATTGCGATCGCCACCAGTGTGCACGTCGTCAAATTGGTTAAATCGATCAACGAGAAAGTGCTCATATCTGTATGTCTATGTATGAAGTTATGTCGTGTCTAGCTAATACAAACTTCAGGACATAATCGTCATGTCGCCAGACGCATCTCCGAACCCCATGAATACCTCGGCCTCCTGCCCGACGAGTCCCGCCCTGCTCGACTACACAAATTGCCCGGCTTCGCGAGGCGCGGGAGCCCTGGCCGGACCCGAAGTCCCGCGCACTGGCTCAACTGCCGCGCAGCGTTCTCGACCGCCACCGCTGTGGTCTCGAAAGTCCCGCACAGTGGCGCATCTCCAGGGCAGCGCGTCGCAGCGCGCCATCGCCGAGCGGATGCCCACTGCCCGATTTCCCGTGCACTGGCGCAAGTCCCGCGCAATGGCGCAAGTCCCGCGCAATGGCGCAAGTCCCGCGCATTGGCGCAACCGTAGCGCGGCACAAACTCGTTGGCCGGGGCGACGAGGAGGCTCGTCGCCCCGGAGGCCCTTACACCAGGGAGTCGCGCCAGGCGGCGTGCATCGTCGCGAAGCGGCCGGTCCCCGAGATGAGGTCGTTCGGGGTGCCGTCTTCCACGATGCGGCCGTGTTCCATCACGAGTACCCGGTCGGCGATCGCGACCGTCGACAGCCGGTGCGCGATGATCACGGCCGTGCGATCGGCCAGAAGAGTCTGCAGCGCCTCCTGCACGAGCCGTTCGCTGGGAATGTCGAGCGACGACGTGGCCTCATCGAGGATGAGCACCGCCGGGTTCGCCAGAAAAGCCCGCGCAAACGAAATCAGCTGGCGCTGACCGGCCGACACCCGCCCGCCGCGTTTGTTCACGTCGGTGTCGTACCCGTTCGGCAGGCTCTCAATGAAGTCGTGAGCACCGACGGCGGCCGCGGCGGCGCGAATTTCTGTCGCCGAAGCATCCGGTTTGCCGATGGCGATATTCTCGGCGACTGAACCACTGAACAGGTAGGCCTCCTGGGTGACCATGACGATCGCCCGGCGCAGGTCCTTGGGGTGCAGGTCGCGCAGGTCGACGTCGTCGAGCCGCACCCGGCCATCCGTTGGATCGTAGAAGCGGCTCATCAACTTGGCGAGGGTGGATTTGCCGGCTCCGGTCGATCCGACCAGAGCGATGGTCTGACCGGCCGGAATGTCGAGGTCGAAGTGCGGGAGAATCTCCCGATCGACCTGATACGCGAACTGCACATTGTCGAATCGCACCCGCCCGCGAGCCTCCCAGAGGTCGACCGGGGCAACCGGATCGGGCACGCCCGGGCGCTCCTCGAGCACACCCGAGATCTTCTCGAGCGCCGCCGCGGCCGACTGATAGGAGTTGTAGAACATCGCCATCTCCTCCATCGGATCGAAGAACCGGCGGGTGTAGAGCAGCGTCGCGAGCAGCGCGCCGATGGCCAGCTGGCCGTCGGCCACCCGAAATCCGCCGACGAGCAGCACGGCCGCGACCGTCACGTTACCGATCAGCACGAGCCCCGGATCAAACACTCCGAACAGCTGAATCACGCGCGCGTTGACCATGCGGTAGCTTTCGACGAGTTTGCCGAACACCCTTTCGTTGTGCTTTTCGGTGCGAAACGCCTTCACCGCGCGAATGCCGGTCATGGTCTCGACGAAGGTCACGATCAGGCTCGCCGACGCGACCCGGGACTGTCGAAACAGGCTCTGCGAGCGCACCTGGAACCAGCGGGTGAGAATCACCAGCGGTAGCAGCGCGCCGAGCAGCACGAGTCCGCTGGTGCCGTCGAGCAGCACGAGAGCGATCGCGATGAACGACATATAGAGGATGCCCTGTACCAGCTGGTTGATGCCCGAGTCGAGCAGCTCCCGAATGGCGTCGAGGTCGCTGGTCTGGCGCGAGATGATGCGGCCCGAGGTATACGACTCGTGAAACTCCAAGCTGAGCTTCTGGGTGTGCAGGAACACCCGCTTGCGCAGGTCGATCAGCACGGCCTGGCTCACGCGGGCGCTCAACACTGTGTACCAGGCGATGAGCAGCGCGCCGAGCACCCCGGCGACGAGATAGATGGCGCCGGTCGCGGCGAGCGGCATCCAGTCTTGCTTGAGCAATGCGGGCAAGCCGCGGTCGATGCCGAAGGCGATCAGCGCCGGGCCGGACACCTGCGCGGCGGTCGAGACGACCACGACCAGCATGGCAAGCACGACCTTGGCGCGCACCGGAAACAGCAACGAACCAAGCAGCCGCAGCGAACGAGCCCGAATCTGTTTGCTTTCGGCCTTGGTGAAGTCGTGGCGTTCCTCGCCCTTGACGCCGCTGACACTCACAGCGATCCTCCCGCTCGGTTCGATTCTCTGCGTTCTTCGTCTTCGAGGCTGGAGATGACGAAGGTGTAGTGCGGGCTGGTGCGCAGCAGCTCCGAGTGCGTGCCGACCGCAGTGATACGGCCGTTCTCGAGCAGCGCCACCCGGTCGGCGAGCATGACCGTCGACGGACGGTGCGCCACGATGAGCGCCGTGGTGTCGACGAGAACCTCGCGCAGTGCGTTCTCCACGAGCGATTCGGTGTTCACATCGAGCGCCGACAGGGGGTCATCCAAAATCAGAACGGATGGCCGCGCCGCGACCGCGCGCGCCAGCGCCAGGCGCTGCCGTTGCCCGCCGGACAGGCTCATGCCTTCCTCGCCGACCAAGGTGTCCACGCCGAGAGGCAGGTCGTGCACGAAACCGGCCTGCGCGATCTGCAGGGCCTGCGCGAGCGCGGCATCCGCTTCGGGAGTGTTTTCGGACAGGTCGGCACGCCCGAGCAGAACGTTGTCCCGGACGGATGCCGAGAACAACGTCGCATCCTCGAATGCCATGGCCAGGTGGCTGCGCAACTCCTCGCGACTGAGTGCCCTCACGTCGACGCCGTCGAGCGTCACAGCGCCTGCGGTCACGTCGTACAGGCGGGTCGTGAGCGCGGTCAGGGTGCTCTTGCCGGAGCCGGTGAGCCCGACCAGCGCCATGGTCTCCCCCGGTTCGAGCACGAGGTCGATGCCGTCGAGCAGGTCGGGAAAGCGCTCCGGCGAATCCGGGTAGCGAAAGTGCACGTTCTCGAAGGCGAGTCGGCCGAGCGGCGCGGCCAGGGTGGACGGCTTGTCGGGGTCGGTGATCTCGTTCGGGGTGTCGAGAATATCAAAGAATCGGTCGGTTGCGGTGCGCGAGTCGAAGGTCATCGACAGCAGAAACCCGATCGACTCCACCGGAAACCGCAGCACGGTTGCGGTGGCGAAGAACGCCAGCAGTTCGCCGCCGCTGAGGTCGCCCTGGCTGGTGAGCCAGACGCCGGTCACGAGGCAGAGCGCGAACGCCACGTCGGGCACGAGCAGCAACCAGAGCCAAATTCCGGCGATGGCGCGTGCCTTCTCGATCTCGGTTCCGCGCAGGCTTTCCGCCTGCGAGGCGAAGTTCTTCAGCGCAAACGAGCCGCGCCCGAACGCTTTCAGGACGCGAATGCCGTGCACCGACTCCTCGACGGCGGTCGCGAGGTCGCCGGCCTGATCCTGGCTGCGGCGCGCGATCACCGAGTACTTCTCCTCGAAGACGTAGCCGTAGATCCAGATCGGAATGGAACAGACGACGAAGATCACGCCGAGCAGCCAGTGCATCCAGAGCAGAATGGCGACGCCGACGACGATGGTGAGAAAGTTGACGACGAGCAGCACGAGTCCAAACGACACCCAGCGGCGAATGAGGTTGAGGTCGCTCACGGCCCGCGAGAGCAGCTGGCCGCTCGGCCAGCGATCGTGAAAACTTACCGGCAGGTCCTGCAGCCGGGCATAGAGGTGGTTGCGCATGCGCGCCTCGATGTGGGTGCCGGGGGTGAGCACAAACCAGCGGCGCAGGGCGATCATGATGGCCTCGAGCACACCGAGAGCGAGCACGATCCACACGGCTGGCCAGATCTGTGATGCGCTGTCGCCGTTGCCGACCCGGCTCAGCGGGCCGTCCACCAGCCAGGCCAGAACCTGTGGGATGGCCAGGGCTACGAGACCGGCGAGCAGCGCAGCCACCATGCCGAGGTAGATGCGCGGCAGGGCCGGCTTAGCGTAGGGGTAGAGCCGTTGCAGGCTGCGGAACGTGTTGGCCCGGCCTGCGGGGACGTCTGCTTCGGACGGCGGTACGAGTGGAGCGGTGGTGGTCATGGTCCAGTCCTGATGATGATGCGGCTGCGCCCCGCGCCCCCGAACTTCAGAGTGGGCGGTGCAGCGAATGACTGTGGTCGCCAGACCAAACAGTACCGGCGACAGGAAAATTGCAAACGACGACACTTATCGGCGCTACAAACGCGTCAGCGGGGTGCCCAACGGCCGTGATGAGTGGATGCTGACGGGACAAGATCGATGCCGGCGTCGGCACCAGGCCGAGCGCGACAAGAAGGTGGCTAGTCGACGAGGGACGCAGTTGCGGCGGGGACCGGGGCACCGGCGCCAAAGTGAGCGCCGTCGTTCGCAATCAGTGCGAGCGTGATCGGTGCTGTCTTTGTCATGTCTGCCTCCTGGGCGCCTGAAAGTTATGTGTGTCTCATGCCCCCCGGATCAGGCAGCCTTCCAGAATATGGGAAACCGGGGGCGGAAGGCAAGGATTTTCTGGTGCGGCAGCATCCGCTTGCCGCGCGTCGCCCACTCGGCAATTCACAGGTAGGTGTCCCGTAGTCTGGGTGCAACGTCTATCGCGGGCATGCCAATTTCTGTGCCATCGCGAGTTCCGGAAGGATTCTTCATGCTGCCCACCCTGTTCGGAATCGATTTTCTCGACTCTGAGTGGCTGATCCATTCGTTTGGATCGTTCGTGCTTCTGGGCGTTGCCGTGGTTGTGTTCGTCGAGACCGGCTTCATCGTACTGTCGTTCCTGCCGGGTGATTCGCTGCTGTTCACGGTGGGGTTGCTCACCGCGACCGGGGTGGTGCCGCTGCCGATCTGGGTGACCTGTCTGGTCGTATTCGTGGCAGCGTTCGCCGGCGATCAGCTCGCCTATGTCATCGGCCGAAAAGCGGGGCCAGCGGTCTTTTCGCGGGAGAAGAACCGATTCTTCAACCCGAAGAACGTCGAGCGCACCAACGCCTTCTTCGCCAAGCACGGCGGCAAGTCGATCATTCTGGCCCGTTTTCTGCCCATATTTCGGGCCTTCGTGCCGGTCGCTGCCGGCGTCGGCAAGATGCGCTACCGCAGCTTCGTGACCTACAACGCGATCGGGGCCTTCGCCTGGGGCGTCGGCCTCACCCTGGTCGGTTACTTCCTCGGCCAGTTCGCATTCGTCGCCAAATACTCCGAGTTCTTCATCATCGGCATCATTCTGCTCTCCGGCATTCCTATTCTCACGGAGCTGGCCAAGGCTGCCCGCACGACGCTCAAGGAGCGCCGGGCTGCCGCGCGGGTGCTGCCGACCATCCCAGCCGACCTGCGCGAGTAGTCGCCGGCGGCGCCGGCCGCAGGCCCGTTCGTGGCCGGAACCCGCGCCGTGCCCGTGGCCGCGCCCGTGGCCGTGCCCGTG